>DYDD01000001.1:0-37013 GCA_020718045.1 Fibrobacter sp. | reverse complement strand
GCTCGACTGCGGGCCCGGCCGCTGGGCGGTCACCGGCACGCCCACCGACAGCGTGCTGGTCGCGGTCGAGCACCTCCTGCGCGACGACCCGCCCGACCTGGTCATCAGCGGCATCAACCACGGCGCGAACATGGGGGAGGACGTCACCTACTCCGGCACCGTGGCCGCCGCGCTCGAGGGCGCGATCCTCGGCTTCCCCAGCTACGCCCTGTCCTGCGCCTCGTGGCACCCGCGCGACTGGGGTGCGGCGGAGGCCTTCGTGCGCCACCACCTCGACGCCCTGCTGGCCCTGCCGCTGCCGCGCCACGCGTTGCTGAACGTGAACATCCCCGACGTCGCGGCCGCCGAGGTGCGCGGCATCCGCACCTGCCCGCTGGGCAGCCGCCGCTACAAGGACGTCATCACCGAGCAGACCGACCCGCGCGGCCGCCCCTACCTGTGGATCGGCGGGCGCGGCCCCACCTGGGAGCAGATCCCCGACACCGACGCCGTGCTGCTGCAGGAGGGCTACGTGGTGATCACCCCGCTGCGCGTCGACCTGACGCACACCGAACTGTTGGCCCGCATGGGCGCCCTGGACCTCGGCGGTCCGCTCGGCACGGCGGCGGGGGCGCGATGAGGGACTACGCCGTCGCCCGCCGTCGCATGGTGGACGAGCAGATCCGCGACGCCGGCGTCACCGACCCGGCCGTGCTCGCCGCGATGCGCGAGGTGCCCCGCCACCGTTTCGTGCCCCGGCTGCTGCACCACCGCGCCTACCAGGGCTGCGCCCTGCCCATCGGCCACGGCCAGACCATCAGCCAGCCCTTCATCGTGGGCCTGATGACCGCCCTGCTGGAGCTCAAGGGCGACGAGCGCGTCCTGGAGGTGGGCACCGGCTCGGGCTACCAGGCGGCGATCCTGTCCCGGCTGGCCCGCGAGGTGGTCAGCGTGGAACGGATCGAGGCCCTGGCCCTGCGCGCCGCCAAGACCCTCGAGGACCTCGGCTGCGCCAACGTCGTGGTCCGGGCTGCCGACGGCGGCGCCGGCCAGCCCGAGGCCGGCCCCTTCGACGCCGTCATGGTGACGGCCTGCCCCCCGCGCCTGCCGTCGCTGCTCTTCCACGAGCTGCGCGAGGGCGGGGTGCTGGTCCTGCCCATCGGCGACGACGACGAGCAGATCCTCTACCGGTACCGCAAGGTGGGGGGGGAGCCGATCGTGGAGCGGTCGGTGGCCTGCCGGTTCGTGCCCATGCTGGACGGGGTGCAGCGGCTCGACGGGGAATGAGGGGGGAAGCTCTCCTTGCGTTTCCGGGGGCGGGGGTGCATCTTGTGCGTCTGTTTCGCGGGTCCCCGGCCGAGGCCGGGGGGACGATCGCGGACCACGGATCTGGTCGGGGCGTAGCGCAGTCCGGTAGCGCACCTGGTTCGGGACCAGGGGGTCGGAGGTTCAAATCCTCTCGCCCCGACCAACGATGATGAAGGAAACGGGCCGCCTCAGGGCGGCCCGTTCCTTTTGAGTTGGCCGACGACCGACCCGCACTCCATCCGGCCCAGCAGCACCTCCCGCACCTGCCCCAGGATCAGCTCCACCTCGCCGGCCGTGATCCCGAAATGCGGCGTGAAGCGCAGCCCGTTGCTCCCGCCTTGGATCATGTGGACGCCGCGCCGGCGCAGCTCCTGTTCGACGCCCGCGGCGCCCGTGACTCGACAGAACTCGGGCGACAGCTCCAGGCACAGCATCAAGCCCGTGCCGCGCACGCCGACGACGACGTCGCCCAGCTCGTCAGCCAGCGCGGTCAGGCCGGCCAGGAACTGCGCGCCCCGCTCCCTGATGTTGGAGCGCAGGGATTCGTCGACGGCGTCCAGCACGGCGCAGCCGACTTCCAGGGCGCGCGGCGCGGTGGTCATCGTGTTCCCGTACACGCCGGTGACGTAGAGCTCCGCGGCCGCCGCCGACAGCGCCAGCACCGACAGGGGGTACTGCCCCGCGTTGAGCGCCTTGGAGAAGGTCTCGAGGTCGGGCGCTTCGCAGGCGCCGAAACCCGGGTAGTCGACCAGGCTGAGGTCGCCGGTCGCCCGGAATCCGGCCTGGATGGAGTCGCAGACCAGCAGCGTCCCGTGTTCCCGGGTCAGCCGGCGCGCCAGGTCGTAGTACCGCGGCGTCAGCGCCAGCCCCGGTTCGCCCTCGCCCATCACCGGTTCGATGTAGAAGCCCTCGAAGAAGACGCCGTCGCGCGCCGCCGCCGCGAACGTCGCCCGCAATCCCTCCTCGTCGTTCGGGTCGGTCAGCACGAGCTGGTCGCGGTCGCGGAACGAGGCCAGCGTCCGCTGGTACGTCGCCAGCGTCGAGCCCGAGACGCGCGCCGCGGGGTCGGTGCGCCCGTGGAAGCCGCCGCTCAGGCTGAGGTAGCGCAGGCTGCGGCCGGCGTGGCGAGCGCCGGGCTGCGTCATGCGGTAGGCGTGCAGGTCGGTGATGCGGGCGGCCATGGTCACCGATTCCGAACCGCTGTTCAGGCAGATGAAGCGGTCGTAGGGGCAGCCGCCGCGCGTGCGCCCGATCTCGGCCCGCAGCCGGTCGGCGAAGCGCTTCTGGCTGAGGCTGGGCGTCATGACGTTCGCCATCACCCAGGGCTCCGCCAGCGCGGCGAGCACGGCCGGGGGGGCGTGCCCCAGGCCCAGCATGCCGTAGCCGCCGCTGTCGTGCAGCACGGCGCCGTGCAGGGTCACGATCCAGGGGCCGCAGGCCGCGAGCGGCACGTAGGGGCTGCGCGCCTCGTCGCCGTAGAAGTTCAGGTAGGCGGACTGGACGTCGGCGCACAGCGCGTCCTCCGCGGCCGCCGCGGCGAAGGGGTGCGTGACGGGCAGTCGCTGCAGCGCCGAGCGGGCCCGCGCTGCGGCGCGCTCCAGGTCCGCGTCGTCCAGGAAGGGCGCCAGCGCCGCATCGTTCAGACCGACGGTCGCGTGGTCGCCGGCGCAGGCGCGAATCCGCTGCAGGTCGTGCCAGGTGCTGCTCATGCCGGAGGGCCTTTCGACTGGGGATCGGGAGCCACGGGCGCCGGGGCGCCGGCGGCGGTCGCGGCGGCGACACGCAGGTAGGCGTCGCGGAAGGGGACGCCCGCCGCCACCAGCTGCAGAGCGCGCTCCGTCGCGTGCATCTCGTCGGTGATCGCGGCGGCGCAGCGGGCGGTGTCGATGCGCAGGCCGCCCAGCACCAGGCCCATGGCCCGCAGGCTGTCGAGCGTGGCCGCGACGCCGGCGAACAGGGGGCCCTTGGTGAGCTGGACGTCGCGGTTGTAGCCCGAGATCAGGCCCGCCGTCATGGCGCGCACCTTGGACTCCTCGCCGGCCACGACGTGGAAGCGGGCGCGGATCAGCTCCAGGACGTCGGGGTTGTGCTTCTGCGGCATCAGGGAACTGCCCGTGCAGAGGCTGCGCGGCAGTTCCACGAACCCGAACTCGCGCGTGGAGAACAGCAGCAGGTCGCCGGCCAGCCGTCCCAGGGCCAGCATCGTCTGGCTGCAGGCCGCCAGCAGCAGCGACTCGAGCCGCCCGCGGCTGAGCTGCGCGTGCAGGGGGTTCTCCAGGATGCCGGCGAAGCCCAGCTCGGCGGCCGTGCCCGCGCGGTCCAGCGTCAGCACGGGCACGCCGAAGCCGGCCGCCGTGCCCAGGGGGCTGCGGTCGACCAGGCGGCGCACCAGCGCCAGCAGTTCGCGGTCGTCGCGCGCCGCGTCGGCGTAGCTGCCCAGCCAGACGTCCACCGTGGTCGGCATCGCGGGCTGCATGTGCGTGTAGCCCGGCAGCGCGGCCCGGCCCTGGGCGGCGCGCCGGGCGTCCAGGACGCCGATGTGGGCGGTCAAGGCGTCCAGGAGCCGGTCGATCCGCTCCTTCTCCCACAGGCGCAGGGCGGTCAGCACCTGGTCGTTGCGCGAGCGGCCGGTGTGGATCTTGCGGCCGGCCTCGCCGCAGCGGCGGGTCAGGTGGTTCTCGATGGCCGTGTGGCAATCCTCGTCGGCAGCCGTCAGCACGAACTCGCCCCGCGCCGCAAGGTCGTCGATCTCCGCCAGCCCGGCCTCCAGGTCGGCCAACTCGCCGGCCTCCAGCACGCCGATGCGCCGCAGCATGCGGGCGTGGGCGAGCGAGGCCCGGCAGTCGTGCCGCAGCAGCTCGCGGTCCAGCACGTGGTCGTCGCCGGCCAGGAACTCCTGCAGCCATGGGTCCGGCGGGTCCTCGCGGCGCCACAGCGTGCTCACGACGCGGCCGCCCGTTTCTTGCAGATCTCGTGGTGCGCCTTCAGCCGGATGGCGTTGATGCGGATGAAGCCCGCCGCGTCGGCCTGGTCGAAGCCGCCGTCGGCCTCCATGCTGGACAGTTCCTGGTTGTACAGCGAACTGGGGCTGTGGCGGGCCAGGGGATAGACGCCGCCCTTGTAGAGCTTCAGCACCACGTGGCCGTCGATCAGCTCCTGGCTCTTGCGGATCGCCGACATCAGGAAGTCCATCTCCGGGCTGAACCAGAACCCGTTGTAGATGAGCTCGGCCAGCTTGGCCGCCAGCATGTCGCGCAGCCGCATCACCTCGCGGTCCATGGCCAGGCCCTCGAGGTCGCGGTGCGCGGCCAGCAGGATGGTCCCGCCCGGCGTCTCGTACACGCCGCGCGACTTGACGCCGACGAAGCGGTTCTCGACCATGTCCACGCGGCCGATGCCGTTGGCGGCCCCCAGCGCGTTGAGGTGGACGAAGAGCGGCAGGTCGCCCGACACCGCGGCGCCGGTGGCCAATTCGGTGACCGTCGTCGGCCTGCCGTCGATGAAGTCGATGCGGATCAGCGTCGGGGTGTCCGGGGCCTGCTCGGGATCGACGGTGCGGGAGTAGACCTCGGCCGGCGCGATGCGGCCCGGTTCCTCCAGGATGCCCGCCTCGTGGCTGATGTGCAGGAGGTTGTCGTCCTCGCTGTAGGGCTTGGCCAGCGACGACTTCACCTCGATGCCCTTCGCCGCGGCGTAGCGGATCAGGTCGCTGCGCCCGGCGAAGCGGGAGAGGAACTCCTTGTCCTTCCAGGGCGCCAGCACGCCGATCTCCGGCGCCAGCGCGTGGTACGCCAGTTCAAAGCGGACCTGGTCGTTGCCCTTGCCGGTGGCGCCGTGGGACACCCAGCCCGCACCCAGGCTCCGCGCCAGCTCGATCTGCCGCTTGGCGATCAGCGGCCGCGCCACGGCCGTGCCGAGCAGGTAGCGCCCCTCGTACACGGCGTTGGCGCCGATCATCGGGAAGATGTAGTCGCTGACCAGTTCCTGCTTCAGGTCCTCGACGTGGACGCTCGCCGCGCCCAGGTCGCTCGCCTTGCGCGCGGCGGCCGCGAGATCTTCGTCCTGCCCGACGTCGGCGATGTAGGCGTGCACCTCCCATCCCTGCTCCTGCAGCCAGACCAGGATGACCGAGGTGTCCAGCCCGCCGCTGTAGGCCAGGACGACCCGCCGCGACAAAATCGATTCCAACGTGTTGCTGACCAATGGGTTGACAGCCATGACGCCTCCTGTCGCTGCCGGATGAGGAGGCAAGATAGGCCACGACAATTGATTTGAATAATTGAATGATATCAGTTATTGATGACTCATGATGAGTTTACTGCATCCGGCCATGACGGCCTTCCTGGCCGTCGCGAGGCACGGCACCGTGCACGGCGCCGCCCGCGAGATCGGCCTGAGCCAGACCGGCGTCACCCAGCGCGTCCGCGGCCTGGAGCGCGATCTCGGCTGCACCCTGTTCGTGCGTTCGCGCAAGGGCATGCGCCCGACCGCCGAAGGCGAGGCTCTGCTGCGCTACGGCCAGCGCGCGACGGACCTGGAGGGCGAACTACTGTCGCTGATCCGCCGCGGGGCCGACGTCGCCGACGTGCGCATCGCGATCACCGGTCCGTCGAGCCTGATGCGCAGCCGGGTGATCCCCGGCGTCGCCGGCGTCTTGCCGCAGTTCCCCGGTCTCGCGCTGACCTTCCACCTGGACGACCGGGATTCGGCGCTCAACCAGCTGAAGACCGGCGTCGCCCAGCTGGCGGTGCTGGCGCGCGACGACGTGGTGAACGAGCTGGACGCCAAACGCCTGCAACCCGATCGCCTGCTGCTGGTCGGCCCCGCCGACTGGTCGGGGAGGGAGCTGCCCGCCATCGTCAGCGACGAGCGCATCATCGACTTCGACGCCTCCGACGACGCCACCTTCTCCTTCCTGCGCGGGCACGGGCTTCTGGCGGACGTCCGCCGCCGCCGCCGCCACCTGGTCAACAACCCGGACGCCCTGGCCTCCCTGGTGGCCGCGGGTCTCGGCTACTCGGTCCTGTCGGCCGATGTCGCCGCGCCGTGGCTGGCCGAGGGTCGATTGATCGACCTCTGCCCGGGGCGTCATCTGGATCGGGAGGTCGCGCTGGCGTGGTACCCGCGGCACGAGATGCCGGCGTACTTCCAGGCTCTGATCGAGGCGGTGGAGTGAGCCGTCGCGGAGGAAACTACCTCAAGCCGATCAGCCGACGCCACCCGCGCCGGCCCGGCAGCTTGATCTCGTGCTCCACGCGCCGCACCTCGCCCCCCGGCTCCAGCAGCGCGTAGCCCTGCCAGCTCTGGGGCAACCCCAGGTAGCGGATCCCGTCGTGCTCGCTCTCATGCCAGCGGTGGTGGTGCCCGAAGACCCACCAGCGCGGCCGCAGGTGCGCCGCCACGCGCGCCAGGCCGGCCACGCCGGGCGGGCCCAGATGGGCGAGCGCGACCTCGCTGGTCACCCCGATGCCCGTGGGGCAGTCGTGGCTGATCACCAGGTCGATGCTGCCGGGAGCGTGCGCCAGGCAGGCGTCGATGTCCCGCTCGCGGATCTCGCTGCCGCACGGGGTCGACCAGGCATCCATGTAGCGCGCGCCGCCGACGCACAGGCAGTTCCAGTCGCCCAGGCTCAACCGGGAGGCGCGGGGCAGGTGGGTGACGACGTCCGCGTAGTCGCGCACCAGCCGCTCGAACGACGCGAAGTCCTCGTGGTTGCCCTCGATGAAGGCCGTGGGGTGCGCGAACCGGCGACCGCCGCGTCGGAAGTGGCGGTGCAGTTCGGCGCCGAACAGGCCGAAGTCCCCCAGCACCAGCACCCGCTCGACGGGACGGCCGCGCGTCTCCCGGGCGTGGGCCGCCTGCGCGTCGACGACCCCGTAATGCGCGTGGACGTCGCTGAGCAGCAGGATCGAGCCGTCGCCGGTCGCCATCGCGCTCAGCCCCCCCGGAACTCGTGGTCCAGCAAGGTCTGCAGCGCCTTGATGTGGGCGAACACGGACTTCAGCGTCCGGCGCGTCGCCGGGTCGAGCGCGTCCGGTTCGAGCCGGTTGTCGGGTTCGAGGCGTTCGAGGATCCGCCGGGACTGGTGCTGCAGCCGCAGGTCCATCAGGAAGCGGTAGGATTCGGCGAGTTCGACGGCGGTCTCGGCGCGCATCTTGCCCGCCGACGCGAGGGCGGCCAGCCGGTCCGCCGTGGCGGTGGCGGCGACCCCGTGCTGCAGGGCGCGCAACCGCACGTAGTCGACGATCTGCGCCATGACGCCCTTGACGTCGAAGGTGGCGCGGTCCGCCTCGCCCTTCTCCAGCGCGAAGCCGCCGAACGCGTTGAGCGGCGGCTCGTACTGCAGCACGCTGCGCGCGAGCAGGTGCAGGAAGCGGGGTTCGCTCGCGATCTCGGTCGCCAGGCTCGCACGCAGCTCGGTCACGAGCCCGTCCTGCGCGAGGGCGCCGCGGAAATCGAAGAAGATCTTCGCCTGCAGCAGGTCGTCGGCCTCCAGGGTGTGGATCCAGGCGGCGAACGTCTGCCGCCAGCCCGAAAGCGGCTGGCAGCAGCGGGGCTCTCCGGACATGATGCCGCCCCTGCAGTAGGGGTAGCCCGCGGCGTCCAGGATCGCGGAGAGCCGCACGCCCAGGCGCAGGAAATAGTCGCGCGCCGCAGCCTCCGCGCCGGCCTCCAGGTCCGGGTAGATGATGGCGTGATCCTGGTCCGCCAGCAGGCTCACCTCGGCGCGCCCGAGGCTCCCCATGAGCATGACGTCGAAGTCCGACGGCGGCGGCCCCAGCTCGGCGATCGCCAGCTCCACGCCCTTGCGCACGGCCGTGTCCGCGTTCTGCGACAGCATGCGGCTGACCTGCAGGGCGTCGGCCCCGTGGTTCATCATGAGGCCGGCCATGGTCGCCAGGCGCCGGTTCGCCGCCGCCAGGTCGTCGCTGCTTCGCGCCGCCTGCAGATCGAGCTCGTGCGGCTGCTCCAGGCGGGTGGCCACGGCCATGCACCCGGGCCGGCCCTGCAGCACCACGCGCGACAGCGACAGCATGACCCGCACGCCGCCGCCGTCGCGCGTGACCAGTTCGGCCTCGTAGCGCAGGGGCGCGCGGTCCCCGTCGGCCACCGCCCGCCAGTGCCGGCGCCCGCTCTCCAGCTCGGCGGCCGTCGGCAGCACCAGCTTCCCGGCGTCCAGGCGCGCGAACTCCTCGCGGTCGTAGCCCGCCAGCTTCAGCATGCTCGCGTTGGCGAAGAGCCCCTCGTCGCCCACGGACATGAAGATCGACTCGCCGGCCGACTCAACCAGCGAGCGGTACTTCTCCTCGGAGGTCTTCAGGGCGGCGGCCGTGAGCAAGCGGCCGCGCTCCGCCTGGAAGCTGGTACGCAGCAGGAAGACCAGCAGCAGCGTCACCGCGGCGAGGATCAGCAGGGCCGCCGCCTGCAGCCGCCCGGCCACCGCCGCCACCTCGCGGTCGACGTCGTCGGTGTAGACGCCGGTGCCGATGATCCAGCCCCAGGGCGCGAAGCCCTTGACGTAGGACAGCTTGGGCACGATGCGCGCGGGGTCATCCTTCCACTGCCACATGTAGTCGACGTAGCCGGCGCCCTCGCGCCGCACGACGTCGGCCATCGCGACGAAGATCAGCTTGCCGTGCGGGTCGGCGAAGGCGGACAGGTCGCCGCCCTCGAGGTCGGGGCGGTAGGGGTGGACGATCATCCGCGGCTGCAGGTCGTTGATCCAGAAGTAGTCCTTGCCCTCCTGGCCGTAGTGGAGGCTGCGGACCTGCAGGATGGCGGCGGCCTGGGCCTGCTCGCGCGAGAGGCGGCCATCGCGCTCCTCGGCCTCGTAGCGGGCCAGGATGTTCCACGACGATTCGGTCAGCTCGCGGATCATGAGGCGCTTCTGGTCCATCACCGCGCGGCCCAGGGTGGGCAGGAAGTGGAAGAAGACCACGCCGGAGAAGAGGCCGACGGCCAAGAGGGCTGGCAGGCCCGTGCGTAGCGTCAGACGCTTCATCGCTGTGACCTGCCCCCCATAATCACCGTCTGTCACCGCTTTCCTGATCAGAGCAGGAACTGCAGGCCCGCCAACAGCTGGTTCGGGCTGTCCCCGGTGCTGAACTCCAGACCGTAGCGGAGCTTGTGCTTCACCCGGAAGTAGTGTAGGCCCGCCGTCAGGTTCTGGATCGTGACGCCGCTGTCGTTGTCGCTCACGGCGAGCTTGCCCGTCAGCTGCACGCGATCGCGGCGAAGGCCCGCCTCGGCGAACCAGGTACTGCCCGCGAAATTGACGTTGTCCCAGTCGTACCAGCCGGCGTTGAGCGTCCCGAACATCTCCTCCAGCACGAATCCGGCCTGCATGTCGACCACGAAGGCCCGGCTATTGATCATCCACCCCGGAGACGACCCGGACACGAAGCCGACGCGGCTGGCCCGCTCCTGGTAGTCGATCCCCGTGCCCAGCAGCAGGTAGGAGTCGGCGCCCAGGCGCTCCTGACCATGGAACCAGGCGGTCGGCGCGGCCCCCACAGCCGCATACTCCAGGTGGCCGGTGAAGCGGGGCGCGGCCTCGGGATTCTTCCCGGAGCCGTCCTCGTACCCGTCGAAGACGCCCGCCCGGTAGGCCATCTGCTTGCCGAAAAGACCGTGCAACATCAGCCCCTGGTCCCGCCAGACGAAGGAGTTGGTAAGCTTGATCACCTCGACGTTGTAGTCCAGGCCCAGCAGGGTGGCGGCCGAAGACGTGTTCTCGAAGGACAGCGGCAGCAGGATCAACCCGGCTTCCAGCCAGTGGTCGCCGCCGAGGCGCAGGTCGACGAAGAGGTCCTGCAGATCGGAGGCCACGCCGGTCGTGCCGCTGCGCCCGGCGTTGTCGTTGTCGGTTTCGGCGAAGAACTTCACACCGTCGGCGATCTGTCCCGAGAAGATGAGGCGACCCCGGCGCAGGTACAGGTCGTGATCGTCCGCAGCCCCCTCCGCCATGGCGGCGTGGAACTGCCCCAGCATCGCGAACTGGAGCGAGGCGCCCTCTTCGTAGTCCCAACGGGGGCCGGCAGTCGCGGGTGCCGCCGCCACCGCCAGCAGCAGCAGCGTCACGCGCAGGAGAGTATTGGACCTGGTCATCATGCACTCCCTTCTTCGTGAGGATGACCGATTGCACCGGCCGGCATGTCAAGCCGCTTCGGCGACCCGCCGGTTCTTCGTCACCAGCGACACCACGATCAGCGCCAGGAAGCTCAGCGGGATCGAGATGATCCCCGGCTGCCCCAGGGGGTGCCAGGCCTGTTCGGCGGTCAGCCCGTACGGGCCCGCGAACATCTCCGGCCCGGTCAGGATGATGCCGAGCGAGGAAACGATGCCCACGATGATCGAGGCCACGATGCCGGCCGCGGTGGTGCGCTTCCAGAACAGGAGCATCAGGATGGCCGGCAGGTTGGCCGACGCCGCCACGGCGAAGGCCCAGCCGACCAGGAAGCTCACGTTGACCCCGCGGAAGACGATGCCCAGCACGATCGCCACGATGCCCACGGCGAAGGCCGCGATCTTGCCGGCGCGCACCTTCTGGCGGTCGGTCAGCTCCATGCGGCCGAAGCGATCCATCAGGTCGTGGGCCACCGCGCCCGAGGCGGCCACGATCAGGCCGGCGACGGTGCCCAGCACGGTCGCGAACGCGATGGCCGAGATGACGGCGAACAGCACGCCGCCGAACGACATCGCCAGCAGCGGCGCCGACATGTTGTTGTCGGCCGGGTTCACCGTGCCGTTGACCGCCGCGCCGAGGCCCAGGAACAGGGTCAGGACGTAGAAGAACCCGATCGAGGCGATGGCCACGATCGTCGACTTGCGGGCGCAGGCCGGGCTCGGCACGGTATAGTAGCGGATCAGGATGTGCGGCAGCGCCGCGGTCCCGAAGAACAGGGCCATCATCAGCGACACGAAGTTGAGCTTCTCGGTCGTGGTGTGCACCTTGAACTTCACGCCCGGCTTCATCTCGTCGGTGCCCGAGACGGTCTTCGGCGAGTAGACCGCGTACTTGGCGCCCTTCTCGTCGGTCACGGCCTGCTTCTGCCACTGCTCGACGCGGGTGTCGGGGTGCGTCAGGTGGGCCAGGAAGGCCAGCGGGCCCACCGCGCCGGTGCCGTCAGCGGCTTCCGCTGCACTCATTCCACCGATTTGCCGCAAGCGGCCGACGGGTTCCAGCACGCCGCCCGCCACGCCATTGACCTGGTCCCCGCTGCTCCACTGCGCCCGCCAGAGCGTGCCGTCGGCCTCGCGCTTCCACCAGGTGGTCGCTCCGTCGCGGTCGTACTTCAGCAGGCTGCCGGTCGTGTGCAGCAGCGCGTACCCCTGCTCCTGGAGCTGGCTCTCTGTGGCCTGCACGGTCATCTCGCCGCCGGGAGCGCCGTCGTCGAGCCCCACGGGCTCGGTGCTCAGGCCGCGCGAGAGCACGAAGCCCACCAGGATGGTGGAGAAGATCAGCAGCAGGCCGCCCTTGAGGAACTGCACGTACGTCGTGGAGGTCATGCCGGCGGCCGACACGATCACGATCACGATGGCGCCCACCAGGATCACGCCCACCCAGTGGGGGAGGCCGAGCAGCGGCTCCACCAGCGAGCCGGCGCCGTTCATCTGCGGGATGAGATAGCAGATCGACACCACCAGCGTCGAGATGGCCGCGGTCAGCTTGATGCCGCGGCTGTCGAACTTGGCGTCCAGGGCGTCGGTGAAGGTGAACTTCCCCATGCGCTTCATGGGCTCGGCCACCACGAACAGCGCCACGACCCAGCCGGCCAGGTAGCCGATGGAATAGAGGAAGCCGTCGTAGCCCAGGGTGGCGATCATGCCGCAGATGCCCAGGAACGACGCGGCCGACAGGTAGTCGCCGGCGAAGCTGATCCCGTTGACCGCCCAGTGGATCTGGCCGCCGGCGGCGTAGTAGCCGGCGGCCGACTTCGCCTTGCGCGCGAAGAAGAAGCTCAGGAACAGCACCGCCGCGACGAACAGCGCGAAGATGATGATGGACAGGGGAGTGCCGTGCAGATTCACGAGCCGACCTCCTCTGCGCCGTCGCAGCCTGAAAGTTCGCGTTCCTTCTGGGTGCACAGGCGATTGTAGATGAGTGCCAGGACCAGAGCGAAGACGATTAGACCGAAGCCGTAGACCACCGCGAGGTTCAAGCCGCCGAAGACGATCACCTGCATCGTCCGGCCCTCGGACAGGACGTTCAACATGACGAACCCGGTGTACACGACGCAGTAGATGATGAACATCACCACGCCGAGCCGGGTCTTGTAGCCGCTTGCGGGATCCGGGCCGGCGTGTCGGGCAGGGCCGTGAAGCATCGCTTCCTCCTGGGATGTGAGGCGTCGGAGTGTGTACCGTGGCGACTGTGCACTGACTGGTTCCGCCCGTGTCCTGTGCAGGACTCCGGACGCAACGCGGCCGACACTAGCATGTTGTGAAAATATACACAATGAATTCGACGACGTGATTCGAGCCTATCGGTCGAGGGTCCTGCCTCAGGAACGGTGGTAGGACGAGCGGCCTACGTCCACGACCGAATCCCGACATCGACAGCCAATTCTTGATTCCAATCCTTTTTATCTTAGGTGATGAATGATGATTATGTAGTTGCATTTAAGGACGCGCATCCTATACTAACAATCGGTTAATTAATTATCAATTGCCGGTGGCTTCCTTGATGGAGGCGGTGATGAATCGGACTGAACACATCAGGGACACCGATCACCATCGGATGACGATGCGAACATCCCGGGAAGTACGTATCCGGATGCCGGCGCTCGCCGATGCTGCACGCCGCTTCGACTGCACGGCGCCAGCAGTCATCGACCCCACCGTCTACTCGGTCCTGCGTGCGGTATGGCATACCTACCCACGGGCCGCCGCCAATTGGCGATCGGTCATTTCACCGGTCCTGTCCACCACGGATGACAGGATGGGACTGAATGCAGGTATTCCCCTGTTGGACGAGACCATGATCCAGTGGGAAGCTGCCCCGCTTCAGCAGCAGCATCGTCGACTGCTCCGCCTCTTCCGCTCCCCGCCTTTCTCCGATCTGGAAGCGCTGGGAGACCTGCTGCGCCTGCTGGACCTGGGCCCCGACGAACAGATCCGCTGGGCCCGACTCTATTTCCGAGCGAAGACCAACGATTCCCGGCCGGAATTGCTGTTCGGCGGCTTCATCATCCAGCCCTTCCTCTATGCATTCGCCCGCCAGGTACTGGCCGGCTTCCGCCAGGAGGATTGGCGAAGAAAACACTGCCCGGTCTGCGGCGGCCGACCCTACCACGGGTATTTCCACCATCGGTCCCGCCACAAGATCCTGATCTGCGGGAGATGCCAGTTCCCCTGGACGGTCCCCCGGCTGAGATGCTCCTTCTGCGAAAACACCCGGCAGGAATCCCTAGGCTACCTCTATCAGGACCATTCAGAACACCATCGGATCGACTTTTGCACCGCATGCCGCACCATTCTCCCGATCACCATGCATCCTGAGTCCGACTCGCCGTTCCCCCTCCATGACCACCTCGTTTCGCTGCCCTTGCAACTCGCTGTTGAAAGGAAGCAACATGACGCTTAGTCGCCGGGAAGTGCTCAAGATCCTGGGATCCGTCACGGCCGTGGGCACGCTGGGTCTACCCAAGGTGAGCGGAGCCGTACCGTTGCCCGACCGGATCAAGACCGGGAAGGAAACCACCACCATCTGCCCCTATTGCGGCGTCGGTTGCGGGATCATCGTCACCGTCAACGCCGACAAGGTGGTCAACACCGAAGGCGATCCCGACCACCCCATCAATCAGGGAGCGCTCTGTTCCAAGGGCGCCGCCCTGAGTCGGATCTTCGAGAATCCCTATCGCATGACCCGGGTCCTCTACCGGGCGCCGGGGTCCGTGCAGTTCGTGCCGAAGCCCTGGAACTGGTCCCTGCGCGAGATCGCCAAGCGGGTGAAAGCCACCCGCGACGCTTCCTTCCAGGAGAAGGACGGCGACAAGGTGGTCAACCGCACCACCGGCATCGCTTGTTTCGGCGGCGCCGCCCTGGACAATGAGGAGGCCTACGTTCTCGGCAAGGCCATGCGGGCGCTGGGATTGATCAACATCGAGCACCAGGCCCGAATATGACACTCGTCCACTGTCGCCGGTCTGGCGGCATCGTTCGGCCGTGGAGCCATGACCAATCACTGGAACGACATCGCCAATGCCGATGTCGTCATGATCGCCGGATCCAACCCGGCCTCCAATCACCCCATAGCCTTCAAGCACATCCTGGAGGCCAGGAAACGCGGAGCCAGGATCATCACCATCGATCCGCGCTTCACCCGCAGCGCGAACCGCTCGGACCTTTACTGCAAACTCAGACCGGGTACGGACATCGCCTTCGTCAACGGCATGATCCGCTACGCCCTCAAGAACAAGAAGTACCACGAGGCCTACGTCAAGTGGGCCACCAACGCCTCCTTCCTCCTGAGCCCGGACTTCAAGCTGACCGACGGCTTGTTCTCGGGTTTCGATGCCGAGAAGAGAGCTTATGACCTGACTTCCTGGGCCTACCAGAAGGACGAGGCCGGCCAGATCAGGTCCGACCCGACCCTGCAGGCCCCCGACTGCGTGTTCCAGGTGCTGAAGGCCCACGTGGCCCGGTACACCCCGGAGACCGTGGCCGATGTCTGCGGCTGCGAGATGAAGGATTTCCTGGCCGTGTCCGAAGCCTTCTGCGAAACCGGGCAACCCGGCAAGTCCGGAACCATGCTCTACGCCATGGGTCTGACCCAGCACACCGTCGGCTCACAGAACGTTCGCGCGTGGGCCATCCTGCAGACCCTGCTCGGCAACATGGGCATCGCCGGCGGCGGCATCAACGCGATGCGCGGCGAATCCAATGTCCAGGGTTCAACGGACTTCGGCCTTCTGTTCCATATCCTGCCGGGCTACCTGCAGACTCCCATCGCAGCCGACCAGCTCCTGGCCGACTACATCAAGCGCTGCACCCCGGCCACCAAGGATCCTACCAGCGCCAACTGGTTGCAGAACTATCCCAAGTACATCGTTTCCCACCTGAAGGCCATGTACGGCGCCGCCGCGACCAAGGAAAACGACTTCTGCTTCAACTGGCTGCCCAAGCGAAGCGGGAACCATTCGCACATGGCCATCTTCGAGGACATGGACAAGGGTCGGATCAAAGGGGCGTTCTTCTTCGGACAGAACCCCGCCGTGGGCGGTCCCGACACCAATCGGGAAACCCAGGCCCTCGCCAACCTGGACTGGTTGGTCGCTGTGGACCTGTGGCAGACGGAGACGGCCAACTTCTGGCATCACCCGTATGGCGGCCCGCCGGCCGACGTCCGGACCGAGGTCTTCCTGCTGCCGGCCTCGGCTTCTTTCGAAAAGGAAGGGTCCATCTCCAATTCCGGCCGCTGGGCCCAGTGGCGCTACAAGGCCGTCGAACCACTGGGCATGGCCGAATCCGACCTGTGGATCCTGGACCATCTGGTCCGGGAGCTCAAACGCCTCTACGGCACTGAAGGCGGCAGATTCCCCGATCCTATCGTCAACCTGGCCTGGGACTACGAGGGCGGCGAGGAGGGAATCGATGTTCACAAGGTCGCCAGGGAGATCAACGGCTACGACGACACCACCAAGAAACAGGTCCCGAGTTTCGCAGCGTTGAAGGATGACGGGACCACGGTCTGCGGAAATTGGATCTATGCCGGGAGCTACACCGACGCCGGCAATATGATGGCCCGGCGGGATCCGACCGACGCCGCCAACAGGATCGGCCTCTACCCCAAGTGGGCCTGGTGCTGGCCTGTCAATCGGCGGATCATCTACAATCGGGCCTCGTGCGACCCCGACGGAGTGCCGTGGAATCCCGACAAGTGGGTGGTCAAGTGGGATCCCACAGCCAATGAAGGGAAGGGCGGCTGGCTGGGCGATGTCCCCGACGGCCCCTGGCCCCCGCAGGACAAGCGCCCCTTCATCATGCGCCCCGAAGGAGTCGCCTGTCTCTTCGCCACCAGCGGAATGGTGGACGGCCCGCTGCCGGAGCATTACGAGCCGATGGAGAGCGTCATGCGCAACAGACTCTCCTCGACGCAGAACAACCCGGCCGCGGTCCTCTTTCAGGTCCCGACGCAGAACGCGGAGAACTTCGAGGAGTTCCTCGAAAAATATCCCATCATCGCCACCACCCACCGATTGTCGGAGCACTGGCAAGCCGGTCAGATGACTCGCAACATCACCCTGCTCAATGAGCTGGTGCCGGCCATGTTCGTCAAGATGTCCCTCGAACTTGCCGAGCGGCTCGGCATCAAGAACGGGGACTCGGTCGTGGTGTCGAGTCCCCGAGGCCGCATCGAGGCCAGGGCCCACGTCACCCGGCGTATCCAGCCTTTCCGGGTCAACGACCGGTCGGTGGAATGCATCGCCCTGCCCTGGCATTTCGGCTTCATCGGCGAAAGCACCGGCGCGCCGGCCAACCGGTTGACCGGGCATTGGGGAGATGCCAACACCTCCATTCCGGAGTACAAAGTCTTCCTCTGCAACGTGCAGAAGGGAGGGACGGCCTGATGTTGAAGAATCCTGCCATTCTCTACGATCCGCTGCTTTGCACCGGCTGTCGGGGCTGCCAGGTGGCCTGCAAACAGTGGAACGGCCTGCAAGGAGAAAGCTCCGGCTGGTTCGAGGGGCCATCCTACACCAACCCGAAATGGATCTCGGCCAACACCTGGCTCCTCTTGCAGATGCATGAGGAAACCATCCTGGACGGCAAGCTGGTCTGGGCCTTCACCCAGCGCCGCTGCCATCACTGCACGGACCCGACCTGCGTCAGCCTCTGCCCCGCGGAACCCAAGGCGGCCACCCGCAACGAGTACGGAGTCGTTTCCATCGATCCCGCGCTCTGCCTCGGTTGCGGAACCTGCGTCGAGAACTGCCCCTTCGGTGCCCCGAAGCTCTCCGAGGAGTACGCGATCGCCCGCAAATGCACCATGTGCATGGATCGACAGAAGGTCGGCAAGAAACCCGCCTGTGTCACCACGTGCCCCTCCGGAGCGACCCTGTTCGGAGAAAGGGAGGAGTTGGTGAGGATCGGCCGGGCGCGTGTCAGGAAACACAAGAAGGGGATCCTGTACGGTCTGAGGGAAGGGGGCGGCAGCTCCGTCCTGTACGTTCTTCCCTACGGGAGGGAGTACGAGGGTTTCCCGGAGAATCCCCAGTCCGGCATCGGCGTGATCGGGTCGCTGCACCGCGAAACACGCCCCGCCCTCGGCGGCATTTCCGGGGCCGGGGCGGTCGTGCTCGGTTCGGTAGCCCTGGGCTTGACCAAGCTTGCGGAAAGGAAGGACAAGATCCGTCGCGAGGAAATGGAATAGTTGCTGTCCACTTCTCCGGTTTCCGCCGGGGGCGGGGATACCCGCTCGGCCGGTAAGGAGATAGCCGTGACGCGCTCGTCGATCGCCGGTCCGGGGCGTATGCTCTCGGCCCTCCTGCTGCTGTCCGTGGTCGTCCTGCCAGCGCACGCTCCGGCCCAGGCGAAACCCGAGACCCCACGAGTCAGGGTCGCCACCACCACCAGTCTCTATGACACGGGACTGTGGGAGGTTCTCGAAGCGGCCTTCGAGGCCGGGGCCGCGTGCGATCTCGACCTCATCTGCGCCGGCACCGGACGCGCCCTGGAATGGGGGGCCAGCGGTGATGTCGACGTCGTGGTGACGCACAGCCCGACCCAGGAGGCGGCGTTCATCGCTGCTAGGCACGGCCGCGAGCGGGTCGCGTTCGCGTACAACTATTTCTTGATCGTCGGGCCTGCGACCGACCCCGCAGAAATCGGCGACCTCTCGCCCGAAGACGCCTTCCGCATGTTGTCCGAGAAGGCGACGCATCCGTTCGTCTCCCGCGGCGACGACTCCGGCACCCACACCCGCGAGAGGTCCATCTGGAAGGCCGCCGGGCTCGATCCCGTCAGGATTCGCGACTCCGGCCGCTGGTACGTCGAAGCCGGCCTCGGCATGGGTTCCACCTTGTCCATGGCCGCGCAGCTCGGCGCCTACACGCTGACCGACAACGGCACGTTCCTTGCCTACCGCGACGACCTCGACCTCATGCCGATCGTCATCCGGGGCGAGGCCCTGTTGAACGTGTACGCCGTGATCGTCTGCACCAGGGCCGCCAACCCCGAAGGCGCGGCGGCGTTGTCCGCCTTCCTGACGGGTGATGCCGGCCAGGACCTGATCGGCGCTTACGGCTGCGAGAGCCCCGGCTCGAGACTATTCACGCCGTGCGCCGGCACGGATTGCGGCAGCGATCCGACGCGATGAGAGAGCTTCTTGTCGAAGCCGTCCGACGGATAGCGGCCCTGGATCCCGAGGTGATGGACATCACCTTGCGGACGCTCTTGCTCTCGAGCAGCGCGACTGTGCTGTCGTGCCTGCTGTTCGGGCCTCTGGCGGCCACGATCCACTTCACGAGCTTTCGCGGCAAGGGCGCGCTGATCGGTCTCGTGCAGACTCTCTACAGCGTGCCGACCGTGCTCATCGGCCTTCTGGTGTACCTCGTGCTCTCGCGCAGCGGGCCGCTGGGCGGCCTCGGCCTCCTGTTCACGCCCCAGGCCATCGTGGCCGGGCAAGCGCTGTTGATCGCGCCGGTCGTCATGGGACTGGCGATCACCACGTTGCGGGGAGTGGGGAGCGGAGTGAGCGACACCGCCCTGGGCCTTGGCGCGAGTCGCCTGCAGGCTGCCCTGGTCGTGGTTCAGCAGGCGAGGCATGCCTGGGCCACCGTCGTGCTCATGGCGTTCGGGCGGGCGGTCTCCGAGGTGGGCGTCGCGATGATGGTCGGCGGCAATATCCGTGGCCACACGCGCACCCTGACCACCGCGATCTCCCTCGGCATCGGCCGCGGCGACAACGCCGAAGCCGTCGCGCTGGGAATCATGCTGTTGGTGGTTGCGCTGGCGGTCACTTTTCTGGCAAACGTCGCCGGGAGGCTCTCGCGTGGAACTTGAATTGGTCGAGGTACACCATCGCTATGACCGCAGCGCCAGTCTGCAGGGCCTCGACCTGCACGTCGCCAGCGGCACGATCCATGCCGTGATGGGTGCGACCGGCTGCGGCAAATCGACGGTGCTGCGGCTGGCGGGACTGCTGACGAAGCCCGCCTCGGGCCTGATCCTTGTCGACGGACAGCCGGTTCCTTCCCGGAGCCGGGCACGGTTGGCTGTTCGCCGCCGAACCGCGACGGTTCCGCAGGAGCCGACCTTGCTGCGCGGCTCAATTCGGCAGAACGTGGGCTGGGGCCTGCGGGCCCGGGGCATCCGCGGAACCGAGCTGCGCGAGCGCACCGCTCAGGCGCTCGACCTCTTGCAACTCGTGGACCTCGCCGATCGCCGACACGACTCGCTATCGGGCGGCGAACGGAAGCGGACCGCGCTCGCGGCGGCCGTCGCCGTACGGCCGGACCTGCTGCTGCTTGACGAACCGTTTTCTTCGTCGCACCCCTCGCTGCGCCGGAGCCTGCGCGAGCTGATCCTGGCGATCAACCGCACGCTCGGCACCACCGTCATCGTGGCTACGCACGACGTGCAGGATGCGTTGTCGCTTGCCGGCGCCTTGACCGTCATGGACCAGGGCCGGGCGGTGCAGGCGGGCGCCGTGGACGAGGTCCTGCAGCAGCCGCACTGCGCTTTCATCGCGGAGTTTGCCGGTACGGTCAATCTGTTGCGGGTCACCGGAGGCAGCGGAACGTCATGTCGGGTGGGGGAGCTGGTGATCCAGACGCCGGAAGCGGTCGTGCCGGGAACGTTTCTCGCGATTCCCTCCGGCCAGGTGCTGCTCGGCGTGTCCGAACCGACGACCTCGGCCCGCAACCGATATCCCGGCCACATCGTGGACTTGCAACCTTTCGAGTACGGCTTCCTGGTCACGGTCGCCTGTGCTGATGTGAGGATCTCCGCGGTTGTCACGCGGGGTTCGGTGGACGAACTGGAGTTGGCGCCGGGACGCGAGGTTTGGGTGTACTTCAAGGTTTCGGCGGTCAGGAGCTACCTATGAAGGATGCTGCCGTCCCCCGGCAGTCGAGTGCGATCCGCATCTCGGTTGACCCCGAGCCGGGCGCCGTATGATCGCCTGGCCCGGCATGTTGCTGATCGGGGCGGCGCATCGGGACGCCGGCAAGACGGCGTTCGCCTGTGCAGTGGTGCGACGTCATGCGCTCCAGCATCGCATCGTGGCGGTCAAAGTCACCTGTGTCCACGATCGCCACGGCATCTGCCCGCGTGGCGGCGACGGCTGCGGCATCTGCGGTTCCTTGCCGGGACCCTATGTCCTGACCGAGGAACAGTGGTCCGACCAGCCCAAGGATACGGCCCGCCTGCTGCGAGCCGGCGCGGCGCAGGTGTTCTGGCTGCGTGTCCGGAAGGAGAACCTCACCGAGGGGATGGCCGCTCTGCTGGCGCGCATCGCCACGGACTCCCTCGTGGTCTGCGAGTCGAATTCGGCGAGGCTGGCCGTCGTGCCGGGGCTGTTCGTGGTGGTGCGCCGCGCGGATGATCCCACAACCAAGCCCTCCTGCGCAGCGGTCGCCCGCCATGCGGACCAGGTCAGCGTCTATCATGACCCCGGTCGGGACTTCGAGCCGGAACGAATCGCCGTAGCCGGCGATCGCTGGGTGCTGCGCCCCGAGGCGACGGCAGCGATCCTCGCGGGTGGCTCCAGCCGTCGCATGGGAGCGGAAAAGAGCCTCTGCGACGCGGGGGGACGGCCGCTCATCGCCCATATCGCGGCGCAACTCGACTACTTTCCGGAACTCCTGATCGGTGCCAACGAAGCCGCGAAGTACGCCTTTCTGGATCTGCCCATCGTACCGGACCGCGTTCGAG
The DNA here is from genome assembly GCA_020718045.1 of Fibrobacter sp. Taxonomy (GTDB): domain Bacteria; phylum Krumholzibacteriota; class Krumholzibacteriia; order LZORAL124-64-63; family LZORAL124-64-63; genus PNOJ01. The sequence continues at coordinate 15,848 of DYDD01000001.1, read as the reverse complement.
GACTGGGGCCGCTGATGGGGATCCTGTCTTGCGTGGCGCGCGCTTCGCACGACCGCTGCTTCGTGACGGCCTGCGACATCCCCGAACTGGATCCTCATTTCTTGCTCGAACTCGTCTCGCGAGCGGACGATGTCGATGTGGTGATGCCACGTTTACCCGACGGTCGCACCGAACCGCTGCTCGCGGTCTACCGCAAGTCGATCGTGCCGGCGGCAGAGGATCTCCTGCGGGCAGGTCCGCAACGCATCATCTCTCTACTCCGCCGTGTCCGCGTGCGGTACGTGCCGTTCGGGCCTCCCGGCTGGTACTGCAACCTCAACACGCGCGAGGACATCGCCGCGTGGCGCGCGACGCGGCTGAGTCCGGGAACCGGCGGGCCGTCCCCGTGAGCCACGCCTTCACGGTTCAGTGCGTGTCCAGGCCGTGCAGCATGCAGATGGCGTGTTCGAGGGACTTCAGGATCTCTCCCAGGTATTCCTCGACGGCGCGCACACTGCCCGGCAGCGTGTAGACCAGCGTCCGGCCCATCACCGCCGCCACGGATCGGCTGAGCAGCGCGCCGGGATTCTTGGCGCCGAACTCCACGCGGATCGACTCCATCACACCGGGCAACAAACGATCGGCAAGATCGACCACCACATCGGGGGTGATGTCGCGTGGTCCGATCCCGGTACCACCCGTGGTCACGATGATGTCGCAGGCAGGCGCTGCGGCCATGAGCATGTCCCGCAGCCGGCTAGCGTCATCGGGCAGGACCATCCCCTGCACGTCGAACCGCCAGCGGGTTGCGGCGAAGTGGTCGCGCAGCAGGACCTGGGCGCGAGGACCGCTGCGGTCCTCGTAATCGCCGCGGCTGGCGCGGTCGCTCAGGGTGACCACCTGGCAACGCAGACGACGCTGGATCTGCACGACTCGGTCGCCTGGTGCGACCCCACCGCCCGCGAGCACGCGGCAGAACATGCCCTCGCTGGGCATCACACAGCGTCCCACTTCCCGGAAGACGGCGCAGCCGTCGCCGTGGCAGCGTTTGCCGATCTGTGCAACTTCCAGCACGACGGTGCCGATCTGGAAGCGGTCCAACAGCGAGACGTCGCCCGGATCAAAGCCGCGGGTCGTGAGGTTCTCGGCAAACATGCCGGGCAGGAACGTACGTCCGGCAGACTCGCCGAAGCGGACGATGCTCTCCTCGGCGAGCAGGCTCACCTGGCGCTGCCACGGACCGGCGTGCGCGTCGCCGATGACGCCGCTCATATCGACGAGCGCGCGGGCGACCGGCGTCTTGCACACGCCCTTGCGGTCGGCGATGTTGACCGCAACTAGACGTCCCTCGACGATCATGTCCGCGGCCCCGGCATCGTCGACGTTCATGTCGGATCCGCCTTGTGCTTGTCGACCAGGACCACGTCGCCGATGGCCATCGCATGATCGACGGCCTTGCACATGTCGTAGACCGTCAACAGCGCGATCGTCACGGCGGTCAAGGCTTCCATCTCGACTCCGGTAGGGCCGGTGCAGGCGGCCTCGCTCTCGATCCTCACGCCGTCGGCGTCGAGTTCCGCCACGACGCGAACGTGGCCCAGATTCAAGCCATGGCAGAGCGGTATCAGTTCGCTGGTGCGCTTGGCGGCCATGGTTCCGGCGATTTCAGCCGTCGCCAGCACGTCGCCCTTCTTGACGGCATCGTCGGCGATCAGCGCCCGGGTTGCCGCCGACAGCGTGATGTGACCGCGGGCCCTGGCCAGGCGACGCACCGACGACTTGCCGCCGACGGGGACCATCCGCGCGCGGCCTCTTTCATCGACGTGAGTCAGGCGGTCCATATCAACCTCCGATCGTGTGCATGGTCGCGCAACTGCAGCCGCCTGCCGCCGGCTTGGCCGCGACCGCCAGGCGCAACGCCGGTTCGGCACCGAGCGCGCGCACGTCGTACGCGAGATCGCTGAACAGGCAGGGCCGCAAGTGCCCGTCGCAAGTCAGACGCAGGCGGTTGCATCGCGGGCAGTCACCGCCCACGCCGCCGATGACCTTCGAAAACACCCCGGTCCCCAGGTCCATCCGCCGCACGAATCTCACCTCGCAGCCGACCCGGCAGCCGAACGCGGCCACGTCCCGGGCATCCGGTTCGTCAGGGCTATGTCGGATGACGCAGTTCAGCTTGATGGGCCGGAGTCCCGCGTCGCGGGCGGCCATGATGCCGGCCAACGCGAGCGACACGTCGCCGCCGCGGGTGATCGCCGCGTAACGATCGGGGTCGAGCGCATCGAGGCTGACGTTCACGCGTCGCAGACCGGCGGCTGCGAGGCCGCCGGCCTGTTGCGGCAGCAGGAGGCCGTTGGTCGTCAAGGCGAGGTCGTCGAGGCCGTCGATCGCGGCAAGCAGCGCCACCAGAGAGACCAGATCGCGGCGGATCAGCGGTTCGCCACCCGTCAGGCGAACCCGCGAGATGCCCAGCCTGACCGCCACGCGCACGAACGCCGCGATCTCGTCATACGAGAGCAGGTCATCATGGCGACACAACGCGACCCCGTCGGCCGGCATGCAATAGATGCAGCGCAGGTTGCAGCGATCGGTGACGCTGATCCGCAGATAGTCAATGCATCGCTGGTAGCGGTCGTACATGGACCAGCGCTCCCTTTTCGATACGGGTCGCGCCTGCGGGCAGCACGATGAACCCGTCGGCACGGCAGAGGGCATGGATATGCGCCGAGCCGTGATAGTCGAACGGTCGCGCCCCGCCGTCCGCAGTCAGCCTCACCGGCAGCCAGGCCTGGCGCGTGGTGTCGCGGCGGCTGACGGTCTCGGCCAACGTCGCCAGGAAGGTCCGCGGTGCGGGGTCGCCGCCCATCAGCCTCACCAGGAGCGGTCGGACCAGGTTCTCGAACTGCAGGAAGGTTGCGACCGGATTGCCCGGCAAGCCGAAGCACCAGGCCCCGTCCTTGACGGCGAAGGTCGTGGGCCGGCCGGGCTTCATGGCGATGCGGTCGAACCGGATCTCCAGGCCGCAGTCCCGCATCGCTTGCGGCACGAGGTCGAAGTCGCCGCTCGAAACTCCGCCCGAGAGCACGACGACCTCGCTGTCGGCGAGTGCCGCCGCGAGCGCCTCGTGCAGCGCGGCGGCCTCGTCGCGCACCGGCGCCCGGACGCTGGGCACGGCGCCCGCCGCGACCGTCTGCGCCGTGAGCTGCGGCCCGTTGCTGTTGCGGATCTGACCGGGTCCGGGCCGGGAGTCGACCGCGATCAGCTCGTCTCCGGTCGCGATGATGGCCACGCCGGGTCGACGCGCCACCGGCACCTGGGAGACGCCCACGGCGGCGAGGACCGCGATATGCGGAGCCGCGATCCGCATGCCGCGCTCCAGCACGATGTCGCCGCACCGCACATCCTCGCCCTGCCGGCTGATGTTGGCTTTGTCGACGTTCCTCACGCAGCGCACGGTCCCGTCGGACAGCGTTTCGGTGTCCTCGAACTTGACCACGCAGTCGGCGCCGGGGGGCAGCGGCGCGCCGGTCATGATGCGGGTGCAGCGTCCGCGCGCCACCGTCTCCCGCGGCACGGCGCCGGCGGCGACCGTCTCGATCACCGTCAACGGACCGGGCAGGTCGGTCCGTCGGCAGGCGAATCCGTCCATGGCCGACTTGGCAAAGGGCGGCTGGTCGGTGTCAGCCACGATGTCGGCGGCGAGCACGCGGCCGGCTGCATCGAGAAGCGGCACCTGCTCGTCGCCCAGGAAGCGGGCGCTCGCGAGCACGATCGCGAGTGCCTCCTCGAACGCGAGCATGGCGCGGGGCTCTGTCATGCGATCAGGTCCCGGAAGCTGGCGTCGAAGGCGCGAGAGACCGCCCGCGCGACCCGTGAGCGGAAGACTTCGTAGGCGCGAAGCCAGGCCCTGCCCACCGGCGTCAAACGGGTGTCGCCACCGGCCGGACCGCCGCGACGCGACTCGATGAGCTTGACGCCGAGCGCTCGCTCGGTAGCCTTGAGGTCGCCCCACGCCTTGCGGTAGCTGATCCCGAGGCACCCTGCTGCACCGCGCAGCGATCCTTCGCGCTCGATCGTCTGCAGGAGCCGCCATCGTCCGTAGCCGAAGGGCGACGACTCGTCGTCGCCTGCCAGCCAGAGGCGGAAATCCGGGCGCGGGCGGTTCGTAGCGACGTCGTTCCCCGGTTTCATGAGAAGCAGCCGAGCTGGCACTGCACGATCCTGATACCGCGTTCGTTGCAGAGCTGGCCGAACGTCTCGATCGGCATGGCGAACCGTGCGGCGATGGCGAAGGCGTCCACGCATGCCAACGTCGACTTGCCCTCGCGGCTCTGAGCGCAAGTCTGCGCTAGGATCTGATCGAGCCTGGCTTCCTTCTGCATCACCGGCCTCCTCGATATGCATGACCATGCCGTTCGGTCTGGTGATTACACCACCCTGAACACGTGGATGTCAATAATAAAACAGGACGTTGAACCAATGCTGTCCAGCTCGAGGTGGAAGCACCATTCAGTCGGGTGGCCCTTAGTCCTGCGGCATGGGAGAGGGGAGAGGCGTGCTGGGTGCAATGCCGCGCTGGCGGTTGGGGGCGATCACGAGAAATCGGCACCTGATTCCCAGAGTTGGATCTGAGAAACCGGGGATTACTTATTGCCTTCGTCGCCGTTCACAGACATCATCCTCCCAGGACGACCAGCCACGGAGGACTGCCGCCCATGCACCTGCCCACGCCACGCGCCGAATCGGCGCGCCGCCCGGTCCCGATTCTTCCGTCTCGGCGCATCCCGATCGCGATCCTGTGGGTCCTGCTGTCTGCCGGCTCCCTGGCGGCCGCGACCGACGGCAGCTACATCGTGCGCAACGGCGACTCGCTGGGCAGGATCGCAACCCGCTGCGGCACCTCGGTGGCCGAGATCAGCCGCCACAACGAGCTGGCCGGCGACATCGTCCACGTCGGCCAAGTCCTGAAGATCAGCGCGCCTTTTCAGAAGGTCGCGCCGGACAAGGTCTCCTGGCGCCACCCCTTCGAGGGCCGGCCGGGCCGCGTGCTGCGCCCCTTCGGCGCCCAGAACGGCTCGATCGTGGCGCGGCGCACCGGCACCGACATCGCCTACGCCGCCGGGGGGGAGGTCCTGGCCCCTGCCAACGGCCTCGTGCGCTACCTGGGCGAGCAGGCCGGGTACGGCACCCTGGCCATCATCGACCACGGCGGCGGCTTCACAACGGTCCTGGGACCTCTGGACCCGGCAGCCCTGGCCATCGAGACCGGCCGCATCGTCCTGAAGGGCGAGTCCCTGGGCCGCAGCGGCGCACCCGTCGAGGGCCGGGAGCCCTACCTCCACATCGAACTGCGGGTCAAGAGCGAGGCGGTCGACCCCTCGCGCCTGCTGCGCTGACCAGCTTGCGGATCGGAGATCAGCGATGGACCTCGGCCGCGTCATCCGCGCCGTGCCCGATTTCCCCCAGCCGGGCATCCTGTTCCGCGACATCACGCCGGTCCTGAACGACCCCGCGGCCTTCCGCGCCGCCCTGGACGGGATGGCCGCCCTGGTGCACGACGTGCCCTGCGACCGCCTGGCCGCCCTGGAATCCCGGGGCTTCCTGTTCGCGGCGCCGCTGGCCCGGCAGTGGGGGAAGGGCCTGGTCGCGATGCGCAAGCCCGGCAAGCTGCCCGCCGACACAGTCGCCGAGAGCTACGCGCTCGAATACGGCACCGCCACGCTGGAGGTCCACCGCGACGCGATCGCGTCCGGCGAGCGCGTGCTGATCGTCGACGACCTGCTGGCCACCGGCGGCACCGCCGCCGCGGCTGCCGCGCTGGTGCGGCGTCTGGGCGGCGTCGTGGCCGGGCACCTGTTCCTGGTCGAGTTGGAAGGCCTGGGAGGGCGCGAGAGGCTGGCCGAAGATCGGGTCTTTTCACTTGTCAAATTTCCGGAGCACGGCTAGGTTGCCGATTCCGGCCTTCACCGGTGCGATGGGACGGTCCCGCTCGCCAGGGACCTCGTCCCAACCGAAGCACTCGCCCTGGAACGGACCGGGTACCCCAGTAGCTCAGCTGGATAGAGCACCGGTTTCCTAAACCGGGGGTCGCAGGTTCGAGCCCTGTCTGGGGTACCACCGCTTCGCCATGCCGACGCATTTGCACGATGATGCCGCCCACATCATCACGTCACCACGTTTTCTCACGATTGTTCAACGCGGGTCGGGGGGAGTGGTCTCCTGCCGGAGGCTCACGAATCCGTGCCGCTCCAATTCCTGCAGGAAGAGCCAGACGCGCTCGCTGGCCTGGTCGGCTTGTTCCGGATGCGCGGCCACGAACCCGCGCATGATCTCGGCGAGGTTGCGGCGGCCGTCTAGCAGGCGCCAGATCGTGCTACCGAAGGCTTCGAGGCGCACCTCGACGTGGGCCCGTTCGGGCGGCAAGCGGGATTGCAGCCAACGCGAGAGCGAACCGTGGTGAAACCGCGGTTCCAACAGGACGACCTGCGAGGCCCCGTCGATCGGCGTCTCGCGCGCACCGACCAAGGTCCGCGGCACCAGTTCCAGGATCCGTTCGCCTTCGATCGTCCGGCGTCGATTCCTCATGCGAGCGGTCGCCTCCTCGAATCCCCGTGATCCCGCAACTGACGGCCGACGCAGCAGGCTACCATCGATCCCGCCCCGCCTCAAGCAGCGGCGCGTTCCCCGCTTCTCATCGCCGCGGCGATCCGCTACACTGCGAGCGTCGTCCGCCGCCCCGAAAGGAACGCCATGAACGAACCGACCGCCACGGAACGCTGGTGGGGCGCCGCCTGCTACGCCAGCGCGCTGGTCGTGCTGCCCATCCTGATGGTGGAGCACAAGGGGGAGTTCCTGGCCCGCCACTGCCGGCAGGGCTTCACCCTGCTCGCCGCCGAGGTCGTGCTGCTGCTCGTGCTGGGGATCGTGGACGCCAGCCTCGGTCGCATCCCGCTGCTTGGCATGCTGCTCTCGATCGCCCTGCACCTGGTGGGCCTGCTGGCCTGCCTGGGGATCTCCGCACTGGGCTTCGCCCGCGCCCTGGCCGGCGAGACCTGGAACCTGCCGTTCCTCGAGGAATTCGCGCAGCGGGTGCCCATCCACTAGAACCACCGATTCCCAGCCGTGAGGGGGGCGCCAAACCGCAGCCCCACAGCGCCTTGCGGCTCTCGCTTCACTGATTGCGCATAATGTATATTATGTTAAGTTGATAATCTTCCGGCTCACGCGGCGCAGATTTCCAGGATGGCCCGCTCGAGGATCGTCTCGGGCTCCAACGGGCTGCTCTTCATCGCCGCCTCGCAGCGGTGGCACGCCCGCAACGCCCGCTCCACCGTGGCGTCACCCCACGCCCGCGCCGTCTCCGCGGATTGGCGGGCGGCGAACGGCGTGATGCCCAGCAATCCCGGCACCGCCTTCTCTGGCTGGCCCTCGGCGCGCAACGCCGCCACCTGGGCCACCTGCTTGACGCGCCAGATCAGCAGCGGTGCCAGCTCGAATGCCGACCGGCCTTCCGACAGGAACCTGTGGAACGCCGCCAGGCCCTCGCGCTGCCGTCCCGGCCCGAGCTGCTTGACCAGCTCGAACGGGTCGATCGCCCGCTGCTCCAGGATGACGGCCCGCAACGACGCCTCGTCCAGCCCACCCTTGGCCTCGGCGGCGATCAGGGCCAGCTTGTCCAGCTCGCCGTCCAGGGCGTGCAAGTCGTCGCCGACGAGCTCGACCAGCATCTCGGCCAGTTCGAGCGCCAGCGGCAACGACTTGTCCTTGGCCCGGCGCACGGTCCAGTCCACGAGATCGCGACCGCTCGGCGGGGCCATCTCGAAATGGAAGCCGGCCGTCTTGCAGGCTTTGACCCAGGATTTCCTGCCGTCCACCTTTTCGGACATCAGGATCAGGGTGGTCGCTGCGACCGGTTCGGCCAGGTATCGCTGCAGGGCCTGCTCGGCGGCAACGTCGCCGACCATGTGCTCGGCCCGCTTCACCCAGATCACCTGGCGGTCCCCGAACATCGGGTAGCTCCGCGCTTGCTGGAGGATGCGGTCGCAACCCGCCTGCTCGCCGTCGAAGACGTGGGAATTGAAGGCCGAGCCCGACGCGCCCAGGAGCTTGTTCACGAGGTACTCGACGATGCTCGCGGCGCGGTGCGTGTCTTCGCCGGCGAGCAGGTACACGGGCCGGAAGCTGCCCGCCGCCAGTTCGCGGCGCAGGCTGGCGAAATCGGGCCCGTCGCTGCGGCCGCCCCAGTTCGCCATCACCAATCCTCCACGATCAGGCCCAGGACCTCGCGCACGATTTCCGCGGCGGCTTCCCGGCGTGCTGTCAGCTCGCTGGTGGCGCCGTCGCCCAGGATGAAGTTGCCGCTGCCGTTGAGACGCTTGCGGGTGAACACGTTCTCGCCGCCGTCCAGGCGGCGCATGGTCAGCTCGACGGAGATCTGCACCTGGTACTCGTCGACCTGCATGTTGCCGCCGGTGGCCGAGGTGAACGCCTCGCGGAGCTTGTAGCCGACCACGCGCCCGGCCAGCTCGGTGTGAGCGGCATCGGGACCGACCACGCGCAGCGTGTTGTCGTCCTGCAGGGCGGTGATGATGGCCTCGGTCAGCTCGATCTCGATGCTGGGTTCGGCGGTGGCGTTCTCGAGGTAGGGCACGTTGACCAGGCGCAGCGACTCGTCGACGCGCCCACTGCTCGTGGAGTAGACGCCGCAGCCGCCGGCCACGACCGCCAGGGACGCCAAGACCGCCCACACGATCGGCATCATGGTGCCGATCTCCAGGAAATCACCGTTCCGCAGGTTCACGCTCTTCCTCATTGATCTTGTACATCTTCAATCTGTATCTTAACTTATCGCGATTCATGCCCAGGAGCTCCGCGGCGCGCGTCTGGTTGCCGCCGGCCAGGGCCAGCGCCTGCCGCACGCAACGCTCCTCGGCCCGCGCCAGCGTCTCCTCCAGGTGCAGCCCTTCCGCGGGCCAGGGGCCGCCCAGCAGGGCGGTGAGCCCTTCGGCCGGCGGCGTGGCGACCGACTTCGCCTCGGTCAGGTTGAGCTGGGCCGCGTCGATGGCCTCCCCCTCCCCCAGCAGCACGGCGCGCTCGATGACGTTGCGCAGCTCGCGGATGTTCCCCGGCCAGGCGTAGGCCAGCAGGGCGTCGACGGCGTCCGGCGCCAGGCCGGCCGGGCGCTTGTGGAACTGCAGCGCGTACATGCGCAGGAAATGGTCCGCCAGCGGCAGGATGTCCTCGGGGCGCTCGCGCAGCGACGGCACCCGCAACGGGACCACCTTGAGGCGGTAGTACAGGTCCTCCCGGAACGTTCCCTCGCGCACCATGGCCGCCAGGTCGCGGTTCGTCGCGGAGATGATGCGCACGTCCACCGTGATGTCCTTGAGCCCGCCCACGCGCCGGAACGTCTGGCGCTCGATGACGCGCAGCAGCTTCACCTGCAGGGTCGGGGCCATCTCGCCGATCTCGTCCAGGAACACCGTGCCGTGGTGGGCGAGTTCCAGCAGGCCCTGCTTCAGCTGCCCGGCGTCGGTGAAGGCGCCCTGCTCGTGCCCGAACAGCTCGCTCTCGAGCAGCTTCTCCGGCAGGGCGGCGCAGTTGATCTCCAGGAACGCCTTGCCGCCGCGCGGGGAACTGACGTGGATGAGGTTGGCCAGCACGTCCTTGCCGACGCCGGACTCGCCCTCGATCAGGACCGAGGTCCGTTCCCCCTGCGCGATCTTGCGGACCGTCGCGTAGATCTCCTGCATCGCGGGCGCCATGCTCATCACCATGCCCGGCGTCCTGGCGAAGCCCTGGCCGCGGCGCCGCAGGGCGGCGAGTTCGGCGGCGTCCCGCGTCGCTTCGAGCCCGCGGCTGATGGCCAGCGACAGCTGTTCGATCTTGAACGGCTTGCGGATCACGTCGAAGGCGCCGGCGCGCATGGCGTCGACCGCCGTCTCAAGGTCGATGTGGGCGCTCATGATGATCACGCACATCCGCGGGAACAGGGCGCGGATCTCCCGCAGGACGTCCAGGCCGTGGCGGTCGGGCAGGACCATGTCGAGCAGGACCAGGTCGGGGATCAGCTCGCGGACGGCCGACAGGGCTGCCTCGCCGCTGGCGGCCGTGCCGACGGTGTGGCCCTCGCTCGCGAGGGTCTGCCGCAGGAACTGCAGGATGGAGGCCTGGTCGTCGACCACGAGCAGCTGGGCGGACATCTCACCTCCGGCGGAATGCGGCGGGTCACGGCGCGATTATCGAGGGGCGGGGCGCTCCTGGCAAGACCGAGTTGGCGGCGCGGGGACGCAGGGGATTCGTTCAGTGGGCGCCTTCGCCCTCGAGCAGGACCCGGAAGGTCAGGGCCAGGATCCGCAGGTCGGTCTTCAGGCTGAGGCTGCCGATGTACTGACGGTCGAGGGCGACCTTGCGTCGGACCGAGTCGACGTCGGTGTCGTAGCCGTTGATCACCTGGGCGAGGCCGGTGATGCCGGGCAGCACGATCAGTCGGTCGTGGTAGCAGGGCACGTCGTTCTCGAGCTGGCGGATGAAGCAGAGCCGCTCGGGTCGAGGCCCGATGACGCTCATCTCGCCGCGCAGCACGTTCACGAACTGCGGGAACTCGTCCAGCCTGGTCTTGCGCAGGACGCGGCCGACGCGGGTCACGCGGCCGTCGTGCTTCGAGGCCCACTGCGGCCCGTGCGCCTCGGCGTCCTGGCGCATGGTGCGCAGCTTGAAGATCCGGAAGGGACGGCCGGGATAGACGACGCGCCGGCGCTCGGGGTAGGACGGGCAGGGCGAGCGGCGCTGGCGGCGGTCGATGCCGATGCGGGACTGCAGGAAGAACACCGGGCCGCGCGAGTCGAGCTTGATCGCCAGGGCGATCAGGGGCAGGCACGCCCCGAACACCGCCAGCGACGCGACCGCGATCACCACATCGGTCCCGCGCTTGATCCCCCGCGCGTAGGCGACCGCCCGCTCGGTGACGAGCTGGTCGTCGCGGCCGGACGGGGGCTCGAGCAGCCCGTCGCCGACCAAGGACGTCCGCAGCGGTCGCCGGTCGTGCCGGGCCTCGGCCTGGAACGGATCGTTCTCGACTCTCACGGGAGGAGCCTCGCTTCCCCACTGGTGACGCGCCGAACACACCTGCGACGTCACACTCCCCTCGGGCGAGGATGCAACGATCATACAGGAAACGGCGCCGACAATCAAGATTATCGGTCCCGGAGCGCGCAGCTTGAGGTTGGATCCGCGGGAAGGCGGAAGCCCGCATCCCCTTGCCGGATGCGGGCTTCCGTTCGGAGATCAGTTGAGGCGGTTCAAGGCGATCGACACGGCGGCCGCCGTCGAGATCGTGCCCAGGATGATCGGGTAGATGACCCGGAAGAACCCCGGCGCATGCTGGGGCACCTGGACCGTGTCCCCGGGGTGGATGAGGGGGTTGCCCGCGAGGTCGCCCCGCTGTAGGAAGGCGACGAGGTCCACCGGCTGCGAGGTGTGGCGGCCCTGCCGGTCGGCGTGGATCCACCAGACCTGTTCGAGGTCGCCGGCATCGACCGGCGCACCGGCGAGCATCAGCACGCTCATCAGGCGCGTCGGCTCGTTGATGAGGTAGGTCCCGGGCGCGGCCACGCCGCCGAAGACCTGGACGCCCTGCGCCGGCGCCACCTGCGCCGCCGCGTTCCCGGGCACGATGACGGTGTCCCCGGCCCGCAGCGTGACCGGGGTCGCCGGACCGCTGCCTGTGAGCAGGCCGCTGATGTCGTGGACCGCGGCCGTGGTCTCGCCGGTCCCTTCGGCCACCACGCGCACCTGCGTGAGGTTGGCGTCGGGTGCGGGACCGCCCGCGGCGCGCAGCGCGTCCCAGAGCGACGGCACCGTCTCGAACGTGTAGCTGCCGGGATTCGCGACAGCGCCCAGGACATAGACGCGCAGGGCGTTGTACTGCATCACGGTCAGCGAAACGTCGGAGATCTCGCGGTTGAAGAGGCGCAGCTTCTCCAGCACGAGCTGTTCGGCCTCGCGCAGGGTCAGCCCCGCCACCGCCACCTCGCCGACCAGGGGCGCCACCGCGGTGCCGTCGGGCCGCACGGTGAGGCTGCGGTCGAGCGTCGGCTGCTGCAGGACGTTCAGCTGCACCACGTCGCCGCTGCCGAGGCGGTAGGCCGCGGGCGGCTGGGCCGGGATGGCCGTCGTCTGCGCCGGGGCCGCGGTCGCGGCGGCGACGAACAGGACGGCGAGCAGGCAGACGGTGCGACGGTTCATGGGGTTCCTCCCGTTCCGGCAATGCCGGACGGCTCAGGCCAGCTGCTCCCGGTACCAGGCGACGGTGCGCGCCAGGCCGGTGGCGAAATCGATCTGCGGCTCGTAGCCGATCACCTCGTGCGCCAGCGAGATGTCGGCCTGGGAGTGCGGCACGTCGCCCGCGCGCGCGGGGCCGTAGATGGCCGGCAGATCCGAGCCGGCGTGGCGCTGGATCAGCGCGTACAGCTCGTTGAGCGAGAAGCGGTCCCCGCAGGCCACGTTCACGGTGCGGCCGCCGGGGTCGGGAGCGTCGGCCGCGCAGAGGTTCGCGTGCACCACGTTGTCGATGTACGTGAAGTCGCGCGAGAAGGTGCCGTCGCCGTTGATGACGGGCGCCTCCCCCGCCAGCAGGCGGGTGATGAAGATGGGCACCACGGCCGCGTACTGGCTCTGCGGGTCCTGCCGCGGTCCGAACACGTTGAAGTAGCGCAGGCCGACGCAGCTCAGGCCGTACAGCTTCGCGAACACCGAGAGGTACAGCTCGCCCACGTACTTCTGGACGGCGTAAGGGGACATCGGGTCGTAGGGCATGTCCTCGCGCTTGGGCAGGCTGGGCGAATCGCCGTAGGCGGAGCTGCTGGCCGCGTAGACCAGGCGCTTGACGCCGGCGTCGCGCGCGGCGACCAGCATGTTCAGCGTGCCGTCGACGTTGTGCAGGTGCGACGTGACCGGATCGTCGACGCTCCGCGGCACCGAGGCCAGCGCGGCCTCGTGGAAGACGACGTCGACGCCCCGGCAGCAGCGCCGGGCGGTCTCGGGATCGGTGATCGACCCCTCCACGAACGTGATCGCGTCGCGGACGGCCGCCAGGTTGGCGAGCTTGCCGGTGGACAGGTTGTCCAGGACCGTGACCTTGTCGCCGCGCGCCACCAGGGCGGCCGCGAGGTGCGAGCCGATGAAACCGGCGCCGCCGGTCACCAGGCATGTCTTCATGTTCCCACCGTGTTCCCGTCTAGAGCTTGAACAGGTGTTCGCTCCGGTGCCCCTTCAGGGCGTTGCGCGTGTCGATGACCGGCTTGCCGGTCTCCAGCAGCAGCGCATGGTCGACGGCCCGGTGCGGGGTGACGATCACCGCCGCATCGAACTCCTTCAGCGCCTTCAGGTTCCAGTCCGTCAGGCGGGACAGTTCCTCGAACCCGTTCAGCGCCGGCACGTGCGGGTCGTACCAGGAGACCAGGGCGCCGCGCTTGTGCAGGAGCTCCATGATATCCAAGGCCGGGGATTCCCGCACGTCGTCGATGTCGGGCTTGTAGGCCACGCCGACGCAGAGCAGGCGGCTCCCCTTCACCGAGCGCTCCACGCTGTTGAGCGCGGTGGCCACCAGGCCGGCCACGTGCCGCGGCATCCCGCCGTTGACCTGGCCGGCCAGCTCGATGAAGCGGGCCTCCATGCCGAACTGGCGGGCCTTCCACGAGAAGTAGAAGGGGTCGATGGGGATGCAGTGGCCGCCCAGGCCCGGGCCGGGGTAGAACGGCATGAAGCCGAAGGGTTTCGTGGACGCGGCGTCGATGACCTCCCAGACGTCGATGTCCATCGAGTCGCACATCAGGGCGATCTCGTTGACCATGCCGATGTTCACGCTGCGGAACGTGTTCTCGAGCAGCTTGACCGTCTCGGCGACGCGGGCGTTGCTGACCGGGACCACCCGGTCCATGACCTGGCCGTAGAGGGCCGCGGCCGCCGCGGTGCAGGCCGGCGTCACGCCGCCGACGACCTTCGGGATGTTGCGGGTCTGGTAGACCGGGTTGCCCGGGTCGACGCGCTCCGGCGAGAACGCGAGGTGGAAGTCCTTGCCGACCACCAGGCCGCCCTCGTGCAGCCGCGGCAGGATGACCTCCTCGCACGTGCCCGGGTAGGTGGTGCTCTCCAGGATGACCAGCATCCCGGGATGCAGGCGCGGCGCGATGACGTCGACGGCCGACTGGATGAAGCTCATGTCCGGGTCGTGGGTCTTGCTCAGCGGCGTCGGCACGCAGATGTTCACGCTGTCGCACTGGGCCAGCACGTCCGGCTCGGTCGTCGCCCGCAGCAGGCCGGCGTCGACGGCGGCCTTCACGTCGGCGGCGGGCACGTCGATGATGTAGCTGTCGCCCCGGTTCAGGGCCGCGACCTTCACCTCGTCCAGTTCGATGCCCGTGACCTTGAAGCCCGCCTTGCAGTACTCGATCGCCAGGGGCAGGCCCACGTAGCCGAGTCCGATGACCGCGAGATGCGCGGTGCGCTGCTCGAATTTCTCCTGGATCATCATCCCCATCCTCTTCTGTTCAGACGTCCGCGGCAGGCGTACCGATGCGGCCGGACCGTAGAAAGCAAGGAAAGTGCCACCACAAACCGGGGATCAGCCCTGATCCCCGCCGGTCCGCGCCCGGGTGCGCCAGAGGCGCCATTCACCGAGTAGCTCTTTTATTTCCAACAAGTTAGTAACGATGCGGCGAACCGTCAAGGCCAGCGTGACCACCACCAACCCCAGCAGCAGAACCTCACCCCAGACGCCGGCCCTGGCACGATGGTGGTCGAACAGGCGGTGCGCGGATAGGCCGAAACTGATCAGCAGCCCCACGAGGATGACCGCCAGGGCGGTCTTGACGCTGCGCTGGACGAGCTCGTCGCGGCAGCGCAACGACTGGCGCAGCGGGAAGGCGTCGGACTCCTCGGCGAATCGCGATCGGTAGGGGTGGCCGTCGTCGCTCAAGCTGTTCCTCCAGCGTGAATCCCTGGCGCGGCCGGCCGGGTCCGGCCATAGAAGAAGGGTCTCCGGTCCGTTCAGAAACCCCTAGCCGTCGTTCGAGTTCTGGTACGCCCGGCGGGATTCGAACCCACGACCTCTTGCTCCGGAGGCAAGCGCTCTATCCAGCTGAGCTACGGGCGCACGTTGAGCGGCAGCTAGTATCGCCGCTGGAAGTTCAGGGGTCAACCCGCATTTGCCCGGCCGCTGCGGGCTTCGGCGGGGATCTCGCGCCCGGCGTCGCGCAGCAGATCGCGGGCGTAGGACCGCTGGGTCTCGGCGCCGCCCTCGACCCCGGCGCCGCCGAGCAGCCGCGCGATCTCGTCCACGCGGCGGACCGGGTCCAGCACCGCGACGTCCAGCAGCGTGCGCCCGCCGACCCGGCTCTTCTTCGCCAGCCAGTGCAGGGAACCGTGGACCGCCATCGTCGGCAGGTGGGTGATGCAGAGCACCTGGGCGCCGGCCGACAGCCGCCGCAGCAGACCCGCCACCGGCAGGGCGTTGTCCATGCCCAGACCGGCGTCGATCTCGTCGAACAGCAGCAGCGGCGGCTCCTCGTCCCGGCGGCGCAGGACGGTCAGGCCGAGGTGGAGGCGCGACTTCTCCCCTCCCGAGGCGATCGCCGCCGCCGGCGCCGCCTTCTCGCCGAGGTTGGTGCGGATGAACAGCTCCACGTCGTCGGCGCCGTCGGCCTGCACGCGGCAGGGGGCGCCGTCGACCGGCAGGGCGCCCGCAGGATCGAGGCGGGGCGTCACCCGGAATTCGAGCGCCAGGTCGGGCAGGGCCAGCGGCCGGATCAGGTCCTGCGCCGCGCGGGCCAGCCCCGGTGCGGTGTCGCGGCGCAGCCGGCGCAGTTCGG
>DYDD01000399.1 GCA_020718045.1 Fibrobacter sp. | reverse complement strand
CAGGTCGCCCTGCCAGGTGTGCGTGATGTCCACGAACACCTCGACGCCGGTCACCGTCACGCCCGCGCCCATCGACAGAGGCATCACGCTGGTCACCGTCGCGTAGTCGGCGATCGTCAGCGCCGGCTGCAGGCACTGCGTCAGCTCGCTGACCGGCGTCAGCGTCAGGTTCACGCCCGTCAGCTGCTGGCCCTCGGCCAGCGACACCGGCGTCGAAGCGATGCTCCACGCCGCCTTGCTGGCGCGGATCGTGTAGCTGCCCGCGTACAGGCCCGGCAGGCTGTAGTCGCCGGCCGCGTCGGTGTAGGTCGAGCCGCCGTTGGGGATGGCCTCGACCAGCGCGCCCGAGTCGTCGGCCGAGCCCTGCAGGTCGACGCGGCCGCTCACGCTGCCGGCGCCGGACTCCGGCGTCAGCAGCCACAGCACGGCGTTCTCCAGCAGCGGCGCGCGGCCCGCGGCGTTCAGGGCCGCGTAGTTGAAGGTGAAGAACGCGATCTGGCCGCCCGCCGGCGCGGGGTTCGGGTCGTAGCAGATCACGCCGGCGTCGGTCGGGTAGGTCGCCCAGGCGCCCACCTTCACGGCGTCGGCCAGGGGCGCCGCGGCGTCCTGGTCGCCGTAGCCGGCGTAGGCGATCGCGATCGGTCCGGCGATCACGTTCGGCACGGACATCACGTGGTGGGCGGGCGCGGCGACGGTCAGCGAGCCGCTGCTGTCGTGGTTCCAGTCGTTGGTGTGCATGACCGTCGAGGCGAAGGCCCCGGTGGCGTAGTGCTTGTAGACCACCTCGCCTCCCTCGAGCAGGAGGTGGCCGCCGGCCTGCACGTGCGCGACCAGCGCACTGCGCAGGGTGGCGCTGGCGAGCGGGTTGGTGTTGGCGCCGCTGGCCGAGACGACCAGGTCGTACAGCGGCCAGTCCGCCGGCACGGTGGTCGCCGACGGCTGCACGGTCACGCCGTAGCCGAGCGCCTCCAGCTCCGCCGCCATCGCGGCGGTGGAGCGTTCCCCGCCGGGCTCGTAGCCGGCGGCGATCAGCCCGCCCTTCTCGTCGAACTTGTCGGGAGCCTGGCGGGCGACGGCGTCATCGTCGATGATCAGGATGTCGCCGTTGGTCGGGTCGAGCAGGAAATCCTTCACGACCGTCGCGGCGTCGATCTCGACCGACACGCTCGCCGGTACGTGGTGCGAGGCGCGCACCGCGACCGTGTACGTGAAGTACGGCAGCGCCGCGGTCGTGAACGCGCCCGAGGCGTCGCTCGCCGTCTCGGTGTAGAGCGCGCCGTTGTCGCTGCGGTACACCTTCACGGTGCCCAGCAGGGGCTCGGCGGTCACGGAGTCGGTGAGCAGACCCGTCAGCACGCCCGAAGGCGCCGCGACCATCGCGACGTCGAACGT
>DYDD01000398.1 GCA_020718045.1 Fibrobacter sp. | reverse complement strand
GTCGCCCTGCCAGGTGTGCGTGATGTCCACGAACACCTCGACGCTGGTCACCGTCACGCCCGCGCCCATGGACAGGGCCATCGTGCTGGTCACGGTGCCGTAGTCGACGATCGGCAGGCCCGGCTGCAGGCACTGCGTGAGTTCGCTGACCGAGGTCAGCGTCAGGTTCACGCCCGTCAGCTGCTGGCCCTCGGACAGGGTCACCGGCGTCGAGGCGATGCTCCACGCCACCTTGCTGGCGCGGATCGTGTAGTTGCCCGCGTACAGGCCGGGCAGGCTGTAGTCGCCCGCCGCGTTCGTGTACGTCGTGCCGCCGTTGGGGATGGCCTCGACCAGCACGCCCGAGTCGTCGGACGAGCCGGCCAGGTCGACGCGGCCGCTCACGCTGCAGCCGCCGAACTCCGGCGTCAGCAGCCAGTTCACGGCGTTCTCCAGGAGGTTCGCCGCGCAGACGGGCTCGAGAGCCGCGTAGTTGAAGCAGAAGAACACGATCTGCCCGCCCGTCGGCGACGGGTTCGGGTCGTAGCAGATCACGCTCGCGTCGGTCGGGTAGGTCGACCAGGTGCCCACCTTCACGGCGTCGGCCAGGGGCGTCATCGCGTCCTGGTCGCCGTAGCCGCTGTAGGTGACGACGTTGCCGCCGCCGATGACGTTGGGCACCGACATCACGTGGTGGGTCGGAGCCGCGACTTCGAGCGTGCCGCTCTGGTCGTGGTTCCAGTCGTTGGTGTGCATGACGGTCGTGGCGAAAGCCCCGGTGCCGTAGTGGTTGTAGCCCACCTCGCCGCCCTCGAGCAGCAGGTGGCCGCCGGCGGTCACGTAGTTGATCATCGCCGTCCGGAAGGCGGCGTCGGCCAGCGTCGTGGTCTTGGCGCCGCTGGAGACCAGCAGCAGGTCGTACAGCGGCCAGTCCGCGGGCACGGTCGTGCCCATCGTCTGCACGGTCACGCCGTAGCCCAGGAACTCGAGGTCGTTGACCAGGTTGGTCACGGCCTTGTCGTCCTCGGCGGCGTAACCGGCGGCGATCAGCCCGCCCTTCTCGTCGAACTTGTCGGCCGCGAAGCCGGCCTTGGCGTTGTCGTCGATGACCAGGATGTCGCCGTTGGTCGGGTCGAGCAGGAAGTCCTTCTCGACGACGGGTTCGTTGATCTCGATGGCGATCGTCACCGGCACGTGGTGCGAGGAGCGCACCACGACCGAGTACGTGAAGTACGGCAGCGCCGTGGTCGTGAACACGCCCGACGCGTCGCTCGTCGTCTCGGTGTACAGCGCCCCGTTGTCGCTGCGGTACACGCGCACGATCCCCTGCAGGGGTTCGGCGGTCACCGCGTCGGTCAGCAGGCCCGTCAGCACGCCCGAAGGCGCCGCGACCATC
>DYDD01000136.1 GCA_020718045.1 Fibrobacter sp. | reverse complement strand
TGCCGTGGTGCGCCACGCTGCTCTTCAGCCCGCTGCTGGCGATGACCGCCGGCTGGTCCCAGGTCGAGACGCCGGTCGCGCTGCTGCTGCTGCTGCTCTGGGTGCGGCGGCGCTACGGGGCCGCGACCTCGACCGGAGCCGCCGCAACCGACGGCCTGCTCGCCGCAGCCGTTGCGCTGCTGCGGACCGACCTGGTCTGGGTGCCCTGGCTGTGGCTGCTGCTGACCGGCTGCCGCGGCCGCACGCTGCTGCGGACCGCCGCGGTCTGGGCGCTCGTGATGGCGCCGTGGTGGGTCCGCAACCTCGTGGTGACCGGCCAGCCGTTCTTCGCGCTGCAGGCCTACGCCGAGCACCTGAAGGGGACGGCGGCACTACCCGGTTACGCCGCCTACCTCCAGGAGAGTTCTGAGTGGCTCGGCGCGACGTTGCTGCGCCAGCCGGGGTTGCTGCTCGGAAAGTGCGGCGCGGGGTTGGTCTACTTCGCGGCGCGATTGGACAACTGTCTGCCTTGGAGCCTGCTGGCCGCCGGCGGCGCGGCGGCCCTGGCGCGGCGGCCCAGCGACCGGCGATTGGCGCAACCGGCGCTGCTGCTGGCCGGGACGCTCGCGCTGCTGATCGTGGCCTACGCGCCGTTCTCCCATGACCTGCGCCACCTGGCCGTGCTGTTGCCGATTGCCGCCTGGGAGCTCTGGTTGGCGGTCGCCGAGCGGCTGTCCGGTTGCCTGACGATGGCTCGTCCCGCCGCGCGGGCGGCGATCCTCGCGGCGGCCGGCGCCGCGGTCCTGCTGCTGACGCCCGCGCGTCTGCCCGGCTGGGAGCGGGCGCGAGATCTGGCCGTCGCCGACGCGACCTGGTTGCCGGCCGCCGTGGCACGCTGCCGGGACCTGACGGCGGGCCCGGTCCTGACCGACAGCGCGGCGCTGCTGTGGCGCGCGGGCCGCGCCGGGGTCTGGTGGCCGGTTGAGGCAGGAAATCCCGAATCGTTGCGCCGCCACCACCCCTGGCTCGCCGAGTCCCCGCTCGTCCGACAAGATCCTAATTGATCTCTAACTTTATATTTCATTGATGTTTAGAGTGTTCGAATCCTCTCGCGGAACACCCTGAATCGCCATTAGCTCAAATATAATCATAATAGTGTCGTTGATTTTGATATAATTGAAGACGAAGAAGCTGCAACCACAGGAGACGATCCGGAACAGCAAGGCTTCACGCTACCTGGGGAAACCCGGATGACCTTGGTCGCGGCTTCTTCCAAACCGATCGAAAAGCGGGTGGTCTCTCGACCACCCGCTTTCACGTAATCCGGGATCGTCGGCTCAGGGCTTCGCGAAGAACCCCGCCGCCACCGTCGGGTTCAGCGTGAACGACGTGGTCTGCCCCGTGGCGAAGACCTCGTCGTCGAACAGGATCGTGAACGTAGCCGGGCGCTGCACGCCGCCGAAGTCCTGGTACGAGCCGTACTTGACCTTTTGGGTGACCGGTTCGCCGGTCATCGGCGCCTCGCCCTTGCTCTGCTCCATCACGGGCAGGCCGGTCGCGGCGTCGAGGAACATCAGGGTGTATTCGCCATCCTCGTCGGCGATGTAGACCCGCTCGCAGGTCTTGCCGTCCAGTTCCTCGGGCGGCAGGGCCTGGCAGGTGCGGCCGGCGTGGTCGCGCAGCAGCATCAGCATATCGCCCTCGATCTGGTCGCGCATCTTGGCGGCGTCGGCGCCCTCGATGTCCTGGACGCCCATGGGGCTCTTGACCCAGCCCTTGTCGCCGTCGAGGACCTGCGTGGATTCGCCGAAGGGCAGCTTCTGGATCAGTTTCAGGCGGTCCGGCAGGACGATCGTGGTCTCCATGGTGATGTTCAGGGACATCCCCTGGATCTCGGCCGCGAGCGTCTGCTTGGTGGCGAAGCCCCTCATGTCCGCCAGCTTCTTGCCGCCGACGGCCGCCGACGCGCGGTCCAGGAGCTTCTGGCCGGCGGCCAGGGACTCCGGCGTGGCGGCGGGGATCTCCAGGGTCAGCTTGGGCTCGGGGATCGTGATGTCGATCATGTTCACGGCCCCGAAGCGGCTCAGGTCGCCGTCGAAGGCGGTCGGGTTGCCGACCGCCAGGAGCGACAGGCGCTCCGGCTGCCAGACGGCCCGGCAGGCGGCCAGGACCTTCTCGGCGGTCATGCCCTGGACCTCGGCCCGGTAGCGGGCGAGGAAGTCCGTCGGGTAGCCGTTCATCTCGAACAGCACCATGCGGTCCAGGACCTCGCGCTTGGAGTCGTAGTTGAACACGTCGCTGTTGAGGATGCCGTCGACCGCGGTGCGCAGCTCCTCCGCCGTCACCGGCTCGCGCGTCATCTTCTCGATCTGCTCGATCATCACGGCTGCGGCCTGCTCGGTGGACTCGCTCTTGGTGCCGGCGTAGGCCACGAAGACGCCGGGCTGGCGCCAGCCGGTGCCCGAGGCGCTGCCGGTGGAGTAGGCCAGGCCGCGGGCGCTGCGCACCTCGTTGAACAGGCGCGAGGCGAAGCCGCCGCCCAGGATCCGGTTGGCGACCTCGATGCCGGCGTAGTTCGGGTCATCGTTGCGGATGCCCTTGTGGCCGAGGATCACCGTCGACTGCGTGAGGTCGTCCTTGGGCGCGACGTTCACGGTACGCGGCAGCTCCGGCACCGCGGGATCCGCCGACAGGGGCCGCCGCGCGGCCGCCCAGCCGGCGAAGGCGGCCTCGATCTTCCCGGTCATCGCCGCGGCGTCGAAGTCGCCGATCACGACCAGGAAGGTGCGGTCGGGGCCGAACCAGTCGGCGTGGAAGTCGACCAGGTCCTGCCGGGAGATCGCGCCGAGGGTGTCGTACTCCTCGTTGAGGGCCAGCGGGTGGTCGGGGCCGAGGATGATGTGGGAGAACTCGCGGCGGGCGATGCTCATCGGCTCGTCGTTGCGGCGCGCGATGCCCGCCTTGTGCTGGGTCTTGGCCAGGTCGAGCTTGTCCTCGGCGAAGCGGGGACTGCGCAGGATCTCGGCCAGGATGGCCAGGGCCGTGTCGGCGTCCTCGGTCAGGGCCGACAGGTAGGCGCCGGCGGTGTAGCCCTCGACGTAGGTCTCGACCATGGCGCCGAGCGACTCCATCCGCTCGTCGATCTCGTCGCCGGACCAGCTGGCGGTGCCGCCGGTGCGCAGCACCTCGCCCGTCAGCGCAGCCAGGCCCGTCTTGCCCGCCGGCTCGTAGATCTGGCCGGCCCGGATGGTCGCCGACAGCTCGATCATCGGCAGCTCGTGGTCCTCGGCCAGGTAGAGCACCATGCCGTTGTCCAGCTGCACGCGCTGGAATTCCGGCAGGCGGATCTCACCCAGCGCGGGCGTCTTGATCTTCTCCCACGGCTTGTTGCGGGCCGCGAGCGCGGGCGAGGCCAGGGTCGCCGCCGCCAGCAGCAGCAGGACCGGGGCCGCCGACTTCAGGATTCGCTTCATGACCAGTCTCCTTTCCATGGCGCGACGCGGTGGTCGCGTCAGTTGGCGGCCTCGACCGTTTTGATGAAGGCGACCGTGCGGTTGTTGGGGACGAAGACCTCGGCGGCGACGCGCTGCACGTCCTGCACGGTGACCGCGTCGATGGCCTCGAGCTGGGAGAACATGCGACGCCAGTCGCCCTGCTTGCCCTGGTACTCGGACAGCTGGGCCGCCAGGCCCATGTTGCCCTCCAGCGAGCGCACGAAGTTGGCGCGGGCGCGGCGCTTCACGCCCGCCAGCTCCTCTTCCGTCACGCCGCCGTCCACGAGCTTCGCGATCTCCTCGAGCACAGCGGCCTCGAGCTGTTCGGCGCTGACGTCCTTGGCGGGCATGCCCAGCACGGCCAGCAGGGTCGGGTACTTGTCGCCGGGGTAACCGGCGAAGCTGAAGGCCTGGACCGCCGACTTGTCCTGCTTGACCAGGCGCTCGTACAGGCGGCTGGTGCGCCCCTGGCCGAGGATGTCGGCGATGGCGTCGTAGGTCGCGGCGTCGGCGTGGGCCCAGTTGCCGATGTGGAAGCCGCAGATGTAGAAGGGCTGCGCCTCGTCCTCGATCACCATGCGGCGCTCGCCCTTCTGCGGGGCGTCGAAGGTCTCGATCACCGGCGGCTCGGCGGCCGACACGCCGGTGAAGTACTTCCCGGCCAGCCGCTTGACCTCGTCGAAGTCGACGTCGCCGACCACGGCCACCGTCATGTTGCGGCCCACGTAGTGGGTCCGGTAGAAGGTCTCGCAGTCCTGGCGGGTGATCGTGTTGAGGTCGGTCATCCAGCCGATGGTCGCGTGGTGGTAGGGGTGGGCCATGAAGGCCAGGTTCTGGAACTGCTCGATGAGCATGCCGATCGGGCTGTTCTCGGTGCGCATGCGGCGCTCCTCGGTCACCGGGCCGTCCTTCTCGGTGTAGAACTCGCGCAGCACGGGGCGCGACATGCGCGTGCCCTCGAGGTAGGCCCACAGCTCCAGGCGGTTGCTCGGCAGGCTGTACATGTAGCTGGTCTCGTCGGTGCTGGTGCCGGCGTTCATGCCGCGGCCGCCGTTGTTCTCGACGATCTGCCCGAACTCGTTGCTGACGACGAAGGCGCGGGCCGCGTCCTTGGCGTCGGTGAAGGCCTGCTCCAGCCCGGCCAGCTTCGCCGGGTCGGCCAGGTCGCCCTTGAGACGCTCGACCTTGAGCGCGGCGAAGGCCACGTCCTCGGCCCTCATCGCCAGTGCCTCCTTCTTGGCGTCGGTGGTGCCGATCTCGGCCGTCCCCTTGAACGCCATGTGCTCCAGGATGTGGGCGATGCCCGTGATGCCCGTGACCTCCTGGGCGCTGCCGACGCTCACGTAGGTGTTGAACGAGAACACCGGCACGTCGTGCCGCTCGAGCACGAGGAAATGGATGCCGTTGGGCAGGGTGAACTCCCGGACCTGGCTCGCGAGGTCCTGATAGCCCTCGGCCGACGCCGCCACGGCGCCGAGCGCGGTGGCCAGGACGGCGGCCAGGACCAGGGTCTTGCGGATCACGGACATGACGCCTCCAACTGTTGACCCCGGCGGCGCGATGCGGGCGCGGCGGCGGGGCAGCCTCGGATTCGCCCGGCGGCGCCGGGCCTGCAAACTGTCGCTTGGGTCGATCACGGCGGGGGGACCCCCGCACGCTAGCACCGCGCGCGACGACTGTCAAACGGACCGCTCAGCGGAAGATCTCCTTGCGGCGCAGCAGCCAGCACCCCAGCACGAAGGCGACCGCCGCCACGGCCAGCAGCACCAGGAAGGAGTGCCCTGTGGACGGCGGCACCTCGTGCAGGAGCATGACCTTCAGCTCCTGCAGCAGGTTGGGCATGCTGCCGGTCGAGGCCGCCGAGTTGTGCAGCAGGTTGCGCAGGTGGAAGACCACCGTCAGCTCCTGCAGCCGCAGCGGCGCGTTGCCGCCGATGGACTCCCAGCCGAACGCGAACAGGATGGCCGGCAGCATGGGCTTCTTGAGACCGGTGCCCACGGCGGCGAAGATCGCCGTGTAGACCACCGCGCCGAAGAGGATGACCAGGCAGGCGCTCACGTAGAGCTTCAGGAAGTCCAGCGTGATGATCCCGAAGTTGCCCACCGTCATCACCAGGAAGGCCGCGACCAGCGAGCCCGCCACCAGCAACCCGGCCACCGCTTGCGCCGCCACCAGGCGCCCCAGGTAGATGGCCTCGCGACGCAGGGGCCGCGTCCAGTAGTAGATGATCGTGCCCTCGTCGGCGCTCTCGCCGATGGCCGACAGGCCGAAGGCCAACGAGACGACCGCCACCATGAAGTGGATGTAAACCATGCCGCTGAGGTTGGCCAGCAACAGCTCCGGCGGGATCATCCCCTCGCGATCCAGCAGCCGCCACGCCACCGCCAGCACGACCGGCAGCAGCATCAGCAGCCCCACCGACAGGATGCGCCGGCGGCGCACCATCTCGCGGAAGGAGAAGAAGGCGATCCAGAAGGCCGAGACCGCCAGACCCAGCGGGCGGTCGTTCCCGGCCTGGTCGTTCCCGGCGGCGGACGGTGCGGCGACGTTCATCTCACCCTCCCACCAGATAGTCGAAGACCGCCTGCAGGTTGTCGTCGAGGGTCTCGATCTCGTCGACGGGCAGGGACTCCGCCAGCAGCCAGCCCGGCAGCTCGCGATAGAAGTTCACGGCGTGGTCGGTGCGCGCCACGACGCGGCCGAACTCGTCGATCTCGACCCCGCGCACCAGGTCGCGCCCGGCCAGCGACGACGCCAGGCGCCGCGCCTCGGTCGAGGTGAGCGCCACGATGGTGGGACGGTCGTGGATCGCGTCGCGGATCTCGGTGATGTCGCCCTCGGCCATCAGCTTGCCGCGGTGGATCAGCACGATGGAGCGGGTCATGGTCTCGATCTCGGGCAGGATGTGGCTCGACACCACCACGCAGCGGCCCTCGTCGCCCAGGCGCTGCACCAGCGCGACGATCTCCCGCCGCGACACGGGGTCCATGCCGTTGAGCGGCTCGTCCAGGAACACGATCTCGGGGTCGTGGGCCAGGGCCTGGGCCATCTTGACCTTCTGCCGCATGCCCTTGGAGTAGGCGCCGATGCGCCGGTCGGCGGCATCGGCGAGATGCACGAGCTCCAGGGCGCGCTCGGCGCGCGCGACCACTTCCGTGCCGTCGTAACCCATCAGGCGCACCATCAGCCGGATGAATTCGCGCCCGGTCAGCCAGTCGAACAGCGCGTCGCTCTCGGGGCAGAAGCCCACGCGGCGGAACAGGCCCACGTCGCGGCGCAGGCGGTGCCCGCGGATGAGCACCTCCCCCTGGCTGGGCGTGATCAGGCCCGACAGCATCTTGAACAGGGTCGTCTTGCCGGCGCCGTTGAGGCCCAGCAGCCCGGTCACGCCGGGGCCCAGCGCGAGGGTGCAGTCGTTGACGGCGATGACCTCGCCGAACCACTTGCTGACCCGCTGCGCCTGCAGCACGGCCGTGGCGGGCGCGGGTGCGACGTTCACGCCACCACCTCCACCGGCTTGATCCGCCGCCGCAGCACCCAGGCGCCCAGGGCCGCGTAGGCCAGCACGACCAGCAGGCTCGCCGCCGGCGGCACCTCGCACAGCGGTTCGCCGCCGAAGAAGACGATGCCCGCGTTGAGGAACTGGCCGGGGAAGTTGACGATCTCCAGCCCGGGGCTGAACAGCGACATGATCTTGGCGAGCCCGTCGGTGCCGGCGTAGAGCAGCACCCACCACAGGGCGACGAACACGGTGCGCTGGCCGACCGAGGACAGGGCCAGCAGCACCAGCGTGAAGCCGGCGCCGGCCACCAGGCAGTAGGCCAGCGCCTGCAGGGGGATCAGCAGGAGCATCTGCAGCCCGGTCGCGCCGCTGGTCACCAGGTAGCCGAACAGGCACAGCGCCCAGACGGGCAGCAACGTCACGGCGAAGTAGTAGAACATGACCACGGCGCCCTTGCCCAGGACGTAGTCGCGCACGCCCAGGGGGCGCGCCAGGTACAGGGCCAGGCCGTTCTCGCGGCGGTCGCGGCTGATCAGGCCCGAGCCGATGATCGCCAGCAGGATCAGCACGAACGGCGACTGCCAGTCCAGGAAGGCCAGGAAGCCGCGTGGCCCGATGTCGGTCCACTTGCCGCCGATCAGGCGGGACAGCTCGCCCATCTGGAAGGTGAAGTAGAGGATGCCGCCCTTGACGATGGCCGGCACCCAGGCGACCGCCAGCAGGAACAGCAGGCGGCGGCTCTTGAGCGGCTCGGCGATGCCGCGCCGGGCGATCGTCCACCAGGGCGCGCGCGCGCGGTGGCCGCTGTGCTCCCAGGGACGGTATCCGCGTTCGTAGACGGGCATGTTCAGTCCTTGCTGCGCGCGTGGTCGGCGTCGTCGACGAGCTGGTAGAACAGGTCCTCGAGGGTCTCGCGGCGCGGCTG
>DYDD01000135.1:2607-7923 GCA_020718045.1 Fibrobacter sp. | reverse complement strand
CACGACCCGGCGGCAGCGGCTGCCGCGCAGGGCCGCGAGCCCGAGGTCGCCCGTGCCGGCGCACAGGTCCAGCAGCAGGTCGGTGCCGGGATCCAGGGTGCGCACCAGGTCGCGCCGCCAGGCGCGGTCGCGGTCGAAGCTCAGGGCGTGGTTCATGAAGTCGTAGACGCGGGCGATCCGCGCGAACATCGCGCGCACGGCGCGGTCGTGGGCGGCTGGGTCGCCCACGACGCCGTCGCGGCCGCGCGCGTGGACGTGATCGGGGACGTGATCGGGGTGCCGGGCCTCGCTCACTTCGCGCGCCCCGCCAGCGCGAGCAGGTCACGCCAGCGCTCCGCGACATCGCGGCTGACCGCGTCGTCCCTGCGCACGATCGGCGGCCACTCGCGCCGGAAGCCGTCCTCGCCCTCCCACTTCGCGGTGGCGTCGATCCCCATCTTGCCGCCCAGGAACTGGACGTTGACGGCGTGGTCGAGGTGGTCGACGGGGCCCTCGACGAAGAACGTGTCGCGCTTGGGATCGATGGAGTTGGTCACGCGCCACAGCACGCCCGCCGGGTCGTGGACGTCGACGTCCGCGTCGACCACCACGATGGTCTTGCAGAACATCATCTGGCCCATCCCCCACAGCGCGTGGCAGACCTTGCGGGCGTGCCCCGGATACTGCTTGCGGATCGCCACGACGGCCAGGTTGTGGAAGCAGGCCTCCGGCGGCAGGTGGTAGTCGACGACCTCGGGCAACGGCTTCTGCATCAGCGGCAGGAACAGGCGCTCGGTGGCCCAGCCCAGCCACTTGTCCTCCATGGGCGGGACGCCCACGATCGTCGCCGGGTAGATCGGGTCGCGGCGCGAGGTGATGGCGGTCACGTGGAAGACCGGGAAGTCCTCGGGCAGGGTGTAGAAGCCGGTGTGGTCGCCGAACGGCCCCTCGCGGCGGCGCTCGCCGGGGTCGACGTAGCCCTCGATGACGAAGTCGGCCTCGGCCGGCACCTCCAGGTCGCAGGTGAGGGCCTTGGTCCAGGCGACCGGAGCGCCCTGCAGGAAGCCGGCGAACAGCGACTCGTCGATCTCCGGCGGCAGCGGCGCTGTCGCGGCATAGGTGAGCGCCGGCGGCCCGCCGAGCGCCACGCAGACGGGCAGGCGCTCGCCGCGCCGCTCGCTGGTCCGGTAGTGGTCGGCACCGGTCTTGTGCAGCTGCCAGTGCATGCCGGTGGTGCGGCCGTCGTGGACCTGCATCCGGTACATGCCGATGTTGCGCCGGCCGGTCTCGGGGTTGCGCGTGACGACCAACGGCAGGGTGATGAAGGGGCCGCCGTCCTGCGGCCAGGTCGTCAGCACGGGCATCAGGTCCAGGATGCCGCGCCGGTCGAGTTCCTCGCCCCGGACCACGACCTCCTGGCAGGGGCCCCCGGCCACCGAGCGGGGCATCCCGGCGCTCCAGTCCCGGGCCTTGCCCAGCAGCTTCAGCTTCTCCCAAAGCCCTTCGGGGGGCGCCAGTTCCAGAGGTTCGCGCACCCGGGCGACGGCCTCCTCCAGCGACTCGCAGCCCAGGGCCCAGGCCATCCGGCGGCGCGAGGCGAACAGGTTCATGGCCAAGGGGACCGGCCGGCCGTCGGCGGTCGTGGCGCGGACCGTGCGGCCGGCCCGCTCGCTCCAGCGGCCGGGCCGCGGGTCCTCGAAGAGCAGGGCGGGGCCCTCCCCTGCCTTGACGAAGCGGTCGGCGATCTCGCCGGCCTCCAGGACAGGGTCGACGGGCTCCCGGACACGCACGAGGTCGCCGGCCTCTTCGAGCAAGGCGATGAACGCCTTGAGGTTCCTGGAGGGACGCTCGGCCATGATGGGGCCTTTCGGGGAACGAGGCGCCACGACGGCGCCCGATGTGGTATATTCATTGGAGAACGTAGCAGAGTCGTCACCGGGCGGCAAATCGAGAACCCGCCCCGCGACCGCTCATTCCAGGCAACCGATCCGGGAGATCGTCATTGTAATGGCACGAGACGGACATCCCGGGCTGCCTTTCGATCCGAAGACCGCGGCAGTCGATGACCCGGACCGGCTCGACTACGAGCTGGGCCGGATCAAGGGCGCGAAGATCGATCCCGAGTTGTTCGATTACCTGTACGAGTACTATTACGTTCGCATCTTTCGCTTCTTCTTCAACCGGCTCAAGAACCGGGTGGACGCCCAGGACCTGACCGCCGACGTGTTCCACCTCGCCCTGAGCCGGCTGTGGCAGTTCCGCTGGCTGAACAAGCCGCTCCAGGCGTGGCTGTACCGCATCGCGGTCAACCGGCTGAACCGGCACCTCAAGCTGGCGCAGCGGCAGCGAAGCTGGCTCTCGCCGATCGACAGCATGGGCGAAGAGGTGTTCGTGGACAGCGAACAGAACCCCGCCCTGAAACTGGAGAAGATCAGGCAGCGCCGGCAGATCGAACGGCATCTCGCCGGTCTGTCGAACGAGGAACGCAACTGGATCGCCCTGCGGTACTACGAGGACCTGCCCGTGAAGGAGATCGCCGAGATCTACGGCGTCCCCGAGGGCACGATGAAGGCGCGGCTGCACCGCGCGCTCGGCAAGTTGCGCCGCGCCATGAAGAAGGATCCGAACGGCAACGGAGATGGTGATGACCGGCATGGCTGACCAACGCGACATCGAACGCGAGCTGGGCGAGGCGGGCCTCGACCCCAGGATCGACCATGAACACAAGGCGGCGTTGCACGCGGAGCTGAAGGCCCGCCTCGCCGACCGGAAGTCTTCGCGCCCCCTGGTCGCCGTCGCGATCGCGGTGGTGACGTTGGGCGCGACCTTCGCCAACCAGCCGGCGCTGGAGTCGACCGGACTCCGTCTCGACGTCATGCAGGTCAACGACGACAGGATGGCATCCCTGTCGACCGGTCGGGAGGCCAAGTCCGCCTTCGGATTCAGTCGTCGCAGCACCGCCGATGGGGAGCGCGTGCCCTACGCCAGTGCAGAACTCGATTCTCTACGAGTGGCGACGGAAGAGCTGCAGCAGTTGTACCTGGAGGGACTGTTGCCCCTGGCCAGTGCTATCGGCCTGTCGTACGCAGGGAAGACGGAATACCATCTGGCGTACGGCCTGGATCGGGTACACACCTTCCCGGTCAGCATCGGCGAGATCGAGGACAACGAGCAGCTCAGCGCGTTCTTCCTGAGCCCCCGCTACAGGGAAATCGGCCTGGCGGCCTACCGGGGCACCCTGGGCCCCGCGCCGACGGACACCATCATGCTCAACGGCACGCCGGTGGCGTTCTCGTCCTGGCAGTTCGACGTGCCGGAAGGCGGCGTGATCACCTTCCATTACGGCACCCCGCTCAACTGACGCTGCTGTCCCTCAGGTGATTCAGGGCCCACGGACTGCGCGCCAGCAGTTCCACCCACAGGCGCAGCGTGCCCTCGAACTCCTCCCTGACGTCTCGGCAGGCCGATTCCGGCACGGCGCCTACACCTCCCGTCTCCCTGTCGATCATCGCCGTGAAGCAGAGGCTGCAGTGGCGCAGCGCCCAGCAGTCCGCGCACCGGCCGCCGAGGGCGTCGAACCACGCCTGCTCCAGCCGGTCCACGGCGTCGAGATCGAACCCGCGCCGCACGTCGCCGAGGCCGAACGCCGTGCCCACGCGCTCGCAGGGCTGCAGCCGGCCGTCGCTGCACACGTGGAGGCGGCGCCGGCCGGGAGCGCAGACGCCACCAGGCTGGAAGGTCGCGCCGAGCGGTCCGGCCTCGCGGTGG
Organism: Fibrobacter sp.; assembly: GCA_020718045.1. GTDB lineage: Bacteria > Krumholzibacteriota > Krumholzibacteriia > LZORAL124-64-63 > LZORAL124-64-63 > PNOJ01. The sequence continues at coordinate 4,176 of DYDD01000135.1, read as the reverse complement.
TAGAAGCGGATCAGGGGGCCGTCGAACCAGGCGCGAACCAGCGGCCCCAGTCCGGCGTGGCGGCCCGACGCGCAGGCCTCGACGTACGCGGCGCGCGCCCGCTCCCATCCGTCCGCCTCCGCTATCGTCGCGGCCGGGTCGGCTTCGACCATCCCCGGGATGTCCGCAGCGGACGCACCCACCGATATGTCGGCGAGACCCAGTTCGCGGCCCAGTTCCACGAAGAAGGCGTCGGCCTCCAGCATATCGCTGCCGGGCGCCAGCGTCGCCTGGAACCGCAACCGGCCTCCCGCGGCGGGATCCCGGGCGAGCAAACGCCGCAGACCCGCCATCACCGCGGCGTGCGTGGGCCGACCGTCGGCCGTGGTGCGCCAGCGGTCGTGGATCGGCGCCGGACCGTCCAGGCTCACCTGCAGGTGCAGGCCCCGCTCGGCGACGATCTCCACCATCGCGTCATCGAGCAAGGTGCCGTTGGTGTCCAGGATGATCCGGATTTCGGGCCGTCGCGCCGCGTGGACCAGGTCCGCGACCACGCGGACGAGTCCCGGCGCCAGCAGGGGCTCGCCGCCGTAGAGCGAGATCGACGGCGACCCGCCGACTGCGCACGTCAGGAACAGCTCCACGGCGGCCCGCACCGTTTCTTCCGACATCCGCCGCTCGCCGTGGGGGCGCGTCCAGGCGGCGGCGAGCGTGTGCGGGCAGTAGGCGCAGCGCAGGTTGCAGCGCTCGTCCAGGGTCAGGGTCATCTGGGAGATGCGGCCGGCATCGGCGGCGGCGCGATCCCGGGCGGACCGCTTCGCGACCAGGCGCGGGCGTCCGGATCGGAACAGGCCGAGCGTGACGCGGGCCCGCTCGATCTCTGCCTCGGCGGCGGCATCGGCGGCGATCCCGACCGGAGCGGACGTCGCTGCCTCCAGCCACGAGGCGACGGACGGCGACACCTCGACGACCTGATCGGCCCCGGCGTCGTAGGCGTAGTTCCGGCCCTGGTGCCGGAAGACCCGGCAGAGCGGGCGGCCGGGCTCAGACGCCGTCACGCTTCCCGTGGATGACCGGAAATGAGATGATATCGCTCTTGGGTGATTTGATCGACTGACTCCCGGCCTGATCGGTTGCCGCACAATTGCAGGCACACGAGCAACCGCACGTTTCGCTCGCGCGCGGGGTCAGGGGCTCGGGACGATGGTCCGGTTCGACGATCTTGATCATGCGCTTCATTCTCCTGTTGGCCGGGCGAGGGCCATCTCCAGCATACGCTTATCGGGGTACCGGTGTGTGAAAAATTCGTGGGGAATCCGACGAATCCGTGCAACGTCCCGTCGGGTCCGTGCTTGTAGATGATGTCGGAGTGGGTGTGGGGGGCATGCCATTCGATTGCGAGCAGCATCCGAAACACTGTGCAAAAGCCCTAGCGAGTCGCGACCTGACCCTCCTTCACATCCTTGGCCGGAACTCCTCTTTCGAGAATGACCTAAGGGCGAGGGCCATTCGGGGGAGTTCCGGCCTTCCCAAGACCGCTCTCCAGCAGTGCAGGCGGGGGTTGAAGTGGCGAGGCGCCGCCGATCAGCG
>DYDD01000135.1:0-2581 GCA_020718045.1 Fibrobacter sp. | reverse complement strand
CGAGTTCGATCAGCCCCGTCCGGGGACCGTCCAGCACCTTCTCGTCGACCAGCGGCATGGATTCCCGGTGGTGGAGCGTGTGCCAGCCTCGGAACAGGTTGCGCACGACGCCGCGCGCCAGGTAGGTGCGGTGCTCGCCGCCCGGGCTGCGGAAGCTGTGCAGTCCCGCCTTCTCCCACGTTGCGCTGACCTCGTCGTAGGACGTGTCGTCCACGTGCCGCGCCGTCAGGAACAGCAGCGACCCATGGGTCGTCCAGCTGAAGATGCGGTGCAGCAGGCTGGCGTTGGCCGCGCGCGACAGGCTCGGCAGCAGGTCGTAGCAGAGCACCGCGTCGTACGGCTGCGCCCCCGGATCGTGCTCCAGGAACGATTCCCGGCTGACCACGAGTTCCAGGCCCTCCGCGGCGGCGGCTTCGTTCAGGACCGCTTCGACTGCGGCGTCCGGGGCGAGCGCGGTCACGCGGTGGCCGGCTTCGGCCAGGTACAGGGCGCGGCGCCCGTCGCCGGGCCCGAGGTCGAGGACCCGCCCGCCGGGGCGGATCCGGTCCTGGAACTCGTCCAACAGGACGTCCGGCGCCGCGCCGACGGCGGCGGCGGGGATGACGGCGGAGGGGATGATGGCGGCGGGGATGATGGCGGCAAGGCTGGTGTCTTGCATGGCTCGCTCGCTGTTGGGGACCTGCTTTCTGGGCGATCGAAGAGGATGATCGGCAGGAGGATCTCACGGTTGAGCAGAAAATGCGGGGATCGGCGGGTGGTGCGGTGGGATCAGGACCGGGAGGATCAGTGCGAATACAGGGTTTTGACCTCGCCCCAGGTGCCCTGCTGGTCGGCGTCGCCGTTGTTCAGGGTGAACACGGCGCGGTCGTAGTCGCCGCTGCAGACGGTCGCGGGCGTGTTGACCCCGAGCGTGTGGAGGTAGCCGGGCGTTCCGTCGGGGAAGCTGGCCGATCCCGGCGCCGGCCCCACCTTGAAGAGCAGAGGGCCCTCCCCCAGCAGCATCACGGTCATGTAGAGCAGCGGCACCATGCCGGCGCTGTTCGGCATCAAGGGGCCAGCGCCCAGTCCCACCAGATAATCTTCATCGTCGCTATCGGCATCGATACCGGCCGTCAGCGCCCAATTGCCCACATAGGTGGCCGACCCCTCGACGCTCACGCGGGCCTCCCAAGCCCGCACCGGCGTCCCTGAAGGGTGCGCGAGCACGAGGTAGACCGTGCAGGACCCCGGTACGGCGAGCTCGAGGTTGCCGCCGCAGGTCCCGGACTCGGCGTCGGTGCAGACGCAGAACACGTCGGACTGGGCGGGCGCGGAAGCGGCCGCGCCCAAGATCAGGGCCGGGACCAGGATGAGGGCGAAGCGGTGGGAACGCATCGGCATCCCTCCGTCGGATGGACTGTCGACAACTCGGGATCACCATACTGAAAAGAGGGCGGCGGGACAAGCCGTCGTCCCGCCGCCCCGGGATTCGCCGGGCGCCTCAGCGCACTAGGCTCAACCGGACCACCGCCCCGGTCGCGATCCCGTCGACATGGAGCGACGCGAAGTAGGCGCCGCTGGCCACGTCGCGGCCCCGGTCGTCGGTGCCCAGCCAGGCGAACCGGTGCTCGCCGGCCGCGGCCTCGCCCACCGCGAAACGTTTCACCGTCCGGCCGAGGACGTCGTGGATCCGCACCTCGGCCCGGCCGGCCCGCGGCAGCGTCAGCACGATTTCGGTGCGCGGGTTGAACGGGTTCGGGACCGCGCGCAGCTGGCACCGGGCAGCGACGGCCTCCGGCGCGCCGGTCGACAGGTCCGGCGTGCGCAGGCGCACGACCACCGGCGCGGCGCCGACATCGAGCGTCAGGCTGGACTGCGCCCGCATCGACATCACCGCGACGCGGTTCTGGTGGGGCAGGTAGACCTGCAGGTCCTCGTGGCCGCCCCACTCCGCGGCGTCCCAGCGCAGCGTGACCGGGCCGGGCGCTGGCGCCGAGACGACGAGGTCCCAGGCCACGTCCGCCTCGGTGGAGGCGCGATAGTCGGCCGTGAGCTGGTCGCCGGTGCTGAGGTCCAGGGCCGAGCCGTCGAGCCACAGCTCGGGACGGGCGGCGGCGACCGGCGCGCGCGGCGGGCGGGGCTGGTCCCAGGCGGGGTCGAAACCGTCGGCGGCTTTTTCGAGGCGGCCGACGGTGACGGATTCGGGGCTGCCGTCGAGGCCGAGGGTGAGGCGCCAGTTCAGATCGTTCGGCTCGAAGGCCAAGTCCGGGGAGCCCGTCTTTTCGGACCCGATGTTGATGTAATGGAACCACAAGCTGACGTCACTCACGTAGGCAGGCAACCAGAACCCGTTCCAGGGCTGCAGAGTGACCTGGGGCACGTAGGTGCCCGTCGAATTCTGGAACATGTAGGCATAGCTGCCGACGAGTCCCATCTGCACCGCAGTCGCGTAGTCGTGGCGGGTGCCCTGGTAGTCGACCGCAATGTCGTCGAGGCTCATGGCTGTCCACAGCGGTGCGCCCAGCAGGTTCCAGCCGGTGGCCAGAGACAGCTGTAGCCTGCCACTCTCTGCTGCCCTCCGGGCCCTCCCTGCTTCCAGATT
>DYDD01000134.1:3436-7999 GCA_020718045.1 Fibrobacter sp. | reverse complement strand
CGCGGCCGGCGGCGAGGCCGAAGCGTTCCCCGAAGTCACCTCGGGGCTGGTGGACCCGGCGATGTCGTTGCCGCTGCCCGACCTCTCGGTGCTGCGCGAGCCGCCGACCGACCGCGTGGCCGTCGCCGAGGAGCAGTTGCACGCCGCGGCCGACCTGCTCGAGGAGACGCTGCGCTCGTTCGGCGTCGAGGGCGCCGTCAAGGACGTGCGGCCCGGCCCCGTGGTGACCACCTACGAGTACCAGCCCGCGGCCGGGATCAAGGTCAACGCCATCGTGCAGCGTTCGGACGACCTGGCCCTGGCGATGAAGGCCCGCTCCATCCGCATGGAGGCCCCCATCCCCGGCAAGGCGGCCGTCGGCATCGAGATCCCCAACCCGACGCAGCAGATCGTCTCGATGAAAGAGGTCTACGTCCAGGCCGCCGACCGCATGCGCACCCCGCTGAGCGTGGTGCTCGGCCGCGACGTCTTCGGCGAGGCGGTGACGATCGACCTCGCCGACCAGCCCCACCTGCTGGTGGCTGGCTCGACCGGCAGCGGCAAGAGCGTCTGCGTCAACGCCATGATCAGCTCGCTGCTGCTGCGCTGCGACCCCTCCCTGGTCCGGCTGCTGCTCATCGATCCCAAGATGCTGGAGCTGAACGTCTACAACGACATCCCGCACCTGCTGCTGCCGGTGGTGACCGACCCCAAGGACGCGCTGCGGGCCCTGAAGTGGATGGAAGCCCAGATGGACCACCGCTACCGGCGCCTCTCGCGCCACAGCGTGCGCAACATCGAGGGCTACAACCGCAAGGTGGCCGCCGGCGAGATCGCGGGCGACGACGGCGTCGCGATCAGCGAGCCGATGCCCTACTACGTGTGCATCGTCGACGAGCTGGCGGACCTCATGATCCAGCTCGGCCAGGAGATCGAGATGCCGATCACCCGGATCGCCCAGAAGGCGCGCGCCGTGGGCATCCACCTGGTGCTGGCGACGCAGCGGCCCAGCGTCGACGTGCTGACCGGCGTCATCAAGGCCAACATCCCCTGCCGCATCGCCTTCCGGGTCATCCAGAAGAACGACTCGCGCACCATCCTGGACGCGAACGGGGCCGAGAAGCTCCTGGGCAAGGGCGACATGCTCTACCTGCAGCCGGGCCGGGCCACGCCGGTGCGCGTCCACGGCGCCTTCATCGACATCGAGGAGTGCGAGGCCCTGGCAGCCCACTGGCGGCAGTTCAAGCACGTCACGCGGCCCATCACCCTGGAGGAGGAGCGCGAGGAGGCCTCCGTGCTGGATCTGGAGGACGACCCGCTGTTCGAGAAGGCGCGCGAGATCATCGTGCTGTCCCAGCACGGCTCGACCTCGATGCTGCAGCGCAAGCTGCAGATCGGCTACGCCCGCGCCGGCCGGCTCATGGACCTGCTCGAGCAGGCCGGCGTGGTGGGGCCCTTCATCGGCAGCAAGGCCCGCGAGGTCGTCATGAAGCCCGACGACCTCAGCGCCCTGCGCGAGTTCGAGGAGGACAGCCTCACGTGAGCCGGCGCACCGTCCACTGCCGCACCCTCGGCTGCGACAAGAACCTGGTGGACAGCGAGGCGCTGCTCGGCCGCTTCGTCGCCCGGGGCATCCCCGTCGCGGCCGATCCCGCCGACGCCGACATCTGGGTGCTGAACACCTGCGGCTTCATCGAGGCGGCCCGGCTCGACAGCCACGCGGCCATCGCCGAGATGTGCGCCGCCAAGGGCGCGCGCACCCTGGTGGTGACGGGCTGCCTGACCCAGGAGCACGGCGAGCGCATCGCGCGCGAACATCCCGGGATCGATCTGGTCAACGGTGTCGGCAACTTCGACCGCCTGCTAGACGCCCTTGAGCTCGGCCAGGACCGGGTCCCCGTCGCGAGGCCCGAGGACGTGCGTTACGACGGGATGGCGGATCGGCCCCTGCTGACGCCGCCGCACCTGGCCTTCATGAAGGTGTCCGAGGGGTGCAACTTCCGCTGCTCGTTCTGCCGCATCCCGCTGATCCGCGGCGACCAGCGCTCGCGACCCGTGGCCGAGCTGGTCGACGAGGCCCGTCGCCTGGCGGCGCGCGGGGTGCGCGAGCTGATGCTGGTGTCCCAGAACACCAGCGACTACGGCCGCGGCACCGGCGAGGACCTGTGCGACCTCGCGGCGGCGCTGGGGAAGGTCGACGACCTGCGCTGGCTGCGCCTGCACTACCTCTACCCGGGCCTGATCGGCCTGGACCGTTTCCGGCGCCTGCTCGACCTGCCCAAGGTCCTGCCTTACGTGGACATGCCCGTCCAGCACGCCTCGCCGGCGGTGCTGCGCCGCATGAACCGGCCCTTCGACACCGAGAAGCTGGCGCGCTTCTTCGAGGAGCTGCGCTGCGAACGCCCCGACCTGGTGCTGCGCACCACGCTGCTGCTGGGCTTCCCCGGCGAGCAGGAGGAGGACGTCGAGGCCGCGGCCGATTTCCTCGAGCGCATCCGGTTTGACCACGTGGGCACCTACCGCTATTCTCCCGAGGCGGGGACCGCCGGCGCGGACTTCGACGACGCGCCCGACCCCGAGGAGGTCGCCGATCGCGAGGCCCGCCTCACGGACCTCCAGGCGGACATCGCCCGCGAGCGGCAGCTGTCCAGGCTGGGGGGCGAGTTCGAGCTCGTCGTGGACGGCGTCGGCGACGGCGCCGAGTGGGGCGACCTGCTGGACGACCTCGCCGACGCGGATCGGGAACCCGGCCCCGCCGATCCGCGTTCGCTGGCCGCGGGGCCGGTCGCCGTCGCCCGCAGCCGGCACTTCGCGTACGACACGGATGGGGTCGTGCTGCTCGACGGGCGCGGCCTCGCGGCCGGGGACTGGCTCACGGCCCGCTTCGCCGCCGTCACGCCCTTCGACGTCCTGGGCGTGCGCGCCGCGCCGCGGGGAAAGGAAGCCTGATGAGACTCATCGCCGCCGTCGCGACGGCCCTGACCCTGAACCTGACTCTGTGCCTGGCGTCGGCCGGCGCCGCCGCGGCCCAGGGCGCCCTGCCCTTCGCCGCCGGACCCGACACCGTGCAGACGAACCTGTGGCTGGCCCGCGCCCTGTTCACGGACATCGTGCGGGAGGCCGCCGCGGTCCTGCCGCCCGACAGCGCCAGCGTCGCGCTGCGCCCCCGCTCCAAGCACACCGCCCGGCCCCTGTTCGACACGGCGGTGTTCGCCGAACTGACGGCCGCCGGGCACGAGGTCCTGCTCGACGAGACGGACGTGGCGGCGGACAAGACGGCGCCCGAGGTCCTGGCGGACTACGAGTTCCGCTACTACATCGAGGACGTGGACCTGAGCTACCCGCGCGTCGGCCGCCGCTTCGGCCTCTGGCGCCGCTGGCTGGACCGGGAGTTCCAGGCGGTCGTGCAGGTGACGGTGCTGGAGAAGTCGACCGGCCGCCTGCTGCTCGACCGCCGGTTGACCCGCGGCTACGCCGACCGGATCGCGGCGCGGCACTTCGCCGCCGTGGACGCGGCCGCCTACGATTTCACCACCGCCGAGCCCGCCGAAGGCGGGATGCGCGCGATCCTCGAGGAACTCGTCGTCGTGGGCGCCCTGACCGGCCTCGTGGCGGTCTACTTCGCCAACTCCGGCAACTGACCCGCCGCCGGAACCCGGGAGGACACGTGCAGGCACGCCGTTCCACGCCGAGATGGCCGCTCCCGCTCCTGGCGGCCGGCCTGGCCGCCGCGCTCGCGGGCTGCGGCTACACCAACCCCCACCCCGCCGGCTCCTACGAGCGCGCGCTGGCCTACGCCGACCGCGGCAAGCACCGCGAGGCCGTCGACGCCTACACCGCCTTCCTGCGCCGCAGCCCGACCGACAGCCTGGCCGCGCGCGCGCAGCTGGAGAAGGCCAGGTCCTACTTCGCCACCGAGGAGTACCCCCTGGCCGCGGTCGAGCTGCAGATCCTGCGCCAGGAGTACCCCAACAGCGACCTGGTGGAGGAAGCCCTGTTCGAGGAGGCCCGCTCGCACCTGCTCCAGGTCGGCGGCGTGGAGCGCGACGTCACGCCGGCTCGCGAGGCTCGGGTGCTGTTCCGCAGCTTCCTGCAGATCTACCCCGTCTCGGCGCGGGCCGACGCGGTCCGCGACCACCTCGTGGAGATCAGCGACGTGCTGGTGCTCAAGCAGCTCGGCGTGGTCGAGGTCTACCGCCAGCTGCACAAGCCGGACGCGATGGCGGTCACCCTCGACCGGCTCATCGCCGAGGAGCCGGAGACGCGGCACCGCGACCGGATCCTGCTGGACCGCGCCCGGCTCGCGCTGCGCCGGGACGAGGCGCCGCGGGTCCGCGAGGTCCTGGAGATGCTGCTGCGAGAGCGCCCCGACAGCCGGCACGCGGACGAGGCCCGCCGGTTGCTCGACGGGTTGCCGGCCGCCGCGCCGTGAAGCCGGCCGCGACATGAGGCCGGCGACGACATGAAGCTGGCGGTGTTCGGCGGCGCCTTCGATCCCTTCCACAGCGGCCACCTGGCCGTGATCCGCGAACTTCTGGCCGGCGGCCACTGCGACCGGGTGCTGGTGGTGCCGGCGGGGCGTTC
>DYDD01000134.1:0-3430 GCA_020718045.1 Fibrobacter sp. | reverse complement strand
GAAGCCGCCGCCGCAGGCGGCGGCCGCCGACCGTCTGGCCATGGCGCGACTCGGCATCGCGGGTCTCGACGGCGTCGAGGTCTGGGACGGCGAGCTCGGGCGGGACGGCCCGAGCTGGACCGTGGACACGCTCGAGACGCTCGCCGGGCTCCACCCGTACGACCGGTTGCTCCTGGTGCTGGGGGAGGACGCCTGGCGCAGCCTGTCGGGCTGGCGTCGGCCGGAGCGCGTGCTGGAACTGGCCAGCCCGCTCGTGCTCGCCCGCGACGGGCGGGCGCCGGATCCGGCGACGCTGCCGCCGGGGTCGGCGGTGCTGCCGGACTTCGCGGCGCCGGCCGCGAGTCGTGAGATCCGCGACCGCCTGCAGCGCGGCGAGCCGGTCGCGGACCTGCTGCCGCCCGCCGTCGCCGCCTACGTCCGCGAGCGTCGTCTGTACGGCGGCGGAAAGGACCTCCCTTGTCGCTGATCCTGGTCGACGGTTCGGCCCTGGTCTACCGGGCGCACTTCGCGTTCGCGGGCCGGCCGCTCGCCTCGCCGGCCGGCGAGCCGACGTCCGTCGCCTTCGGGTTCTGCATGGGCTTGCTGCGCGTGATCGAGGAGCGGCGGCCGGAGCATCTGGCCGTGGTCTTCGACCGTCCCGGCCCCGTCTTCCGCCACGCGATGTACCCCGCCTACAAGGCCAACCGCAAGCCCATGCCCCCGGAACTCGCCGCCCAGCTGCCGCGGCTGCGGGAGGTGCTGTCCGCCTGGGGTCTCGCGTTGCTGGAGCAGGACGGCTTCGAGGCGGACGACCTCATGGGGACGCTGGCCCGCCTCAGCGCCGACGTGGCCGAACGCGTGTGGTTCTACACCGGCGACAAGGATTTCCAACAGCTGCTGGACGAACGGACGGGCATGCTCAAGCCCGGGGCGCGCGGCGCCGAGATCGTCGAGGTCGGGCCGCGGGAGGTGCAACGCGAATTCGGCGTGGCGCCACGCACGCTGGTCGACGTCTTCGCCCTCTGCGGCGACAGCAGCGACAACATCCCCGGCGCCCCCGGCATCGGCATCAAGACCGCGGCCAAGCTCGTGGCCGAAGCTGGCTCGCTCGACGAGCTGTACCGGGACCTCGGGCGACCCGGCGTCACCGCGCGGCTGCGCCGCATCCTGCTGGAGAACCGCGAGCAGGTCGAGCTCTCGCGTCGACTGTTCACCATCGAGGAACACGTCCCCATGACGCCGGACTGGGCGGCGATGCGCACGGTGCTGCCCGTGAACGACGCCTCGCGCGCGCTGTTCGCGGAACTGGGTCTGCGGCAGGTCCAGGCGCTGAGCGACCGGCTGGTCGCGCGGGGGTATGGCGGTGCCGTCCCGCGACGCGCTCCGACCTCGTCGCCCGACGCCGTCGCACCGCCCGCCGTCTCGCCCTCGCCTGCCGGACCGGACTACCGCCTGCTGGCGACGCCGGAAGACCTGGCGGCCTGGCTGGCGGCGCTGCCCCCAGGCGCGCCCCTGGCCGTCGACACCGAGACCGACGGGCTGCGCACCGACCGCGCCCGCCTGGTGGGGATCTCGCTGGCCTGCCGTCCCGGCGCCGCGGTCTACATCCCGGCGCTGGAACGACGCGGCGAGGCCCAGGGCTCCCTCTTCGCCGCCGCGGCCGAGGTCGACCACCTGGCGTGGATCCGCCCCCTGCTCGCCCCGGTCCTGGCGGACCCGACGCGCGAGAAGGTGGGCCAGAACCTGAAATTCGACGAGTGGATCCTCGACCGCCACGGCCTGCCCCTGGACGGCCCCCGCTTCGACACCATGGTGGCCGCCTACGTGCTGGACCCGTCGCGGCTGAGCTTCGGTCTGGACGAGCTGTCCAAGGACCGCCTCGGCACGACGCCGATCCCCTACGCCGGTCTCTTCGCCGACAACGACCGCGTGCGCGACATCCTGGGCGTGCCCCTGGACCGCCTCTGCACCTACGCGGCGGAGGACGCCGACCTGACCCTGCGCCTGCGCGAGGTCTTCGCGGCGGAACTCGCGGCGGCGCCCGACCTGCATCGTCTGTTCCACGACCTGGAGATGCCGCTCTCGGAGGTCCTCTACCGGATGGAACGCCGTGGCATCCGCATCGACACGGGTTTCCTGGCCACGGTCGGCGACCGGTTCCGCACCGAACTCGCCGACCTCGAGGTGCGCATCCACGAGCTGGCCGGCGGACCGTTCAACGTGCAGAGCCCGAAACAGCTGGCCGACATCCTGTTCGAGCGTCTGAAGCTGAAGCCGTCCAAGAAGACCTCCTCGGGCTGGAGCACCGATGTCTCGGTCCTCGAGGACCTCGCGGCGGAGCACCCTCTGCCCGCCCTGGTGCTCGATCATCGTCAACTCGCAAAACTCATGGGCACTTACGTCGAATCTCTCGTCCAACTTGTGAACCGGGACAGCGGCCTGGTCCACACCTCGTTCAACCAGGCGGTGGCGGCGACGGGGCGCCTGTCGTCCTCGGATCCGAACCTGCAGAACATCCCGGTGCGCACGGAGAACGGCCGCTTGATCCGGCGCGCCTTCGTGCCGCGCGACCCGGACGCGGTCTTCCTCTCGGCCGACTACTCGCAGATCGAGCTGCGGCTGCTGGCCCACCTCAGCGGCGACGCGGAGCTGGTCGCCACCTTCCACGCCGCCGGCGACGTGCACCGCCGCACCGCCGCCCTGATCAACGGCCTCCCCGAGGCCGAGGTGACGTCGCAGATGCGCTCGCGCGCCAAGGCCATCAACTTCGGGGTGATCTACGGGATGGGCGCCCGCGCCCTGGCCCGCCGGATCTCGGTGAGCGTGCGCGAGGCGGCCGCCTTCATCGACGCCTACTTCCGGATGTACCCGGGGGTGCGCGACTACGTGACGGCGACGCGCGAGGCCGCCCGCCGCGACGGCTTCGTCACGACCATGTCGGGCCGGCGGCGCCCGCTGCCCGACCTCGTGTCCGACGACCCGCGCCGGCGCAGCCTGGCCGAACGCATGGCGGTCAACACACCGATCCAGGGCGCCGCCGCCGACCTCATCAAGCAGGCGATGCTGCGCGTCGACGGCGAGCTGCGGCGCGGCGGCTCGCGCGCGCTGCTGCTGCTGCAGGTGCACGACGAACTGTTGCTGGAGGTCCCGCGCGACGAACTCGCAGACGTCTCCGCCGTGGTGCGCGACGCCATGGAACAGGTCGCGGCGCTCGCCGTGCCCCTGGTCGTGGACGTGCACGACGGAGCCGACTGGGCGGCCGCCCATGGTTGAACGGCCGCCCCTGATTGAACGGCGCCTCCCGGACGGCCGACTCCTGCGGCGCTGGGTGGTGACCGGTCCCATCGGCGCGGGCAAGTCGCTGGCCGTCGCCGAACTGGCCGCGCTGGGGGCGAAGGTCGTCGACGCCGACGCCGAGGGCCGGGCCCTGCTCGCGGAACCGGGGATGCCG
>DYDD01000397.1 GCA_020718045.1 Fibrobacter sp. | reverse complement strand
GGATAGCTGCCCAATCCCAGCACCCGCTGCACTCCCAAAGCGCTCACGCCGTTCTTTTGATTGACCACATACCACATGGTTTCAAACCACAGCCTCAGCGGCAATTTGGTGTTCGCGAACAAGGTGCCGGCGGTCACCGTGAAGTCGTAGCCACAGCTCCCGCACCGATAGAACGGAGGCGTCATCCGCCAAACCTGGGCATCGGGGCAGCGCGGGCACCGCGGACCTTCCGGCCAACGAATCCGCTCCAGATAAGCTCGGCAAGCGGCTTCGTCGGGAAACCAGTCGCGCAATTCGATCACTGTCTCCGGATAGTTGGCCATGCCCCAAACTACCACCTGTTGGGCTTAGGGGGAACTCATATATAGCCCTTTTCTTGAAAATCTCCACCGGCGGCTGCCTCGCCTGGCTGCATGGCCGGACGGACGCTCCTGATCTCCGCGCCGGCTTCATCGCGGCGCGGCTGGCGGCGCCGCGGCGTTGACCGCGCCCTTGGCGGCAAACGCGGCGAGCGCGGCCTCCATCACCGCCGCGGTCTTCGCGGGGTTCCATGACGCTGTGAATGCGTGGATGCGGTCCATGCAGTCCCGCGGCGTCTGGCTGTCGAGGATGATCCGCCGGATCGGCGCCAGGCTGCCGCGGAACGCCTGCGAAAGGTCCGCCGACCCCTTGCGGGCCTCGACATCCAGGTCATTCTGATGGAGTGACGCGAGGCCGGCGCTGAAGAGCGTCGGCGTGAATGGAACAAGGGATTCCACCGGAGCGGCTACACGCCGCACTTGGATGCCGAGCTTCTCGCTAATCGGGAGCAACGCTTCATCCGTCGGCTCAAGCCCGGCGTCCTTGATGTCCTTGAGCAGGCCGCCGAGGGCCTTCTGTTCGTCGGGCGAGATCGAGCCGAAGATGGCCTTTGGCACGGCGCCGCGAAGCCCGTTGACGCGCACAAACTGCGCGAACGACTGGCCCTTGAGCGTGCGCGCCAGCGCGGCCGCGTCCCAGGCCCGGAAGTCTTGCCGGACGTTCTCCTGGGATTTCTGCTCGCCGAGCTGGCCGGGCGTTCCTTCCACGGTGCCCGATTGGCCGAGGATCGTCTGCGCGATCTCCCGCCGGCCCGTTGAGCGGAACTTCTCGAACGCGTCACCGGACTGCTGGGCCGCGGCCTGTATCAGCTCAACTTCCGTTTCCTTGCTGACGACGAGTCCGCCGATCCTGACCGCCAGCGCAAACGCCTGCTGCAAAACGCGGCGGCTTTCATCGTCGCCGGAATCAAACTTGCCGACCGGGAACGGGGACCCGAACCGCTCCAGGAACCGCGCCCACCAGGCGCGGTCCATGTTCATCAGCAGCCACCACACGAGCACCGAGCGCATCGGGCCGCCCCA
>DYDD01000133.1:4075-8060 GCA_020718045.1 Fibrobacter sp. | reverse complement strand
CCGAATCCCCTGCCCGGGCTCCTGGAGGTCCTGCGCGAGACCCAGCCGGTCCAGGTCAACTACTCGCACAAGAAGCAGGCGAGCTACGGCCGCTTCACCGGCAACGCGCCGTTCTGGTACCGCGTCGGGTTCTACAACGACTACGCGGCCGCCGAATCGCTCTACGTCAGCCACGGCCTCAGCGACCAGACCGCGCTCACGATGTCGACCAGCACGAAGCTCGGGCGCATGGCCTCGCTCGACGTGAACTACTCGCGCACCGTCAGCGAGGCCGAGCAGGCCGGTCTGGTGACGGAATCCTACAACCGCGACTGGCCGGACCTGCGCTTCTCCCTGACGGGGCTCGAGCGGCTCGGCCTGCTCGGCGGCGGCGGCGCCGACGGCCTGCTGCGGTCGGCCAACCTGCAGGTCAACTACAAGTTCACCCGCAACGTCCCGAACTACACGGCGACCCAGTACAACCCGCGCGAGTCGAGCCAGATCACGCCGCGCCTGAACTTCACCTTCCAGAACGGCATGTCGGCCAGCCTGAACCTCGGCAGCAGCACGGACCGGTCCGAGCAGAACGGCAGTTTGAGCTCGACCGGCCGCTTCAACGTCAACGTGCAGCTGCGGCACCAGTTCCGCGCCGAGAAGCTGCTGTCGCGGCTCGGCCTCTACAAGCCCGGCGCCCAGCCGAACATCAACATGGACATCGACATCAGCATGTCCCGCGACAGCACGGAACGCTGGTTCGCCGGCTCGGACCGCGAGGGCGAACCAGACCAGAGCACCGGCACCTCGCGGTGGAGCCTCAACCCCCGCTTCAGCTACCAGCTCAGCCGCAACCTGTCGGGGGCGTTGCGGTTCATCTACTCGCGGGACGCGATCAAGGAGACCGACCTGGTGACGCAGCGCTTCGGACTGGGATTGGAGGCGACCTTTGTCTTCTAGCGACAACGGGGTCGGGCGGCGGTCGCCGCCGGCCGTCACGCTGCTCCTGGCCGTGGCGGCGTCGGTCATGACGTGGGGCGGCGCGGCCGGCGCCGCCGAGTTCGACGGCGCGCGGGCGATGGCCTGGTTGGAGCGCCAGTGCGCCCTGGGACCGCGCATCCCCGGCTCGCCGGGTCACGCCGCCCTTGAAACGGCGATCATCGAGCACGCTCGTTCCCTGGGGCTGACCGCCCACCGCCTGCCCTTCGAACGGCCCCACCCCTACGCACGCGAGACGCTGCGCCTGACGAACCTGGTGATCCTGGCCGGTCGGGGCAGCGGCCCCCGCCTCTGGATCGGTGCGCACTACGACAGCCGGCCGACCTGCGACCGCGACCCCGACCCCGCGCGCGCGGCCCAGCCGCTGACCGGAGCCAACGATGGCGCCAGCGGCACCGCGGTCCTGCTGCACCTGGCCGAGCTGATGGCGGCCGAGCCGCCGCCGCGGCCCGTGGCGCTGATCTTCTTCGACGGCGAGGACCTCGGCCGCGCCGGGGACCTCGACGGCTACTGCCTGGGCTCGCGCCGGCTGGCCGAGCACTGGAACGACTTCGGCGCGCCCCTCGCCGGCCCGCCGCCGCGGGGGCTGATCCTGCTGGACATGATCGGCGACCGCGACCTGGCGATCCCGCAGGAGGGCTACGGCCTGGCGCTGGCCGGGGAGTGGACCCGGACCGTCTTCGCGCGGGCGGAGGCGCTGGGACTGTCGGCCTTCGTGCCGGAGCCGGGGCCGGCGGTCTTCGACGACCACGTGCCGTTCCTGCGCCGCGGCCTGCCCGCCGTCGACCTCATCGACTTCGACTACCCGGCCTGGCACACCGCCGCCGACGTGCCGGCGGCCTGCTCGGCCGCCAGCCTGGAGCAGGCGGGGGCCCTGGTCTGGGACCTGATCCGGCACCCGCCCGACTGAGCCGCCCGGCCCCGGATCCCGGAGCCGGTTTTTCCTTGCCGCGGGGCCCGTCCCGGGTGTATATTGGCCCCACTTCAGGAGTGTGCCGACCCGGCACGGTTTTTGGAGTGGGCGCAAGTCCACTTCTTTTCATGTACGGCCCCCCGCACGGGGGTCGACGGCGGGAGGCGGCGGCGTGGACCGTTACGAGCTGGCGGGTCGCGTCGTGGACCTGCTCGCGGCCCCGCTCGCGGCGCAAGGCTACGACCTGCTCGACGTGCGCGTCTTCCGCGGCGGCGGCCGGTTGACCCTGCGCGTGTACCTCGACCGCGAGGGCGGCATCGGCGTGGACGACTGCGCCGAGGCGTCGCGCACCGCGGGCCTGCTGGTCGAGGAGGCCGGGCTCATCGCCGACGCGTACGTGATCGAGGTTTCCTCGCCCGGGGTGCGGCGTCCCCTGCGCACGTCGGCGCACCTCGCCGCGGCCGTGGGGCAGGACGTGATCCTGAAGGTCGCCGCCGCGGGTCCCCCGCGCACGGTCAAGGGGCGGCTCGAGGCCGCCGAGGAGGGCCGCCTGCTGGTGCGGACGGCCGCCGACACGGAGCCGCTCGAGATCCTGCGCGACAGGATCCGGGAGGCCAACCTGGACCCCGAGTTCGACGCCCAGGCGCTGATCCAGGCGGACCGGCGCCGGCGCAAGGACGACAAGAAGCAGGCGCGCGAGACGCGCCGTCAGACGCGCGGACGCTGACCCGGCAGGGGCCGGCGCCGCCACAGGAGCAGGAGCATGGACTACAACGTCCTGGACGCCCTCGCGATGATCACGCGGGAGAAGAACCTGAACCGCGCCGTGGTGATCGAGTCCCTGGTGGCGGGGCTCCAGTCCGCCGCGCGCAAGAAGCTCGGCGCCGAGGCCATCATCGACGCCCGCGTCGACGAGGTGACCGGCGAGATGACCGTCGAGCAGGTCAAGACCGTCGTCGACGACCTCATGGACGAGGACGCGGAGCTGAACATCGACGAGGCCCGCGAGGAGTTCGGCGAAGGCATCCAGATCGGCGACCAGGTGCGCTGGGAGCTGCCCCTGGAGGAGTTCGGCCGCAACGCCATCCTGGTGGCCAAGCAGATCCTCGTGCAGAAGGTGCGCGAGGCCGAGCGCACCCAGATCTTCGACACCTACAAGGACCGCGTCGGCGAGATCATCACCGGCAGCGTGCAGCAGGTCGACCGCGGCAACGTGCTGGTCAACCTCGGCCGCGTCGAGGCGCTGCTGCCGTTCCGCGAGCAGATCCGCGGCGAGAAGGCCCACCAGGGCTCGACCATCCGCGCGCTGGTCATCGAGGTGCTCGACAACGCCAAGGGTCCCCAGATCATCCTCTCGCGCAGCCACCCCAACTTCCTGCGCTCGCTGTTCGAGCAGGAGGTGCCCGAGATCCAGGAGGGGATCGTCGAGATCAAGGCCGTGGCCCGCGAGCCCGGCTCCCGCTCCAAGATCGCCGTGGTCAGCCACGACGACCGCGTGGACGCCGTGGGCTCCTGCGTCGGCATGAAGGGCTCCCGCGTGCAGGCCGTGACCCGCGAGCTGGCGGGCGAGCGCATCGACATCGTGCCCTGGAGCGCCGAGATCTCCCTGCTGATCAGCCGCGCGCTGAGCCCGGCCGAGGTCAGCAGCATCATCCTGGACGAGGAGAACCGCGAGGCGACCGTCGTGGTCAACGACGACCAGCTCTCGAAGGCCATCGGCAAGGAGGGCAAGAACGTCCGCCTCGCCGCCAAGCTCACCGAGTGGAAGATCGACCTCGTCGCGGCCCGCGAGTTCCACATCCGCCAGCGCGTGATGCAGGAAGTCTCGATGGAACTGGACGAGATGAACGGCGTCACCGAGAAGCTGGCCGCCGCGCTGCGGGGCGCCGGCATCGGCACCATCGAGGCGCTGGCCGAGGCCGGCTACGACGACCTCGTGGCCATCCCGGGCATCGGCCCCAAGACGGCCGAGTCGCTGCAGCAGACGGCCTTCGCCACCCTCGACGAACTGGACCGCATCATCGACTCGACCGTGGCCGAGGAGCTGGCCAAGGCCGAGGCCGAGGAGAAGCCGCTCTTCGACGAGAGCCTGTTCGAGTC
>DYDD01000133.1:3134-4057 GCA_020718045.1 Fibrobacter sp. | reverse complement strand
GGGCGACGAGTCCGCCGCGCCGGCCCTGCCGGCCTCGGCCGAGGACGTCGAGGTCTCGGGCGACCCGTTCGCGGACTTCGACACGCGCCTGAGCGAGCTGCCCGACGCCGGGGAGACGCCGCGCGAGGACGAGGGATCGTGACCGAGGCCGGCGGCGAACCCGCCAGGACGCCGGCGCCCGCGGACGGCGAGGCGCTGCTGCGGATGCTGGGATTGGCGCTCCGGGCCGGCAAGCTGGCCGTCGGGGCGGAGCAGGTCGCGCGCATGGTGGGCAGGGGACGCAGGCCCGTGCTCGTCCTGGCGACCGACGCGAGCCCCCGGCAGAGGGACCGCTACCTCGCGCTGGCGCCCGTGAGGGCGGTCTGGGGGGACCTGCTGGGACGCGAGGATCTGGCGCGGGCGCTCGGCCGGCGCAACTTGACGGTCGTCGCCCTGGACGACCCGGATTTCCTGCGAGGCATCGGCGCCGCCACCCCGCGCGGGGGTCGGACACGCAGACGGCGCAACCGCTGACGGAGGTAGGACACTTGGTCAGGAAGCTCAGGGTCTACGAACTCGCCAAGCACTACGGCGTCGACAGCCCCGTCATCCTCAAGATGCTGCGGGACATGCACGCCGAGGCCAAGAGCCACATGAGCGTGGTCGAGGACGACGTGATCGAGAAGATCCACGCCAGCTACCAGCGCAAGCGCGAGATCATGCGCCTGAACTACGCCAAGGCGCACAACCTGGATCCCGAGAAGCTCAAGCACGTCGCCAGCTTCCGGCCCCTCGACCTGCCCGTGGCGCCCGACGAGCCCGAAGCGGAGAAGAAACCCGCCAAGCCCGCGAAGAAGACCGTCAAGAAGAAGGTCGCCGCGAAGAAAGAGCCGGCCGCGAAGGCCGACGACGAGACCGCCGCGGCGGCGACCCCGCGCAAGGCG
>DYDD01000133.1:552-3047 GCA_020718045.1 Fibrobacter sp. | reverse complement strand
GAGGAGCCCGCGGCCGCCGCGAAGCCGCCGCTGCGCCGCGCCAGGATCATCAAGCGGGCCGACGTGCCGGTCAAGGCCGAGGCGGTCGCCGAGGCGGCGCCTGCCGAGGCGCCGGCGACGACCCTCGACGAGGCCGCCGCGCCCGATGTCGAGACCCCGGCCGGAGCCGTCGACGCGGCGGTTCCCGAGACCGCCGCCGAAGCCCCCGCCGAGGACCAGGACGGCGCCGGGCGTCCGGGCGCGCGCGACGACAAGTCATCCGCGGCCTCGCGACGCCCCCGCCGCACGGCTAAAGTCATCCGCATGGGTTCCGGCGTGGTGCAGACCAAGACGGGGCTGGCGGTGCCCGAGCCGCGGGGACCGTCCGGCGGCCCCGGCGGCGCGCCGGCCCTCGGCGCCGACGGCCAGCCGGCCGAGAATTGGAACTGGGGCGAGGTGCGGCGCGACATCGCGGGTCACCGCGGCCGCGGCGACGCCAACAGCTCGGTGCGGGATTCCGTCCAGGCCGCGATGCAGCGCCGCCAGGAGGTCCGCGAAGGCACGCCGGACAGCGACCGGCGCAAGCGCCGCAAGAAGAAGAAGGTGGACGAGGTGGCCGTTGCCCAGAGCGTGAAGCAGACCCTGGCCCAGCTCGACGGCGCCAAGGGCGGCCGCCGGCGGCACCGCCGCGGCGGCGGCGCGGAGGCCGAAACAGACGCCGGACCGATGCTGCGCGTGACCGAGTTCATCACGGTGCAGGAGCTGGCCGAGAAGTTCGAAATCCAGCCGCGCGAGGCCATCGCCAAGCTGTTCTCCCTCGGCGTGATGGCGACGATGAACCAGCGCCTGGAGCGCGACCAGATCGAGCTGCTGGCCGACGAGTTCGAGAAGGACGTCGAGTTCCTCAGCGAGTACGGCGAGGAGGAGCTGGCCGACGCCGAGCCCGAGGTCCGCGAGGAGGATCTCGAGCACCGCGCGCCGGTGGTCACGGTCATGGGCCACGTGGACCACGGCAAGACGTCGCTGCTGGACCACATCCGCAAGACCAACGTCATCGCCGGCGAGGCCGGCGGCATCACCCAGCACATCGGCGCCTACCGCGTGCAGACGCCCGGCGGGCCGATCACCTTCCTGGACACCCCCGGCCACGAGGCCTTCAGCGCCATGCGCGCGCGCGGCGCCCAGGTCACCGACATCGTGATCCTGGTGGTCGCGGCCGACGACCGCATCATGCCGCAGACCATCGAGGCCATCAACCACGCCAAGGCGGCGGGCGTGCCGCTGATCGTGGCCATCAACAAGATCGACCTGCCCGGGGCGCGCCCCGACCTGGTGAAGCAGGACCTGCTCGGCCAGGGCATCGTGGTCGAGGAGTTCGGCGGCGACGTGCTCAGCGCGGAGATCTCGGCCAAGAAGGGCATCAACGTGGAGCGCCTCCTCGAACTGGTGCACCTGCAGTCTGAGGTGCTCGAGCTGGCGGCCTCGTCCAAGGGCAACGCGCGCGGCGTGGTCGTCGAAGCCTCGAAGGAGCCGGGGCGCGGCGTCATCTTCACGGTCCTGGTGGAACAGGGGACCCTGCGCGTGGGCGACCACTTCGTCTGCGGCATGCAGGACGGCAAGGTGCGCGCCCTGCTCGACGAGCGCGGCGAGGTCCTGACCCAGGTCCTGCCCGGCGAGCCGGCCGTGGTGCTCGGCGCCGGCGACGTGCCCCTGGCGGGCGACCGCCTCCACGTCACGGACACCGAGCGCGAGTCCCGCGACATCGCCGGCAAGCGCCGGCAGTTGCAGCGCGTGCAGCAGTTCTCGGCGCCCAAGCGCTCCATCTCGCTGGACAACCTGGCGGAGATGGTGGCCCAGGGCGACACCAAGGAACTGCCGATCATCGTCAAGGGCGACGTGTCGGGCTCGGTCGAGGCGATCTGCGACGCCCTGCTCGACCTGAACACCGACGAGGTCCACGTCCGCATCGTGCACAAGGGCGTCGGCGCCATCAACGAGTCGGACGTGCTGCTGGCCTCGAACACCGGCGCGATGATCATCGGCTTCCACATGCGCCCGGGCAACGCCATCCAGGAGCGGGCCAAGGAGCAGGGCGTCACCATCGAGGTCTTCGACATCATCTACGAGGTCGTCGACACGATGCGCAAGGCGATGGCCGGCCTGCTCGGCAAGATCCGCCGCGAGGTCTCGACCGGCTCGGCCGAGATCCGCGTGGTCTACCGCATCCCGAAGGTCGGGACCATCGCCGGCGCCTACGTCACCAAGGGCACCATCATCCGCAACTCCCTGCTGCGGCTGGTGCGCCACGAGATGATGATCTTCGAGGGCAAGATCAGTTCGCTGAAGCGCTTCAAGGACGACGTCCGCGAGGTGCAGTCGGGCTACGAGTGCGGCATCGGCCTCGAGAACTTCCACGACCTGCAGGAAGGCGACGTGGTCGAGACCTACCGTATCGAGGAGGAGACCCGGACCGAGCTGTAGCGCGGACGCGCGCGGCCGGCGCCGGCGGACCGGCG
>DYDD01000133.1:0-525 GCA_020718045.1 Fibrobacter sp. | reverse complement strand
TCCTGCCGCGTTTCCAGGATGGTGGACATGGATCCCTACAAGCTGCAGCGCCAGAGCACGGCGATCCGCAAGGTCCTCGGCGAGCTGCTCGCCGTCGAGGTCAAGGACCCCCGCGTCGGCTTCGTCACGATCAACGGCGTGGAACTCAACCGCGACCAGACCGTCGCGCTGGTGTACGTGTCGGTCCTCGGCGGCGAGCGGGAGCGGGCGGACAGCCTGGCCGGCCTCAAGAAAGCCCGCGGCTTCCTGCAGGGACGCGTCAGCGACCTGCTGCGCCTGCGCGCCACGCCCGACCTGCGCTTCATCTACGACGAATCGCTGGACCAGGGGATGGGCGTCGAGACCATCCTGGACGAGCTGAGCGCCCGCGGCGAGTTCGTGGACGAGACCGAACGGCGGCGCCGGCGGACCCTGGACTCGCTCGAGCCGCCGCGCGACCTGCTCGCGGCGCTCGCGACCGCGACGCGCGTCTGGGTGGTGCCCCACGTCAACCCCGACCCCGACGCCATGGGCTCCGCGCTGGCG
>DYDD01000132.1 GCA_020718045.1 Fibrobacter sp. | reverse complement strand
ACCGACCGGGTCGCTCGATCCCGACGCCGCGTCGCTGGTGATCGACGTGCTCCAGCGCACGCTGGGCGACGCCGGCTGCGGTCTGCTGCTGATCACGCACGATGTCGCGCTCGCGCGACGGACGTGCCGCGAGGTGGCCGTGATGTTCGCCGGCCGCGTGTTGGAAGTGCTGCCCGCCGACGCCGTCCCGAACCACCCCTACACGCGGAGGCTGGCCGCCGGCGCCGAAGACGCGCTGGTCCCGCCGGCCCTCGCGGGCTGTCCCTACGCGCCCCGTTGTCCCCTGGCGCAAGGGACCTGCAGGGACGCCCTGCCCGACCTCCTGACCCTCGCTCCGGGACACGTTTCGCGCTGCCCGGTGACCGCCGGAAGCCCCGAAACACATTAGGTTGACAGCGGTTTTGGCAATCTCTATATTCAGCCGTGAGTTGCCGGTTGAGGGCTGGAAATTCCCCACGTTCCCGGGCGCCGGACGACCGGATGCCGGCCAGGGAAGTTGAGGTCATGGGTCGGCGCATGCCGGCCGCGCGCCCGTCTCCGCTCCGGAGGCAGGTGCCGCGCGGACGAGGACCGACCCGACCACTCGCTTCGATCGGACGAGGTCCGTCGAAAGGAGCCGCGCGATGCTCCGTCGCCTGCGCAACATAGTGGCCCGGCCCGCGGTCAGGCTGGCTCTGCTCGCCTGCATCCTGCTGCCCGCCCTCGCTTCCGCCCAGGGCGCCCCGGGTTCGATCAAGGGCACCATCCGCGACGTGGAAACCGGCGAGTACCTGAACTACGCGAACGTGCTGCTGAAGGGCACCTCCCGCGGCACGATGTCCCTCGGCGACGGCAACTTCTACTTCCAGGGCCTGCGTCCCGGCAAGTACACGGTCCAGGTCCTGTACCTCGGCTATGCCCCCGAGGAGGTGACGGTCGACGTCGTGTCGGGCGTCCAGGCGGAGATCCGCTTCGACATGAAGGTCGTGATCGTCGAGACCCTCGAGGCCTACGCGGTCGAGGGCGACCGCTACATGGTCGAGATCAAGAACGCGGCCAATGAGCAGCGCTTCACCGGCGACCGCCTCGCCGACTACGCCATCGACTCGGTCGAGGAGGCCGTCGCCAAGCAGGCCGGCGTGCAGATGCGCGACGGCGAGCTTTACGTGCGCGGCGGCCGCTCCGGCGAGGTCTCGATGCGCATCGACGACGTGCCGGTCGACAACGTCGGCGGCGGCGGGGCTATCTCCGTCTCCTCGATGGCCGTCGAGGCGACCGAGCTGGTGACCGGCGGCATGGACCCCGAGTACGGCTCGGCCATGTCCGGCGTCATCAACGTCACCACGCGCGCCGGCGGCGAAACCTTCGGAGGCGGTCTGCGCTACATGACCGACGACTTCGGCCGCCAGGACAAGACCTACACCAACTACGACCGCTTCGAGTTCGGCTTCGGCGGTCCCACGCCCGTGGAGAAGCTGACCTACTTCCTCGCCGGCGACTTCGTCTTCACCGACACCGAGAACTTCTCGGTCGCCAACCGTCCCGAGTACCGGGTCGACCTCGGCGGCGCCACGCTCTTCCAGTTCCGCCGCCGGCAGGTCAACCAGCTCAAGGGCTCCACCAAGTGGCAGTACACCTTCAGCGAGAACCTGCGCCTCACGGGCGAGTACACGCTCAACTCGGCCTCGAACGAGTCCTACTCGCCGAACTGGAGCGTGTCGGGCTACTCGCGGCGCGTCCTGATGATGCCCCTGCTGGTGAACACCCCGGGCGACGACTCCTGGCTGTATACGCGCAACTACGTGCCCGTCTACTACGGCCCCTGGTACGAGCGGATGAACCAGACCTCCCACCCGGCCGTGGTCATCGACGCCCGCAACGCCAGCCTCGTCCGGCGCATGGTGCCCGTGCTGCAGGTCCGCGCCACCGACGGCCGCCTCTACACGGTCGCGGCCGAGCCGGGCTTCGACGGTTTCCGCTACCCCTACTCCAGCTACTCGACGGCCCAGGAGGACTCGTCCTTCACCTGGTTCAACTCGGCCGACCGCAGCGGCGTCAACCGGAGCCTCAGCCAGAACCTCAAGTTCGTGCTGACGCACAACCTGACCGACGACACCTTCTACACCATGAAGGTCTCGGCGCTGCGCAACGACAACGTGTTCTCGGTCAACGGCCAGGACCCCTGGGAGTACCAGCACGGCCCCATCGCCTCGCCCGGCCTGTTCTACGGCCAGGCGAACCTCTACCTGAACGGCTCGGACTTCTACACCGACCCGCTGAATCCGCTCTTCGTGACCACCAGCGACTTCCCCTTCTACGGGGAGGACTACACGCGGACCTACATCGCGAAGTTCGACCTCTCGACCACGCGCTGGACGAGCCACCTCGTCAAGATGGGCCTGCAGCTGCAGTACAACGACATCGAGAGCAACAACCTGTCGTACCCGGCCTACGAGCGGCAGAACCGCTTCACGGGCTTGTACTCGCTGGGCGCCAGCTCGAACATCTTCCACTCGTACAACCCCGAGGCCTCCTACTACGTGCAGGACCGCTGGGAGTACGAGGGCATGGTCATGAACTACGGCTTCCGCTGGGACCTCTTCTCGCCGGGTTCGGCCGCCGAGATCCTGCTGGACAACGACGACGTTAACAAGAACGTCATCAAGTACAAGCACCAGTTCTCGCCGCGCCTCGGCTTCGCGTTCCCCATCACCGAGCGCGACGGCTTCAACTTCTCCTACGGCCGGTTCATCCAGTTCCCGACCCGCGACCTGCTGTTCAGCAGCCAGGACCCGCTGGGCAACGCCGGCACCCTCGGCAACCCCAACCTGCGGGCCGAGACGACCATCGCCTACCAGGCCGGCATCAAGCACCAGTTCACCGACTACCTCGCGGGCTCGGTCGCCATCTACTCCCGCGACATCTACGACCTGATCGCGGCGACCACGGTCACCGACGCGGAGACCGGCAACACCCTGCCGCGCTACATCAACAAGGCCTACGCCTCGGCGCGCGGCGTCGAGGTGACCCTCAACAAGCGCTATTCCGACAACTTCGCCTTCGACGTCGCCTACACCTTCTCCTACGCGGACGGCGTCGCCTCGTCGCAGGAGTTCGGGGCGAACCCCGAGGGCCTCGAGTACTTGCCCAACCAGGAGCTGCCGCTGAACTGGGACCAGCGCCATGTCTTCCACCTGTCGCTGCAGATCCAGCAGCCGAACTCGTGGTCGGGCTCGATGAACTTCTCCTACGGCAGCGGCTTCCCCTGGACCCCCAACGACCGCTATGCGCGCAAGGTGGACCCGCTGCTCGAGAACAGCGAACGGCTGCCGGCCACCTACGACCTGGCACTCCAGGGCCAGAAGGAGATCAACTTCTACGGCCAGCGCCTGACCATGTTCTTCCAGGCCCACAACCTGATCAACCAGGACATGGTGCGCAATCCCGGCGCCGGCCTCACGCCCGGCCTGCGCAACGCCACCTCGGCCTACGTGTCGTACCTGACCGAGACCGGCAAGTACGGCGGCGCCTATCTGCAGGACGCCAACGGCGACAACTACAACGAGTTCATCCCTATCAACGACCCGCGCGTCTTCATGGACCACCGCCTGTTCCGCGTCGGCCTCGGCTGGACGTTCTAGGACCGGGAAGGGCATGGACCGGGCCGTCAGAGGGAAAGGAATGACCATGATCTCCAGCCGCAGCCTACCGGACCGCACGGGCCCCCCTGGCGCCCGGATCGGTCTGGCCCTGCTGGTAGCGACGGTCCTGCTGTCCGCCTCCCCGGCGTCGGCCTGGGTGGATCTCGAGCAGTTCGGCGCCCACCCCGGGCCGGTGCCCGACGGGTCCGCCGTCACCGACGGCTCCTTCGTGATGAACGTCGGCGAGCTGCACATGAACATCTCGAACTTCGGACTCATCGGTTCCCAGGCCGGGTCCAACTTCACCTACAGCGACGCGCCGTCGGCCCAGTGGCCGGCCGGCTCCGGCGTCGAATACCTGTGGTCTGCCGGCCTGTGGGTCGGCGGCGCGGTCCTCGGCGAGCGGCTGGTCTCGACCGGCCAGTACGAGACGGAGATCCGGGCCCGCAACGAGATCGCCGACACGATCTACGAGGCCGTCGCCGGCCAGGTGACGCGTCCCATCGGCTTCCCCAACGCCAGCGGCAAGCGGCAGCCGGAATCGGGGGCCAACGACGATGACGACACCGACCGCGACCCCGAATCCCTGACCTTCGGCGATCCCCTCTACGACGAGGAGACGCTCAACGGCTACGACGACGACGAGGACGGCGAATTCGAGGAGGACTTCGGGCAGGTCGGCAACCAGATGATGGTCTGCACGATGTACGACAACACGCGCCTGGCGGGGGAGCAGTTCCCCGACCACACGCCAATCAACCTGAAGATCGTCCAGAAGTCCTTCGCCTGGGAGAACGACGACGCCGACGACTTCGTCGCCTTCGAGTTCGAGGTCACCAACGTCGGCGTGGCCTCGGTCGACGACGTCTACATCGGCTTCTTCGCCGACGCCGACATCGGCCCCCGCACCCGCCCCGGCCGCGCCGAGGACGACATGGCCGGCAGCAGCACGCGGCTCGTGCGCGCCCGCGACAACAGCTGGGTGCCGGTGTCCGTGGGCTTCATGTTCGACAGCGACGGCGACGACGGGGAGACCCCCGGCTACTTCGGCATCGTCTTCCTGGGCCACGACACCGACCCGACCGGCCGGTTGGCGCCGCGGAGCGTCGGCCTGCGCAGCTTCAACCACTTCTCGGGCAACCAGCCCTTCGCCCGCGGCGGCGACCCCTCCAACGACGCCGAGCGCTACGAACTGCTCAGCGAGCTCAACTTCGACAACGACACCAACGTGGGCAAGGAGTCCGACTATCGCTTCCTGATCTCGGCCGGCCCCTTCTCGGAACTGCCGCCGGGCGCGACCCTGCAGTTCCAGGTCGCCACCGTGGTGGGCGTCGGCCTCGACGGCATGCTGCAGAACGCCGCGGAAGCCGCGCTGACCTGGCTCGGCAACGCGTTCAACCTGGACGGCGACACCTCGACCGGCGTCCTCGGCCGCGAGAAGAAGATCTGCGTCCGCGAGTACGGCCAGGACATGTTCACCTTCGTGGCCGACCTGATGGACACCACCTGCGTGGCGGAAGACTACCTGCTGGCACAGCCGCTGATCACGGCCGACGACCTCGACGAGGACGGCTGCATCTACGTCAACATGGACAACTGCTTCGAGTGCGTGCGACAGGCCGGCGATTTCTGCACGCGGGACAACCGACTCATCGAGACGAACTGGAACTGCAACGACGACACGGTCCCCGAGGACCAGAAGGCGGGCTGCACCGGTGTCGGCGGCAACGAGACCCTGATCCACTGGCTGGTCGGCATGGCGCCGCCGCCGCCCGGCGTGCGCCTGTGGCCGACGGACAGCGCGGTGCACGTCTTCTGGGACAACCGCAGCGAGACGACGGTCGACGTGCGCGCCAACCGCATCGACTTCGAGTCCTACCGCATCTGGCGCGCCGACAACTGGGACCGTCCCTTCGGCTCGTCGGTGGAGAACGGCCCCGAGAGCGGGCTCTGGCAGCTGATCGCCGAGTACGACTACGTGAACACGTTCATCAACTCGCGCGAGCTCAGCGACGGCACCACCGTGGTGGACACGCTGCCCCTGGGCGCCAACACCGGTCTGGAGCGGATCCGCTATCGGCCGCGGGTGCTCGACGACCCGACCTTCACCCTGCCCGCGCCCGGCCTCGCCGAGGCGATGCGGCAGGTCGTCGCCGCCGACACCATGGGGCGCTACGTGGAACGGCCCGCGCTCTACGACCGCGAGGGGCTGCCGATCCCGGCGTTGTCCGGTCTGCTGCCCTGGCAGGGCTACCCGGCCGCCCTGGACACCTTCTTCATGGTCACCGGCCGCGAGGCGCTGCTGCCCACCCACACCTCGAAGCTGGCGCTCAGCTTCTACGAGTACGCCGACCCGGCCGTCCACAACGGGTTCCTGTACTTCTACTCCGTGACCGCAACCGACCACGCGATCCGGATCAATTCGAACAACACCCTGACGGTGATCGGGGCCGGCCTGGTCGGCGATCCGGGCTCGTCCTTCACGAACACCAATCCCGGGTCGAACGCGCAGACGGTCGAGGCGCGCGCGCGCGACGGCGCCAACATCTTCGTCTACCCGAACCCCGCCACGCGCGAGGCGCTCGCGGAATTCCAGCAATTCTCGCCGAACGCGGACGACCCGACCGGCGTGCGCGTCAACTTCACCAACCTGCCCCGCGCCCACAACACCGTCAAGATCTTCACCCTCGACGGCGACCTGGTGGAGACGATCGAGCACGACGGCACGAGCGGGTACGGCGAGACGAGTTGGAACCTGGTCAGCCGCAACGGCCAGGAGGTCGTGAGCGAGATCTACCTGTTCACCGTCCAGTCCGATGACGATCGGTTCGAGGATTTCATCGGCAAGTTCGTCGTCATCCGTTAACCGCTCGGCCGCGCCGGCGCAGCCGGCCGGCCGCTACCGACGCGAGAGGGTTCTGGAGGTTTCCATGAGACGCATTGCGATCCTGGCCCTTGCCGCCCTGGTCCTGCCCGCGGCCGCCCAGGCCGAGCTCTTCGAGAAGGTGGGCACCTTCGGCGCGCAGTTCCTGCAGATCGGAACCAGCGCCCGGGCGACGGGCATGGGTTCGGCGTTCACGGCCGTGGCCGACGACGCCAGTTCCGTCTTCTGGAACCCGGCCGGCCTGGTCGAGGTCCGCGGCAACGAGTTCCTGGTGTCCCAGGTCGAGTGGCCGGCGGACATCAACCTGAGCTCCGCCGTCCTGGCCATGAACCCCAAGATCCTGCCGGGCACCTTCGCGTTCTCCGTGCGCTCGCTGTGGCTGGATCCGATGCCGGTCCGCACGGCCAACCGTCCCGAGGGCAACGGCGAGAGTTTCGACGCGGGTTCGGTCGCCTTCGGCTTCTCCTACAGCCGGTTCTGGACCGACAAGTTCTCCGCCGGCTTCACCCTGAACTACCTGCACGCGGGCCTGGCCGAGGAAGCCGTCAACTCCGCCGGCTTCGACTTCGGCATCCTGTACCGCATCGGCGTGCGAGACCTCCGCCTGGGCATGGTGATCCAGAACCTGGGCGGCAAGATCACCTTCGACGAGCTGCCGGCCAAGATGCCGACGACGTTCAAGGTCGGCGCCTGTTTCCGCGCCGTCGACACCAAGGACCACGACATCCTGGCCTCGGCGGAATTCCAGCATCCGGCGGACAACGCCGAGCGGGCGAACGTGGGTTTCGAGTACAGCATGCGCGACCTGCTCTACGGACGCGTCGGCTACAACCTGAACTACGACAGCGACAAGCTGGCCTGGGGCTTCGGCGTGGTCATCAACACGGGCAAGGACGCCAAGGCCCTGTTCGACTACAGCATGGTCGACATGCAGGCCCTGAGCTACGTGCACCGGCTGACGCTGACCTTCGTCTACTAGGCGCGACACGGCGGCGACGGTTGCCGGGCCCGCCCCGCGAGAGGGGCGGGCCTTCGCCGTCCCGGCGCGGTTGTCCGCGGCCGGCGGGATCCCTAGATTGATGGACGGTCGGAAGCGTTCCCTCAACCCTTCGGGGGTCGGCATGTTCCTGGATCGGGCCACGGCGCTGCGCCGCACGCTGGCCGTCACGATCGTCGTCTCGTGCCTGGCGGCCGCGATCCCGGCCGCCGCCGCCCTGGTGCGGCCGCTCGACGGCACCGGCGGCTTCGGCGTCTGTTTGGACTACGCCAACCTGCCCGCCGCCGAGGGCGCCACGGACGTGCTGCTGCTGTTCTCGGTGGCGAACGACGGCCTGCGCTTCCGCGAGCAGCCGGGCGGCGTCCTGAGCGGGAGCCTGTCGGTCGAGGCGACGCTCGACGCCGGGGACGGGGCGCCGGTCGTCCGCCGCGAGACGCTCGCCCTGGCCGCACGCACGCGCGGCGAGGCGGCGTCGCCGACCAGCTACCAGGTCTTCACCCTGCGGATCCCGGGCGTGCGCGCCGCGCGCGGCGAGCTGCGCTGCCGCCTGGAGGACCTCGCCGCGCCCCGCGACGACGACGCCCGCAAGGCCGTCGT
>DYDD01000396.1 GCA_020718045.1 Fibrobacter sp. | reverse complement strand
CTGCGCGGCGTCGTCAGCCGCGCGCCCGGGGCGCCCGTGCCGGACGAGCCCGGCGAAGGCCTGCGCGTCAGCGCCGAACCGCTCGCCACCCTGATGCACGACCTCGACCTGGCGCTGGTCTGCAGCGGGACGGCCTCGCTCGAGGTCGCCCTGGCCGGCGTGCCGCACGCGCTGGTCTACCGCACCTCGCCGTCGACCTACGCCCTGGCCCGCCGCCTGGTGCGCCTGGAGTGGATCGGGTTGGCCAATCTGGTGCTGGAGCGTCCCCGGGAGCGCCCCCTGGTGCGCGAGTTCGTCCAGGACGCGGCGCGGCCCGAGGTCCTGGCCGCCGACCTGCGCGACTGGCTCGACTCGGGTGCGCGGCGGGCGCGCTTCGCCTCCGGGGTGGACGAGCTACGCGAGCGCCTCGGCGGCGCCGGGTTCTGGGACCGGACCGCCGACGAGGTGGCGTCCCTCTGGCGCGAGC
Organism: Fibrobacter sp.; assembly: GCA_020718045.1. Lineage (GTDB taxonomy): Bacteria > Krumholzibacteriota > Krumholzibacteriia > LZORAL124-64-63 > LZORAL124-64-63 > PNOJ01. The sequence continues at coordinate 968 of DYDD01000396.1, read as the reverse complement.
GGGCAGGGGGCGTGAGATGAGCGCCGGATCGGGCCGGCTGCAGCCGCTGAAGCTGATCCTGGCGAGGCCCGCCTGGCGCCTGCTGACCGCGACCGTGCGCCGCGACCCCGCGGCGGGGACGGCGCGGCGCGGCGCGGTCATCTTCGCCTGCCTGCATCGCGACCTGATCCCCGCCACGCTGCACGTGCTGCCGACCCGCGCGACGCTGCTGGTCAGCCGCAGCCGCGACGGCGATGTCCTGAGCCGCACCCTCGGGCCGGACGGTTTCGGCTTCGTGCGGGGCTCGACCGGGAAGGACGGCGCCGATGCCCTGCGCTCCCTGCTGGAGGTTCTGCGCCGCGGCGGCGCCGTCGGGCTCGCCGTCGACGGCCCCCGAGGTCCGTACGGCACCGTCCACGAGGGTGCGGTGCTGCTGGCCCGCCTGTCCGGCGCGCCGGTCGTCCCGCTGCGCACGAAGCCCGGTCGGCACTTGTCCCTGCGGACCTGGGACCGGACGATCGTGCCGCTGCCCTGGGATCGGGTGGCGATCGAGGAAGGCGAAGACGTGGTCGTGCCCCGCGAGGCGGACGCGACGGCCTGCGAAGCGACGGCGTCCGCGCTTGGGGCCTGGCTGCGGGGCGAGAGGAGCGGCGCGTGACGGAGACCTCGCGGCGGGAGCCGGCCGTCCTGGACCTGCGTGGCCCGGTACGCGGCCGCGTCGAGGACGCCTGGCGGCGCTGGGAGGGCGGGTTGCCACGGCTCGCCGGGCGGCTCGAAGCCTGGACCGACGCCTGCGGCGACGCCCTCCTGCAGCGGCGCCTGGCTTCGCGCGGCCGGCCGCCGCAGCGGCCCCGCCTCGTGTCGGTGGGCAACCTCGTGGCCGGCGGCACCGGCAAGACCCCGGTGGTGCTGGATCTTGCCCGGCGGCTGACCGGCGCCGGGATGCGCGTGGCCGTGCTGACGCGGGGCCACGGCGGTCGCGCCGCCGG
>DYDD01000131.1:7791-8112 GCA_020718045.1 Fibrobacter sp. | reverse complement strand
GCGGGACTGTCCGTCGCGCGCGCCGACCGCATCGTCTGGGCGGCCGGCGCCCTGGACCAGTTGGGCCTGTTCGATGACCACGACCTGCCGGGCATCCTGGGACCTCGCGCCCTTTACCGCCTGGCCGGCCGCGACGGGATCGACCTGCGCGGACGCGCCGCGGTCGTCTGGGGCCACGGCCCGGACCAGTGGCTGTGCGCCGCCCTGCTGCACGCGCGCGGCGCGCGCGTCGTGCTGGCCCTGGACCCCACCGCGGCGCCCGACGAGGACGCCCTGGCGACCGCCCGGCGGCTCGGCTGGCAGCTTCGCACGGGCCTGCGG
>DYDD01000131.1:1443-7766 GCA_020718045.1 Fibrobacter sp. | reverse complement strand
GGTCGCTGGCCGCACTGCGCTTCGACGACGGCCGCAGCGGGACCCGCCCCGAATCCGCCTGCGAGATCGCCGTGATCTGCGGCCGCGGCAAGCCTGTCTACGACGGGGCCTACCAGCTCGGCGCCGACCTCGTGCTCGACCCGCTACGCGGCGGCTACGTGCCGCGGGGCGCCGCCGCCGGGCGCTGGGACGGCCCCACCCCGGCCGGTCTGCGCCTGACGATCGCCGGCGAAGCGGCCGGCGCCACGCTCGCCGACCTGCTGGAAGAGGTGACGGCATGAGCAAGCGCATCCTCTGCCGCTGCGAGGACGTGACCATCGAGGAGTTCGGCAAGGCCTACCGCGACGGGTTCGCCGAGATGGAGGCGCTCAAGCGCTTCACCGGCGTGGGCACCGGCTTCTGCCAGGGCAAGGGCTGCCTCTGCGAGTCCGCGCTGGAACTGGCGCGCCTGCGCGGCATCGACCCGGCGCAGATCCCGCTGACGAACATCCGCCCGCCCATCGAACCGCTGACCTTCGAGGAGCTGGCGAGCCTGGACCTGCCGCCCCTGATGGGCGAACTGGAGACCGCGCTGCCCCGCACCGACCTGGAGGTGGGCCCGTGATCCCCCTGCCAGAAGGGCCCGTCCCCGCGACGGCCGACGCGGTCATCGTCGGCGGCGGCATCAACGGCCTGGCCATCGCCTACGAGCTGGCGCGGCGGGGCATGAAGCGCCTCGTCGTGCTGGAGAGGGACTACCTCGGCAGCGGTTCGACCGGGCGCTGCGGCGGCGGCATCCGCCAGCAGTGGACGACCGCGGAGAACATCCGCCTGGCCCAGGAGAGCGTCGCCGCCTACGAGCACCTGGCCGGCGAGCTCGGCCTGCAGACGTTTTTCCGCCAGGGCGGCTACCTGATGGTGACCGAGGACGAAGCCCACCTCGAAAGCCTGCGCAAGGCCGTCGCCCTGCAGAACTCCTGCCGGGTGCCCAGCCGCTTCCTGGAGCCGCGGGAGTGCCTGGACATCGTGCCGCAGCTGGACATCTCGCGCCTCAAGGGCGCGACCTTCTGCCAGAAGGACGGCACCGCCTACCCGTTCAGCGTGGTGTGGGGCTACGCGAAGGCCGCGACGCGGCGCGGCGTGCGGATCTTCATCCGCACGCGCCTGCTCGAGGTGCGGCACGACGGCGGCCGCATCACCGGCGTGGTCACCGACCGCGGCGAGATCGCCACGCCGCTGCTGATCAACTGTGCCGGGCCGTGGTCGCGCTCGCTGGCGGCGATGGTCGGCGTGCAGCTGCCCAACCGCCAGGAACGCCACGAGATCATGGTCAGCGAATCGTGCAAACCGTTCCTGGACCCGATGGTCATCTCCATCAGCGACGGCATCTACTTCAGCCAGAGCATGCGCGGGGAGATCGTCGGCGGCATCGGCGACCCGGACGAGCCGCACTGGGACCGCCCCGCCCAGTTCGACACGCGCAGCCAGCTGCGCTTCGCGGTGCGCTTCGCCCGCGCCCTGACCGCCTACTGGCCCCCGGCGCGCAAGCTGCGCCTGATGCGCCAGTGGGCCGGCATGTACGACGTGACCCCCGACCACCGCCCCATCCTGGGCGGCGTCCCCGGCCTCGAGGGCTACCAGATGGCCTGCGGCTACAGCGGCCACGGCTTCATGCTGGCCCCGATGGCCGCCTCCCGCCTGGCGAAGCAGATCACCGGCGGCGAACCCGACGCGATCATCGACTCGCTGTCGCTCGCGCGCTTCTCGCGGGGCGACATCGAGGCCGACGCGTTCGTGGTGGGCTGACCGGCCGCTTCCGCCATCCGGAACATAACCTCTCAAAATCGCTGCAGTTGCGATAGTGGATTAATTTAGTAATCTATTTCGGTCCGTACCCCTCACCCGCATCCGGAGGTGCAACCCATGCGCTGGATCAAGAATCCCGTCCTGTTCGCCGCCGCGACCGTCCTCGTGCTCGGTCTCGGAGCCGGCGCCGCCCGCGCCGATCTCGCCTTCTACACCACGGCCCTCACCGGCGCCTCGGAGGTCCCGTCCAACGCCAGCCCGGCGGTCGGGATCGCCACGCTCACGGTCGACACCGAGACCCTGGTCGGCACCTACGCGCTGCAGTTCAGCGGCCTGACGAGCGCGCAGACCGCCGTCCACTTCCACACCGCCGCGGCCGGCGTCACCGGCCCGGTCGCCTTCGGCCTGCCCCTCGGCTCGCCGGTCGCCGGCACCTGGAACCTGACCGCGCCCCAGTACGCCAGCCTCGTGGCGGGGTCGATCTACCTCAACGTCCACAGCATGGCCTTCCCCGGCGGCGAGATCCGGGGGCAGATGACGCTCGATCACGTCGTCGACGACGAGAACATGACCCTCGGGGACATCAAGTCTCTTTACAAGTAGGGGCGAGCGTTACGGCGACGAGGGCCGTCCCCTGCCGGGGGACGGCCCTCTCGCATCATCGCGATTCGTCGGCGATCACAGGGGGTCAATGGTACCGCGTCTTGACCTCGCTCCAACTCGCCGCCTCGGACGGCGTCGGTCCGCCGTAGGTCGTCAGCTCCCAGGCGCCTTCCTTCACCAGGCCGACGCCGGCGGCGTAGGAGCGCGGGTCGTCCAGACGCGATCCGTCGGCGAGCCGTCGGCCCAGCGCGTCGTGGGCCGCCTTGCCCGGAGCGGCGGGGGTCGGGGGCGGGAAGGCCTCGACCGCGACGGTCTCGAAGTCGCCAGCCGGCACGGTCAACGGCCCGTCCCCGGTCACGCAGAAGGTGAACGATAACTCGAGGCCGGGGTCCACCGAGCCGTCGAGGCTCCAGTAGATGCGCACGGTCGAGGTCCAGCAGCGGTCCGCGCCGACGACGGCCGACAGCCACATGATGGGCGGCGAGTAGCTCGCCACGAAGCCGGCGTCCTCGTTGTAGGCGGCGTGCAGGTAGACGGCGCCCGTGGGGCCCAGGGACCAGAAGTTGTGGTAGACCTGATCCGGCTCGGTCCAGACCAGTTCGACGACGTCTTCGCCCTGGATGAGGGCCGTCCCCACCGCTTCGACGACGATCTGGTGGCCGGCTCCGTCGCCGTACGTCCAGGCGCAGCCAGGGGCCAGTGGCAGGTACGCGATCTGGGCGGGGGCAGGCGCGGCGAACGCCGCCAGGGACAGGACCAAGGCCAGACTCAGCACGTGCCACATCCCACGACCTCCCTTGCGAACATGACCGGGTCCACCATGGTACACCAGTTGACGGCGTCAAGACAACAGGTGCCGCAACGCCGGTTCCAGCTCCCGGTACTCGAACTGGAATTCGTTGGCGCGCAGCGCCTTGGGGACGGCGCGGCAGCTCCGCAGCAGCATCGTGGACATCTCGCCGAGTACCAGGCCCAGCACGAAGCCGGGGGTCGTGAAGCCGCTCGGGCGGCCCAGCACGCGTCCCAGCGCACGGGCGAACTCGCGGCGGGTCGGCGGGTCGGGCACCACCGCGTTGACGGGGCCGGCGATCGACTCGCGGTCCAGGATGTGCAGGATCGCGCGGACGAGGTCGTGCCGGTGGATCCAGGGCACGTAGACGCGGCCGTCGCCGAGCGGGCCGCCCAGGCCGAACCGATAGGGCAGGACCAGGCGCGGCAGGGCCCCGTCCTCGCGGTCGAGCACCAGGCCGATGCGCAGCAGCGCCACGCGGGCGCGCCCGTTGTCGGCCTCCAGGGCGCACCCCTCCCACTCGTGGGCCAGCCGGCCCAGGAAGTCGCGGCCGCCCTCGCTCTCCTCGTACAGGGGCTCGGCGCCGCCGTCGCCGTAGTAGCCGACGGCCGACGCGCTGACCAGCACGCGCACCCGCTCGCTCGCGTTGACCGCCGCCGCCACGTTGCGCGTGCATTCGAGCCGGGAGCGGCGCAGCAACGCCTTGCGCTTGCGGGTCCAGCGCTTGGCAGCGATGGGCTCGCCCGCCAGGTTGACGACCGCGTCGCAGTCGCCCAGCTCCCGCTGCCAATCGCCCGGGAAGGTCGGGTCCCCCTCGACGATCTCCACCGGACGCGACAGGCGCGACAGCGCCCGCTTGCGGTCGCGGGTGACGCACACGACCTCGTCGCCGCGTTCGATCAGCGCGCGGACGACCGCCCGTCCCACCAGGCCCGTACCGCCGGTCAGGAACACCTTCATGCCGAGTTGTCCTCTCTGGAGTCTTCCAGGTGCGAAGCCCCGGGAGGATACCCGCCGCCGCCGCGCCTGTCCAGACCTGTCGCGACCGCGCCCGGTGGCGGCCGCGTTGACACCGTGGCGGCCGCCCCCTATCGTCGTCGGTGCAGGCACGCCGCCTCGCACGCCCCGCACCCCGCGGCGGCCACCACCGGGAGGGTCATGACCTACGATTTCTTCGACTGCGAGGTCCGCGACGGCGTCGCGACCCTGTCGCTGTTCGGGCCGTCCGCGCCCTCGCTGCAGGAACTCGGCGACGAGCTCGTCGACGCCCTGCTGCGCCTGCAGGAGGATCGCGCCGCCCGCGTGGTCCTGCTGACGGACGCCGGCGGACCCTTCGACACCGCCATGGACCTGCGCGCGGCCGCCGAGGCGCAGGCCGGCGATGCCGGCATGGGGACCGTGGCCGCCGACCTCGACACCATCCGCCGCGTCGTGACCCTGATGCAGGAACTCGGCAAGCCGATCGTCGCCGCGGTGGCGGGCGACGTGCGCGACAGCGGTTTCGGGCTGGTCATGGCCGCCGACGTGCGCCTGGCCGCCGCCACGGCCACCTTCACCACCCAGGACCTGCGCCTGGGCCTGCTGCCGGACTGGGGCCTGACCTCGACCCTCCCGCGCGCGGTCGGTCCCAACCGGGCCCTAGACATCCTGTGGTCGGGACGCACGCTGTCCGCCGAGGAAGCGTTGCGCCTGGGCCTGCTGGACCGCGTCTTCACGCCCCAGGAGTACGAGCAGGAAGTCGAGGCCTACTGCCGACGCCTGGCCGGCATCCCCCAGCCGGCGCTGCGGCTGAGCAAGCTGGCGGTGCAGCAGTCCGGCGAGTTCGACCTGACCACGATGCTGTCGCTGGAGTACGAGGCGCAGCAGCAGTGCTGGGACTCGCGCGAGACCACGGCCGGCCTGATGGCCGGCCTGGACGGCGACGAGCCCGACTTCGGGATACCCGGGAACGAGGACGACGACTGACGTCGGAACGATCGGCGGCCCCGGCGAGCCGGAGGTGGGATCGTGGGACTGACCCTCATCGAGAAGATCATCGCCGCGCACTGCGACCAGCCGGTGTTCCCCGGCGCCACGGTGGACATGCGCGTGGACGTGCGCGCCGCCCGCGACTTCGGCGGCGCCAACGTGGTCAAGAACCTGCAGCAGGCCGGCCTGACGGTCGACGACCCGGCGCGGACCCTGTTCACCTTCGACTGCAACCCCGGCGGCTCGGACCAGGGCTACGCCGCGAACCAGCAGTTCTGCCGCATCTACTCCCGCGAGACGGGCGTGGGCCTGCGCGACATCACCCAGGGCATCGGCACCCACCTCGCCCTCGAGGAGGGGCTGGTCGGGCCGGGCTCGACCTTCGTCAGCACCGACAGCCACGCCAACATCATGGGCGCGGTCGGTGCCTTCGGGCAGGGCATGGGCGACCAGGACATCGCCTACGCCTGGGCCGCGGGCAAGGTCTGGTTCAAGGTGCCGAAATCGGCGCGGGTCGTGCTGAAGGGCCGCCCCGGCCCCGACGCCACGGCCAAGGATATCGTCCTGAAGATGCTGCAGACGCTCGGCGCCGACGGCCTGCTGGGCTACGCCGCCGAGATCGTCGGCGACATCGTGCCCGGGCTGCCCCTGCCCGACCGTATCACCATCGCCAGCCTGGCCACCGAGATGGGCGGCATCATCGCCCTGTTCGAGCCCAGCCCCGCGATCCTCGAATATTGCCGGCGCGCGGGCGGCCGCGATTTCCCGGCCCTCGCCGCGGACGCCGACGCGCACCACGACCTGACCGTCGAGGTGGACATCGACGGCCTCGCGCCGATGATCGCGCGCCCCGGCCATCCCGAGGATACGGTGCCCGTCGCGTCGGTCGCCGGCCGCAAGGTCGACTCGGTGTTCGTGGGCTCGTGCACCAACGGCCGGATCGAGGACCTGCGCGCGGCCGCGCAGGCGCTCGCGGGTCGCAAGGTCGCCCCGGGCGTGGTGCTGAAGGTCGTGCCGGCGACGCACGCGGTCTGGCGGCAGGCCCTCGACGAGGGGCTGATCCAGGTCTTCACCGACGCCGGCGCCCTGATCGGCAACGCGGGCTGCGGCGGCTGCGCCGCCGGCCAGATCGGACAGAACGGCCCCGGCGAGGTCACCGTCTCAACGGGCAACCGCA
>DYDD01000131.1:0-1302 GCA_020718045.1 Fibrobacter sp. | reverse complement strand
CGGCGGCCGCGGCGAAGACCGCGCCGGCGGCCGCGGGCGTCGCCGGCGGCGGCAAGCCCACCGTGCTGACCGGCCGCGCCTGGATCGTCGACGTCGACAACGTCGACACCGACATGATCTTCCACAACCGCTACCTGGCGATCACCGACCCGCGACAGATGGGCCAGTACACGTTCGACAACCTCGAAGGCTGGAAGGATTTCGCCCGCAAGGCGCAGCCCGGCGACATCGTCGTCACCGGCGGCAACTTCGGCTGCGGATCCTCGCGGCAGCAGGCCGTGGACTGCTTCGCGACCCTTGGCGTGCAGGCCCTGGTCGCGCGCAGCTACGGAGCGATGTACGAGCGCAACGCCATCAACGCGGGCCTGCCGGTGCTGGTGGCCGACGCGGCGATGGCCGGCCTGAAGAGCGGGGACACGGTCACCGTCGATTTGGGCAGCGGCCTGATCTCGTGGGCGGGCGGCGGCGTGCGGGGCGAACCCTGCAGCCAGGTGCAGATGGAGATCTACCAGCGGGGCGGGTTGCTGGCCAAGTGAAGGGATGTGCCTTTGAAATTGTGTCCGGCCGCGCCATCGTTTGGCGCGGCCGGTTCACTTACCAGTTCCTCACATCGCGTAGCTCAATTCGTGCCTCCGCTGCCGTGGCAATACCCGCGTGCTGATCTTGCGCCAGTAGTAATCCACCCAACGCCCAGGTAACTCGATAAGACTCACGAACAACCGTCGCTCCAGAAGCTCCCGGACGCTGATTCGGTGCTCGATCATCCCCCGCTCCTGCGCCGGCGACGGACTCCCGCGCTCCTTCTCCCGACGCCCCTTCATGTAGTTGCGCCACACCAGGAACACGGCCAACCGCTCAGCGCTCGCCTGCCGTCGCTTCGACCACGAGATCGTCTCGCGCTTGTGGTTCGCGCTGCTGTGGCGGATCAGCATGTCTACTAAATTGATCGGAAACAACGGGTTGCCAGCATCCCGTCGTTCCTTGCTCGAGGTCACCAGGTGCGTCGACTCGCAGGGCAGCTCCATGAGGATCCTCGGATAGGTCTCATGCTCGTCGCTCAGGATCGTCACCCGCGGTTGACCACCGGTGACCACTTCGAGCAGGTGCTTCATGTCCTTGTACACGGCCTCGGGGTCGGGACGGCCGTGGATCTTTTCCAGCTGCTTGCGCCTGCGCTTCTGGGCTTTGGTCATCCTGCCGCTGCGGCGCATCTCGCTGTCGGTGAAGTAGGCCAGGAAATCGGTGTCCTTCTCCACGGCTAGGAGCCTGCGCCGTAGGACGCCAAGCCGTTTTCGATCTCTT
>DYDD01000395.1 GCA_020718045.1 Fibrobacter sp. | reverse complement strand
CAGACTTGCGGCATCGCGCAGTCCGACGCCGCGACGCCATGACCACCACCCGCCCCGCTTGCACCGTCGTCGTGAAACCGGGCCGCGAGGACGCGGGGCCCGGACGGCATCCCTGGATCTTCAAGGGATCGATCGCACGCGTGATGGGCTACCACGCGCCGGGCGATCCGTGCGCGTTCACGACCGAGGGCGGCGTCGCGCTGGGCTGGGGCTACGTCAACACGCGGTCGCTGCTGGCGGGCCGGATCGTGAGCCTCGAGGGGCCGGTGACGCGCCGCCTGCTGCACGAACGGCTGGGCGAGGCCGTCGCCGCGCGCACCGCCCTGGGCCTGGGCGACGGCGGCCCGCTCGGACGCGCGGGCGAGGAGCGGACCGACTGCTACCGGCTGGTGAACTCCGAGGGCGACGGCCTGCCTGGCCTGGTCATCGACCGCTACGGGACGGGCCTGGTCCTGCAGTTCCTGACCGCGGGCGCCGAACGCTGGCGGCAGGACGTGATCGACGCGCTGACTGGGCACCTGGCCCCGACCTTCATCTACGACCGCAGCGATTCGCGGACCCGCACCGACGAGGGCCTCGAGGCGGCCCGGGGCCTGCTGTCGGGCGCGCTGGCCGATCCGGTGCTGGTGCGCGAGAACGGGCTGGTCTACGAGACCTCGCCCGAGGCCGGTCACAAGACCGGCCTCTACCTCGATCAGCGTGAGAACCGCGCGCTCGTCGGCACCTTGGCGCGCGACCGGCGCGTGCTGAACTGCTTCGCCTACACCGGCGGCTTCTCGCTGGCGGCCGCCGCCGGCGGCGCCGAGAACGTGGTCTCGGTGGACGCCTCGAAGTCGGCCTGCGCGGCGGCGGAGCGCAACCTGCGGCGCAACGGCTTCCCCGAAACGGCCGGACTGGTGCAGCGCGAGGACGTCTTCCGTTTCCTGCGCCCGGGCCGCGACCGCTACGACCTGGTAATCCTCGACCCCCCGAAGTTCGCCCGCTCGCAGCGCGAGCTCGACGGCGCCGAGCGCGGCTACCGCGAGATCAACCGCCTGGGCCTCGACAAGCTGGCGCCCGGCGGTTTCCTGCTCACGTTCTCCTGCAGCCAGGCGATGAACCTCACGCGCTTCCAGCAGGTGGCCCAGGAAGCCGTGCTGGCCGCCGGCCGCCGCGCCCGCGTGCTCCGCCGCCTATCGGGCGGTCCCGACCACCCCTGGATGCTGGGCCACCGCGAAGGCGAGTACCTCAAAGGACTGCTGCTGCTCGTGAGCTGAAGATCCGTCCGCCTCCCTGCCCACACCCAGCTCGTCCCGGGTACACACACGCGTCCTGTCGGGGGGCGCTCGCCGGGCACATCCTGTGCCCGGCATCGCTTGGCTGCTGGGCTCCGGCGCCCTCCTGGCGCCG
>DYDD01000130.1 GCA_020718045.1 Fibrobacter sp. | reverse complement strand
AATCAGTTATGGCGGAAGTAGTGTCGATAGGTGGTCAAGTTGGGATTGAAGCTCTCCCGCGTCCTGCGCAACGGGCCCTGCGACCGCGAGCGCTCCCGCCTGCGGCCGGGCGACCTGCTGCTGTCGGTCGGCGGCCGGCCCGTCAGCCGCGACGCCGCCCTGGAGGCCGCCCTGGAGAACGGCGCCGGCGTGCCGCTGTGGCTCGAGGCGCGGCGCGGCGATGAACGGCTCGAGTTCGAAGTCGTTCCCGAGAAGTGGGCCGACGAGCGGCAGCTGCAGTACCTCGCGACCGAGCGCGAGCGCCGCGACGCCGCCGAGCGGCGCAGCGGCGGCCGCGTCGGCTACGTGCACATCCAGGGCATGGGCCTCGGCGAGGTCGAGCGCTTCCAGCAGGAGCTGTTCGCCGCCGCCGACGGCAAGGAGGCGCTGGTCATCGACGTGCGGGACAACGGCGGCGGCTGGACCACCGACCTGCTGCTGACGATGCTGACGCAGCCGGTCCACGCCTTCACCATCAGCCGCGACGGCGAGGTCGGCTACCCGCAGACCGAGCGCCAACCGTTCTATCGCTGGTCGAAACCGGTGGCCGTGATCTGCAACGAAGGCAGCTATTCCAACGCCGAGATCTTCAGCCACGCGATGCAGACCATCGGCCGCGGGCCGGTGGTCGGCGCCGAGACCGGCGGCAACGTCATCTCCACCGGCGCCTTCGCCAACCGCTACCGCGGTTTCGTGCGCCTGCCCTTCCGCGGCTGGTGGATCTGGGGCGACGAGGTCCGCACCGAGCGCAACGGTCGCCCCCAGGAGGCCAAGCGCGACGGCGCGGGCTGCGTGCCCGACGTGCCGGTCGCGCTGACCCCGGCCGACCGCCTGCACCACCGCGACCCGCAGCTCGACCGCGCCGTGGATCTGATGATCGAAGCGGCCGACGTCGAGCACCGCAAGCCGCAGCCGGCGCCCCGCGCCGGAGGTTGACCCCACCGCGGCGGCGCCGGCCCGCACCGGCGCCGCCGCGACCCGGAAGGACGCGCATGAGCCAGACCCGCCGCGAACCCGCCATCCGCGTGCTGATGATGCCGCGCGACACCAACGCCCACGGCACCATCTTCGGCGGCGTCATCCTCAGCCACATCGACCAGGCCGGCGCCGTGGCCGCCCACCGCCACGGCTGCCGCCGCGTGGTGACCGTGGCGATGGAGAAGGTCGTCTTCCACGCCCCGGTGCAGGTGGGCGACCTCGTCAGCTTCTACACCGGGATCGAGCGGATGGGGCGCACCTCCGTCACCGTGCGCGTCGAGGTGGAAGCCGAGCGCCGCGACGGCGGGGCCGTCAAGGTGACCGGCGCCGACGTGACCTACGTGAACATCGGCGAGACCGGGGAGCCGGCGCCCATCCCGGCTGCGTCCGGATCGTGAAGAGCGACGGCGGCGGCGGCCTCTACGACGATCCCGTCGTCTACGACATCCTGGCCTCGCCCGGGACGGCCGCCGAACTGGACGTCCTGGACGGGATCGTCGCGACCTGGGCGGTCCTGGAAGACGGCCCGCGCCTGTGGCTGGAGCCGGCCTGCGGCACCGGGCGCTGCCTGCGGGAGTGGGCGGCCCGGGGTCGACGGGCCGTCGGTTTCGACGTGAGCGCCGCGATGGTGCGTCACGCCCGCCGGCGACTGCGTCGACGGGGCCAGTCCGCGACGGCCGAGGTGCTGGTGGCCGACATGGCCGCCTGCGGCCACCTGCTGCCGCCGGGCGAGGTCGACGTCGCCTACCTGCCCGACAATTCCTTCCGTCACCTGCCGGACGATCGCGCGGCGCTGGCCCACTTGGACGGGATGGCCCGGCTGCTGCGCCCCGGCGGCGTCCACGTCCTGGGCCTCAGCCTGACGAGCCCGCAAGGCGAGCCGCCGGACGAGGATGTCTGGACAGCGTCGCGCGGCGGGATCCGCGTGACCCAGGTCGTGAACTACCTGCCGCCGGGCCCGGACGGGATCGGCCCGCGCCTCGAGCGGGTGATCAGCCACCTGGTGGTGAGCCGGGCCGGAGTCGAAGAGCACCGGGACCACGTCTACGACCTGCGCACCTACACGCCCCGACAGTGGGACGCGCTGCTGGGTCGCAGCGGCTTGCAGCGGCTGGCGTGTCTCGACCGGCTGGGAACGCCGCGCGCCGGGCGCGACCTCCCCTACCAGCTGGAGGTGCTCGCCCGGCGCGACTGATCGTGCTTGCAGACTGCGGTTCAGCGGTCGCCGTACAGCGCCTTCACCTCGCCCCAGGCCGACACCTCGGCGTCGACAGGATCGCACGGCAGGGCCGGGAACACGCCGGTCACCTGGCCGAAGCTGCTGTACGTGCCGAACTTCTGGCTCAGGAAGCTGTTCGGCGTGACGATCGCCGCCGGCGGCCTGTCGGAGTAGAACACGAGCCGGCCCCAGCCGACGGGTCCCGGTCCCCTGATCGAACCGGGATGGGGCTCGAACTTCAGCAGCGGTTCGGTGATGTTCAGCGACGGGTCCCCGTTGACCTCGTACTGGGCCAGGCAGAGGATCTCGCGCGTGAAGTCGGAGTTGATCACCATGCCGGCGTTGAAGCCCCACAGGACGCCCGCCGCCAGATCTTCTTCGGTGCACACCGTGCCCGCGCCCAGGGACAGGTTGAGGTGACTCAGGCCGCGGGCGGGCAGGTTCTCCCAATTCACGGCCAGCGTGTAGCGCCACTCGCCGATCCCGTGCGGGCCGACGAACTCGGCGGTGATCACGCCGGAAAGGTCGCTGGCGAGAGCCGTCCCGGCAGCAACCAGGACCAGGATCGCCGCGGCCGCGAGCTGCAGGTATCGTGGCGTTCTGCAATTGATCATGTCGCCCTCGCTCGGTTTGCGAGGGAACGACGGGATCCGGGAAGAAACCCCGGCGCCGTCCGCTCCCTCTCGATCCCCCAAGGGGAAGGTCCCCGGGACCCGCCCCTTCCACCCGACTGGAAGAACCGTGCCCGCCGAGGCGCGGGGAGGCTCATGCGCATCGTCTCGTGGAACGTCAACGGTCTGCGCGCCGCCCTGGGCAAAGGCCTGCGCGAGTCGATCGTCCGGGTCGCCCCGGACGTGCTCTGCCTGCAGGAGACGCGGGCCCTGCCCGGACAGGCGGCCCTGGGGCTGGAGGATTATCTGGAATTCTGGAACCCGGCGCGGAAGCCCGGCTATTCCGGCGTGGCGGTGATGACGCGGACCGCGCCCCTCGATGCGCGGCGCGGCGGCGTGCTGCCCGGTCTCGACGACGAGGGGCGCACGCTGGCGCTGGAGTTCCCGGACTTCTTCGTGGTCTCGGTCTACACGCCCAACGCGCAGCGCGGCCTGCTGCGCCTGCCGGACCGCATGCGCTGGGACGCGGCCTTCCTGGCCTACCTGCGGGAGCTCGAGCGGGAGAAGCCGGTCGTCGTCTGCGGCGACTTCAACGTCGCCCATCGCGAGATCGACCTGGCCAATCCGAAGCAGAACGTGAACAACGCCGGCTTCACCCCTCAGGAGCGTGCTGGCTTCGACGCCCTGCTGCGCTCCGGCTTCGTGGACACCTTCCGCGAGTTCGAACCCGGCGGGGGACACTACACCTGGTGGACCTGGCGGGTAGACGCCCGCAACCGCAACATCGGGTGGCGCATCGACTACGCCCTGATTTCCGCTTCATTGCGACCGCGCCTCCGGTCCGCCGCCATCCTCTCCGACATCCACGGCTCGGATCACTGCCCTGTCGAGGTTGTCCTGGATTAGGCGCAGAGGAGCTTGGCAGTGCGGATGGGCCCGTTCCGGGGGCGTCTGCAGGCCCTCTGCGCCAGGAGGGCGCAGAGGGTCGACAGCCGAGCGAGCCGGTCACAGGATGTGACCGGCAAGCGCCCCCCGGCACGGGCCCATCCGCACTGCCAAGCTCCTCGGCACCCAACCTGACAATGTCTTGTCAGCACGCGAAAATTTCGAGTGATGGCGGGAACTGTTGCCCCAGCGATCGCATATAGCTAAAGTATGTATTCCTTCCTCGCGGCCGGGGGCCCGTTTCGGTTCCGGGCGGCGCGAGGGATGACCAGACGAGACAACGTGGAAAGGAACCGTCATGAAGAAACTGATCACGCTCCTGGTCGTCGCCCTGTCCGTCGTCGCCCTGGTGGCGATCGGCGCCCAGGCCGGCGGGCCGGGTTGTGCGCAGAAGGCCGCCGCCGGCGACAAGGCCGCGTGCGCGACCAAGACCGCCGAGGGCTGCAAGACCGCCTGTACCGGCGACAAGGCTGCTTGTGCGGCCCACGCTTCCGCCGACGGCGTGAAGTCGGCTTGCGGCGCCCAGGCCGCCTGCACCGGCGACAAGGCCGCCTGCGCGGCTCACGCCTCCGCCGACGGCAAGGCCTGCACCCCCGAGATGAAGGCCGCGTGCGCCGCGGACAAGGCCGCCTGCGATGCCGCGCTGGCGTCCATGCACCCCTGCTGCGCCAAGGCCGTCGCCGAGGGCAAGGGTTGCTGCGGCAAGGACGCCGCCGGCCTGAAGGCTGCCTTCGACCAGAAGGCCGCCGACGCCAAGGCCGCGGCCGCGAAGGCGTCCAGCTAGCTTCGTCGCGATCCTGAAGACAACGCCGACCCCGGTTTTCTCATGAAAGCCGGGGTCGCGCGTTGACGTCGGGTCGTCTACCTTGACCGCCGTTCGCCAAACGACGTCATCCGGGAGGACGCCCCATGCCGAAGATCGGAACCAAGGCCCCGTCGTTCACGCTGCTGAACCAGAAGGGCGAGAAGGTCAAGCTGTCCGACCACCTGGGCAGCAAGGTGGTCCTGTTCGCCTTCCCCAAGGCCAACACGCCGGGCTGCACCGCCCAGGCCTGCGGCTTCTCCGCGGCGCTGCCGCGCTTCGCGAAGCAGGGGGTCGTGATCCTCGGGATCAGCCCCGACGCGCCGGCGGCGCTGGCGCGCTGGAAGGAGCAGCAGCGCCTGGCCTTCGACCTGCTGTCCGACCCCGATCACAAGGTGTTGGCGACGTGGGGCGCCTGGGGCGAGAAGAGCATGTACGGCAAGAAGTACGAGGGTGTGATCCGCTCGCACTGGATCGTGGGCGAGGACGGGCGCCTCCTCGACGAGCAGATCAAGGTGAGTCCGGCGGACAGCGTGGCGCTGGCGGAGAAGTTCCTCACCGGGAGCTGAGGGGGAGGGGCACTCCCGCTGGACAGCCCCCGCTTCCGCCCCTAGTGTTGACGTCGCCCGCGGCCCGGCCGGCCGCCCGCGCAACTCATGTCCTCACGAGCGAGGTCCCATGTCCGAGACGCCGAACAACTTCATCGAAGAGATCATCCGCGAGGACAACCGCACGGGTCGCTGGGGCGGCCGCGTCCACACGCGCTTCCCGCCCGAGCCCAACGGCTACCTCCACATCGGGCACGCCAAGAGCATCTGCCTCAACCACGGCCTGGCGCAGAAGTTCGGCGGCAAGTTCAACCTGCGCTTCGACGACACGAACCCCGAGAAGGAGGAGCACGAGTACGTGGCCTCCATCGTCGAGGACGTGCGCTGGCTCGGGGCCGACTGGGAGGACCGGCTGTTCTTCGCCTCGGACTACTTCGAGCGCATGTACGAGCTGGCCGAGCAGCTCGTGGGCGCCGGCCGGGCCTACGTCGACGACCAGACCGACGAGCAGATCAAGGAGACGCGCGGCACAGTCAAGACGCCGGGAGTCGACAGCCCGTGGCGCGGCCGTGCGTCCGCCGAGAACCTCGACCTGCTGCGCCGCATGCGCGCCGGCGAGTTCCCCGACGGTTCGAAGGTCCTGCGGGCGAAGATCGACATGGCCTCGCCGAACATGCTGCTGCGCGACCCGCTGATCTACCGTATCCGCCACGCCGAGCACCACCGCACCGGCGACACGTGGTGCCTCTACCCGATGTACGACTGGGCGCACGGACTCGAGGACTCGATCGAGGGCATCACGCACTCGATCTGCACGCTGGAGTTCGAGGTCCACCGCCCGCTGTACGACTGGTTCCTGGAGCAGCTCGACGTCTACCGCCCGCAGCAGATCGAATTCGCACGCCTGAACCTCACGCACACGGTGATGAGCAAGCGCAAGCTGCTGAAGCTGGTGCAGGACGGCCTGGTCGACGGCTGGGACGACCCGCGCCTGCCCACCATCTGCGGGCTGCGCCGCCGCGGCTACACCGCCGCTGCGATCCGCGACTTCTGCGACCGCATCGGCGTGGCGCGCGCCGCCAGCACCGTCGAGTACGCCCTGCTGGAGCACTGCCTGCGCGAGGAGCTGAACCTGTCGGCGCCGCGCGTGATGGCGGTGCTGGACCCGCTGAAGCTCGTCATCACCAACTACCCCGAGGGCGAGACGGAGCTGGTCGACTGCCTGAACAACCCCGAGGACCCGTCCGCGGGCGAGCGCGAGGTGCCCTTCTCGCGCGAGCTGTGGATCGAACGCGACGACTTCCAGGAGGCGCCGCCGCCGAAGTTCTTCCGCCTGGCGCCGGGCCGCGAGGTGCGCCTGAAGCACGCCTACTACGTCGTCTGCGACGAGGTCGTGAAGGACGACGAGGACCGGATCGTCGAACTGCGCTGCACCTACGACCCGCAGTCGCGCGGCGGTGGCACTCCCGACGGCCGCAAGGTCAAGGGCACGCTGCACTGGGTGTCGGCGGCCCACGCGCTGGACGCCGAGGTGCGCCTGTACGAGCAGCTGTTCAGCGACCCCTTCCCGGGCGTCGCGGAGGGCTGCGCCGACCCGCTGGACTGCCTGAACCCGCAGTCGCTCACCGTCCTGAAGGACTGCAAGCTCGAGCCGGGGCTGGCCGCGGCCGAGCCCGGCCACAGCTGCCAGTTCCTGCGTCACGGCTACTTCTGCGCCGACGCGCGGCACTCGCGCCCCGGCGCACCCGTGTTCAACCGCACCGTCTCGCTCAAGGACAGCTGGGCGAAGGAGCAGAAGAAGGTCTGACCGTCACCCGCCGGGAGGCTCGATGAAGTCCCTGCTCGTCTGTGGCTGCGCGGCCCTGCTGTGCGGCGCTGCGGCCCCGTCGGCGCGCGCCGACGACACGTTCACGATCGAGGCCTTCCTGCAGGTGCCCACGCTGACCGCGCCGGCCGTCTCGCCAGACGGGGCGCGCATGGCGTACCTGAAGCGCTGGCGGGACCTGGAGGCGGACAAGACCCGCCGCGAGATCTGGCTGGCCGACATCAAAGGCGGCGAGCCCCGCCTCGTGACTCACGACGAGCACGTCGTGGGCGGCATCGCCTGGCGTCCCGACGGCGCCCTGAGCTACCTGGCCAAGCGTGGCGAGCAGACCCAGGTCTGGGTCAACCCGCTCGACGGCACCGAACCGCGCGCGGTCACCGACCTGCCCGACGGCCTGAGCGCCTACTGGTGGTCGCCCGACGGGACGCGCCTGGCGGTGCTGGCGGCGCCGGCCGAGGCCGAAGCGGACTCCGCGGCTGAGGACGAGGACCGCGCGGACTGGACGGTGCTGGACCGCCTCGATCATCCCGAAGACTACGACCAGCTCTGGATCGTGGCCGTGGAGCGCGACGAGCCCGCGCCGGCGGAACCCGTGCAGCTCACGCACGAGCCGCTGCACCCTTCGCACGCCGCCTGGTCGCCCGACGGGTCGACGCTGGCGCTGACCTACAACGAGCGCTTCTCGACCCTGGTCGACGAGGAGCAGCGCGTGGGCCTGATCCCGGCCGCCGGCGGCGAGATCACGCTCCTGAGCGACCCCGACCGCCACGCCTCGCTGGCCGCGTTCTCGCCCGACGGCAAGCACCTGGCCTACTTCATGGACCGCGCCGACGCGCTGCGCTCCTACCTCAACCTCAAGAGCCTGTTCGTGCGCGACCTCGCCACCGGTGCCGAGCGCGACCTCGCGCCCGCGGCGCAGTCCTGCCAGTCGGGCTCCGGCTCCACGCCCGAGGACCCGCCCTTCTGGTCGCGCGACGGCCGCTGGATCACCCTGCGGGTGGGAGAGGGCCGGGACATCAACCTGTGGCGAGCCGACGCGCGGCAGGGCGGCCTGCAGAAGCTGACCTCGTTCGCCGGCAACGTCACCGAGCTGGACCTGGCCGCCGACGTCGTCGCCTTCGTCGAGAGCGAGCAGCACCGGCCCGGCTCGGTGCGCGCCGGCGCGGC
>DYDD01000129.1 GCA_020718045.1 Fibrobacter sp. | reverse complement strand
GGGCGATGTCAAGCAACAAATTGCCCACTACGGCAATGCCGGGATTTGATCACTCTGCACGCCTATTGCAACATTCGCCTATGAAGCTCGTACTTCACCAACATGTTTCGACCTCGTTCGTCTCTCACGTCATCAGCTCTAACAACAGTGCGTCCGAGTCAGCCCCGAGGTCAACTGCGCATAGAGAAACTGGAATCAGGGATGGAATCAGATCCGTGCATTCTGTAGAATGGGGCATGATGAGGGTTAAGACCGTGTTCTCGATCCGGATCTTGTGGAATTTCCTATTCCGCCCACAAGAAGCGTAGCTACCCGAGAATCCGGTGAGGACGATCGACCCGACTGCCAATTGGGTGATTGGAGACGCAAACGATGAAATCAGCCGCCGCCATCGCTCGCCAGCCATCGCCGTCATTTTCCGAGCACCCGAAAAGCGCTGCCGCACTGCTGGTCTTGAGCGCCCTGCTGGCGCTGTCGCTGGCCGGCTGCGCCGCCGACAAGACCGGCGACGGCGCCGCCGGCGCTGACAGCACGGCGACCGCAGCCGCCGCCGACACGGCCAACGCCGAGGCCGACGAGCCCAAGCGCGAGAAGGCCATCAAGGTCGACGTCGGGGCCGTGCACCGCGGCGCCCTGGTGATCCCCGTCTTCGCCGACGGCGTGCTGCGCACCACCAGGACCGTCGAGGTCCGCAGCCAGCTCTCCGGGGAGCTGACCGAGGTCCTGGTGCGCGACGGCGACCGCGTGCGCGCGGGCCAGGTGCTGGCCCGCCTCGACCCCCGCCCCTACCGGCTCGCCCTGGAGGAGAGCCGCCTGACCCACCTGCGGGCCCTGGGCCAGATCGCGGCCGAGGACGAGGAGCAGGTCGACGACCCCGCGGCCATGACCTCGTTCCTGGCGCAGCGCGACGAACTGCAGGCCCGGCGCGACCGCAACGAGCTCGAACCCGCCGCGCACGCCACGCAGCTGCTGGACCTCGAGCTGTCCGCCCTGAAGGCCGGCGCCTTCCGCCGCGACGCCGCCGCCCAGCGCACCGGCCTGGCCGAAGCCCGCATCGCCGAGGAGCGCGCCCGGCTCGACCTCGAACACGCCGAGATCCGCGCCCCGTTCGGCGGCGTGGTCAGCAGCCTGACCGCCGTCAAGGGCGCC
This sequence comes from Fibrobacter sp., assembly GCA_020718045.1. GTDB lineage: Bacteria > Krumholzibacteriota > Krumholzibacteriia > LZORAL124-64-63 > LZORAL124-64-63 > PNOJ01. The sequence continues at coordinate 7,025 of DYDD01000129.1, read as the reverse complement.
AACCTCTCGACGGGCCAGACGGTGGGCACCGTCTCGGACAACACGCGGCTCGAGGCCGTGGTCAACGTGCTCGAGGCCGACCTCGGCGAGCTGGCCGAGGGCAGCGCGGCCCTGGTGGCGGTGCCCGCGGTCGGCGACACGATCCGCGGCACCGTCGACGTGATCAGCCCCACGCTGGACCAGGCGAGCCGCACCTGCCAGGTCCTGGTCCGCTTCGCCAACCCCGACGGCCGCTTCCGCCCGGGCATGTTCGCCCGCGCCGAGGTGGCGGCGCGCATCCACCGCGGCCTGCTGCTGGTGCCGCGCGACGCGGTGCTGACCCGCGACGACCGGCCCCTGGTCTTCAAGGCCGCCGACGACCGCGCCCAGTGGCTGTACGTCGACACCGGCCGGCAGAACGCGGCGTGGGTGGAGATCCTCGCCGTGCACAGCGGCGGCTCGCTCGCGCCGGGCGACCTGGTGGTCGTGAGCGACCACCTGACCCTGGCCCACGAGGCCAAGCTGGACGTCCGGCGCACCGTGCCGACCGACGACCGCTGGGCATCGGCGGCCGGCGACGACGCGCCATGATCCGCGGCGCCGTCGCGCGTCCGGTCGCGGTGCTGATGGTCTTCGCGGGCCTGCTGGTGGTGGGCGTGCAGTCCTACCGCCGCCTGCCGGTGGACCTGCTGCCGAGCATCAACTACCCCAACCTGACGGTCATCACCGAGTACGCCGAGGTGCCGGCCGACGACCTCGCCCGCCTGGTCACCCAGCCGCTCGAGGAGCGCATCACCGGCCTGGCCGGCGTGCGCCAGGTGGTCTCGCGCACCCGCGAGGGCGCTAGCACCGTGACCGTGCAGTACGAGTGGGGCACGGCGATGGACTTCGCCAACCTGCACCTGCGCGAGGCCGTGGACCAGGTCTCCAACCGCGAGGACTTCCCCGACGGCGCCGACCGCCCGCTGATCCTGCGCTGGGACCCCGGCGCGCGCCCCGTCGCCATCATGGTGCTCGAGGGCGACGACGACATGGCCGAGATGACCCAGTTCTGCGAGGAGGTCGTCAAGCCCGCGCTGGAGCAGGTCGACGGCATCAGCCAGGCCGAGGTCATCGGCGGCCGCGAGCGCGAGATCCTCGTGCGCCCCGACCCCGACAGGCTGCGCCTCTACGGCCTGACCATGGCCGACCTGCGGCAGGCGCTGGCGCTGAGCAACGTCAGCTTCCCCGGCGGCCGCGTGCGCAAGGGCCCCCTGCACCTGCCGCTGCGCATCCTGGGCGAGTTCGAGTCCCTCGACGACATCCGCCGCACCGAGATCCCCACGCGGCGCGCCGGCCTGATCACCGTCGGCGACGTCGCCGAGGTGCTCGACACGGTCAAGGAGCCCGAGGGACTGACCCTGATCGGCGGGCAGGAGGCGGTCTCGCTGCTGGTCTACAAGGAGGTGGGCGCCAATACGATCCGCGCCACCGCCGAGGTCGACCGCATCCTGGAGGTGCTGCGCGGGCAATACCCCGATTTCAAGTCGCGCTTCGTCTACCGCGACGCCGACTTCGTGCAGGAGAGCTTCCGCGGGCTGACGGGCTCGCTGCTGTCGGGCGCCGCGCTGGCCTTCCTGGTGCTGTTCTTCTTCCTGCGCGAGTGGCGCAGCCCCGTCGTGGTCTGCCTGTCGATGCCCGTCAGCATCATCACCGCCTTCGCCTTCATGCACGCCTTCAAGGTGAACATCAACCTGATGTCCCTGGGCGGCCTCTCGCTGGCGGCGGGCATGCTGGTCGACAACTCCATCGTCGTGCTGGACAACATCAAGCGCCACCTGGCCGAGGACGCGCCCGGCGCGTCGGTGGCCGCGACCTGCGCCGCGGCGACGCGCGAGGTCGCCATGCCCGTGCTGGCCTCGACGCTGACGACCGTGGCCGTCTTCTTCCCCGTCATCTACGTGCCGGGCATCGCCGGCGAGTTCTTCCGCGACCAGGCCATCACCGTGACCATCGCCCTGCTGGTCTCGGTGGCCACGGCCCTGCTGCTGCAGCCGACGCTGTCGGCCCGGATGCTCAAACCGGGCCACGAGCAGCCGCGCGGCATCTTCCGCCTCGGGGACAACCTGTTCGAGGGCGCCTACCGCCTCTACCACGCCGGCCTGGTGAAGGTCTTGGACCGCAAGGGCCCCTTCTACGCCTGGCTGGGCCTGGCCATGGCCGCGGCCCTGGCCGTGTCCCTGGGCCTGCCGCGCTCGTTCCTGCCCGAGCGCAGCACGGGCGACTTCACGCTGGCGCTCGAGCTGCCCAGCGGCACCCCGCTCGAAGCCACCGGCACGACCGCCGCCGCCCTGGCCGGGGACCTGGCCGCCATGCCCGAGGTGGCGACGGTCTTCTCCCAGGTCGGTCAGACGGAGCGGACCCTGGCCGCGCTCAAGGACTACACCGCCGCCAACACGGTGCGCCTGCGGGTGCTGCTGCACCCGGCCCGCGACGGCGCCGCGCGCATGGCCCGCGTCAAGGACCGTCTGCGGCCGCGCCTGGCCGGCCTGTCGGGCGCCGTCGCCACCTTCCACGACGAAGGCATCGGCCTGCAGGAGATCCTCGCCAGCGGCGAGGCGCCCTTCAACCTGGGCGTGGTCGCCGAGCACGCCGGAGACGCCGTGTCGGTGGCCGACGAGCTCATGCGGCGCCTGCCGCGCGTGACCGGCCTGGTCGACCTGGAGATGGACCGCGTGCTGGGCAACCCCAGCGTGGAGGTCAGCATCGACCGCGAGGACGCCCTGCGGCACGGCCTGGACCCCGACGCGCTGGCGCGCGAGCTGCAGGCCCGCGTGCAGGGCGTGGTCGCCACCACCTTCAACGAGGTCGAGCAGCGCATCGACATCGCGGTGCGCCTGCCGCTGGAGCGCCGGCGCGATCTGGACGGCGTGCTGGCCTCGCCGGTCCAGGTCGGCGATGGCCTGACCGTGCCCCTAGGCAGCTTCACGGACCTGTCGGAGGGCCGCCCCGTGCGCGAGGTGGTCCGCCGCGACCAGCGCCGGCAGATCACCCTCAGCGGGGACGTGCAGGGCCGCGGGCTCAGCCGGGTGTGGCAGGACGTCGAGCGCGAGATCGCCGGCCTGGACATCCCGGCCGGCGTCGGCTTCGTCCAGGGCGGCGAGCAGGAGGAGATCACCCGCTCGTTCCGGGACCTGGGCTGGGCCCTGCTGCTGTCGGCCCTGCTGGTCTACATGATCCTGGCCGCGCAGTTCGAATCGTTCGTCGACCCGCTGATCATCACCACGGTGCTGCCGGTCGGCGTGCTGGGCGCCGGCCTGGCCTGCGCGGTCTCGGGGCAGACCGTCAACATCATCTCGCTGATCGGCCTGGTGGCCCTGCTGGGCATCGACGTCAACGACGCCATCGTGAAGGTCTCGGCCATCCGCCAGCTGCGGCAGGAGGGGATGGCGGGGCGCGCCGCCGTGCTCGAGGCCGGCCGCCTGCGCTTCCGTCCCATCATGATGACGAACCTCACGACGGTGCTGGGCCTGATCCCGATGGCCATCGGCCTGGGCACCGGCGCCCAGGTCCAGCGGCCGCTGGCCGTCACCATCCTGGGCGGCCTGACCATCTCCACCGTGGTGATGCTGTTCCTGACGCCGTCGCTGTACGAGATCGTGCACCGCCGCCTCGACCGCGACTACGACGGGCAGCCGGAGGCGTGACGTGATCCGCCGGTGCATCGACCACCCCGTCGCCACCTGGATGCTGTTCTCGGCCCTGGTGTTCATGGGGCTGTACGCCCTGCCGCGCCTCGAGATCGAGGCGATGCCCGACGCCGAGCTGCCCACCCTGTCGGTGACCACCACCTGGACCGGCGCTTCGCCCTCGGCGGTGCTGCGCTCGCTGACCCTGCCGATCGAGGAGGCGGCGCGCAAGGTGGAGGGCGTCGAGGGCGTCACCTCCAGCTCACGGCCCGGCTGGAGCCAGGTGACGGTCGAGTTCCGCCGCGACGTGAACCTGGAGTTCGCGCAGCTCGAGCTGGCCGAGCAGCTCGGCGGCGTGCGGGCCGACCTGCCCGCCACCGCCGCGCAGCCGCGCGTCGTGCCCGAGGTGCCGGAGGAGTTTCGCACCGAGGACTTCATGACCGTCAGCCTGATCTCGGACCTCGGCGCGAACGAGCTGCGCGACAAGGCCGAGACCTGGCTGCTGCCCCGCCTGCTGGCGGTGCCGGGCGTCGCCGACGTCGAGCTGCAGGGCGGGGCCCTGCCCCTGGTCAAGGTGCTGCTGGACTTCGACCTCATGGAGCGCTACGCCGTCCACGCCGACGAGGTCTACGCCGCGATCGACGTGCTGGACGACATCCTGCCCGCGGGCGGGGTCCGGCGCCGCGGTCGCGAGATCGCCGTCAGCGTTCAGGACTCGGTGACCGCGCGCATGGTCCTGGACACCGTGGTGGCCACCCGCGGCGGCCAGCCGATCGCCCTGTGGCGGCTCGCCGCGCTGGCGCCGTCGTACGACGATCCCACCCACTTCGTGCGCATCAACGGGCGCAACGTGATCCAGGCCTCGGTCGCCAAGCGCAGCGGCACCAACGCCATCGCCGTCAGCCGCGACGTGCGCGCGGCCCTGCCGCGGATCCGCGCCGACCTGCCCTTCCCCGTCGATTTCGAGATCGACACCGACAACGGCGAGGATCTTCGCAAGAAGGTGCAGGAGCTGGTCAACCGGTCGCTGGCGATCCTGGTCCTGCTGTTCCTGCTGCTGGCGGCCGCCCTGCGCCGCGTGCGCTTCACGGCCATCGTCACCGGCTCGATCCTGCTGGCGATCGTGATCTGCCTGTCGCTGTTCTACTTCTTCGGGATCTCGGTGAACTTCATCACCATCAGCGGGCTGACCGTCTGCTTCGGCATGCTGATGGACAACAGCATCCTGGTGCTCGACGCCATCCACCGCCGCGTGCTCGGCCGCCGCGGCGACGTCCGCGACGTCCTGGTCGGCGGCACCCGCGAGGTGGCCTTCCCGATCATGGCGACGACCCTGACCACGGTCGTCGCCTTCCTGTCCTTCATGTACCTCTCCGACCGGCTGGCCGTGTACTACAAGCCCCTGGCGATGAGCGTGGGCATCGCGATGACGGCCTCGATCTTCGTGGCCTTCGCCTGGATCCCCGTCGCGCTGCGCCCCCTGGCCGAGCGCGAGCTGGCGCGGCCGCGCGTCGCCGCCCCCGAGCGCGAGGGCTGGGCGCTGCTGTGGCGCTGGGCGCTGACCGCGGCCGGGCTCACCCTGGTCTCCCTGGCCGCCTTCGCCGCCGTCCGCGACCGCGCGGCCGTGACGCGGATGCTGCCCTGGTTCGGCGGCGCCCTGGGCCTGATGACCGTGGTGGGCGCCTTCGCGGCCTACGTGCAGCGGATCACGGCCTTCCACCTGCGCCGCTGGTGGTACCCTTTGCTGCTGCTGGCCGGCGCCGTCTACGGCGGCTACCACCTCTACCGCCACGAGGTCGTCCACGGCGGCTTCTGGCAGCAGCAGGACGCCGAGACGCTGGTGCTCTACCTCGAGCGGCCCGTGGGCACCGACGTCATCCTCGCCAGCGAGACGATGAAGCAGTTCGAGGGCGAGCTGGAGCCGGTGCCCGACGGCGTGACCGTCAAGACGACCTCCTGGGACAACCGCGCCTACATGCGCATCGAGTTCGAGGAGCAGATGCTGCGCACGGAGTACCCGGAGCTGTACCGCAACCGCCTGATCCTGCTCGCCGAGGAGCTGGGCGGCATGTTCATCTGGATCAACGGCTTCGGCGACCCCTACCTCAAGGGCGGCGGCGGCGGCGGCATGAGCAACTCGCTGCTGCGGCTCACCGGCTACAACAGCCGCGAGCTGGAGGGGCTGTCGCAGGGGGTCATGGCGCGCCTGGAGCGCAGCCGCCGCGTGCGCAACGTGCGGCTGACCGGCGGCGACCGCTTCGACCGCGCCGACACCGACGAGACGCTGATCGTCATCGACCGCGCCGCCCTCGCCGAGCACCACCTCACGGTGCAGGAGGTCGTCGGCTACCTGCGCCGCCTGCTGGGCATCGAGTTCCCCTGGCACATGATCCTCGAGGGCCGCGACCAGCGCCTGCAGCTGGCCTTCGCCGACGCCGAGGACCTGCAGTACGACCAGATCGTCGGCCACACCATGGCCACCCTCGGCGGCCAGCGGGTGCGGCTCGCCGACCTGGTGTCGCTCGAACAGCGGCCGGTGGTGACCGCCATCAACCGCAAGGACCAGCAGTACGCCGTCCAGATCAACTGGGAGTACGTGGGCACCGACCGCATGCGCCGGCACTACCTGCAGGAGATCATCGCCGGCGTCGACCTACCCTACGGCTACACCGCCGAGGACGTCTCGGGCGAGCAGCTCACCGAGCAGGAGGAGCAGGAGATGAACACGATGCTGTGGCTGACCGCGGCGTTCGTCTTCATCACCATGGCCGCCCTGTTCGAGAGCATCGCGCTGCCGATGCTGATCATGCTGTCGCTGCCGATGGCGCTGTGCGGCGTGATGGCCGTCTTCTGGCTCACCGACTCGCAGTTCGACTCCTCGGCCCGCATCGGCCTGGTGCTGCTGTTCGGCATCGTGGTCAACAACGCCATCCTGCTGATCAACCGCTTCCGACTGCAGCTGCGCGAGCGCCTGGCCGCAGACCACCCATGGAGCGGCCTGGTGCCCGATACGCCCAGGCTGGGCGGCGGCGACCTGTGGCGCCTGCCGGCGGCCGATCGCCTGGAGCTGCTGCGCGAGGCGATCATCACGGGCACGAGCATCCAGCTGCGCTCGATCCTGCTGACCACCGGCACCACGATCGTCGGCCTGCTGCCGCTGCTGGTGCGGACGGACGACTCCCAGGGCAAGGACATCTGGGAGAACCTGGCGCTGTCGAGCATCGGCGGCCTGGCCTCCAGCACGGTGCTGATCGTCGCGGTGATGCCCGTGCTCTACTGGGTGCTCTGCCGCGTCGGCTGGCGCCTGGCCGCGCTGCGCGCCCGCCTGCTGCGACGCGCGCCGGCCGTCGCGGCTCCCGCCCCGGACGGCGGATCCGG
>DYDD01000008.1:9090-32994 GCA_020718045.1 Fibrobacter sp. | reverse complement strand
GGCTCGTCGGGGAGCAGGGCGGCGACCGCCAGCAGCGCCGACGGCAGCAGGTAGGCGGATTCCTTGGCGAAGAGCGACAACAGGAACAGCAGGACGGCCGCCGGACCGGCGCGGCGCTCGCCCCGCCGCCACCGGGTCCAGGCCAGCGCCGCCGCGAGCCCGAGCGCCGCGACCCAGAGGTCGGTGCGGCCCGACACGAAAGCCACCGACTCCACATGCGCGGGGTGGACCGCGAAGACCAGGGCGCCGGCCAGGGCGGCCGCGGCGCCGCGCAGCCAGGCGCGCAGCAGCAGCAGGCTCAGCACCGACGCCGCGACGTGCAGCAGCACGTTGGTGAGGTGGAACGCGAAGGCCGCGCCGCCGCCGAGCAGGTCGTCGAGCCGCAGGCTCAGCAGCACGACGGGGCGGTGGTAGCCGGTGTCGGCCAGGAACTCCGCCCCGAGCAGGGCACCCGCGCCGCGCGCGGCGGTCTCGCGCACGCCGGCCAGGACGGAGGCATCGTCCCAGACCAGAGCGTGGCCCAGCGTGCCGGCGTGGACCAGCGCGGCCGCGAGTGCGACGAGGGCGGCGGCGGTCAGGGGGCGGTCGGCCAGCTTCTGCAGGTTTGCCACGATGATCCTGGGCGGGGCATCGTATGCCCGATGGAGGTTGACGAATCGGTGGACAATCCGAATCTGTCACAGCGAGTCGGGCGGATCAACCGACATTGCAGTTTCGGCACGCCAGACCGCTCATCCCCGGTTCCCCCGTCGGCCGCGGCGCGGTATGATCCCGGCGGCCCCACACCCGGAGGAACGCCATGCGCCCGTGCCTCGCCTTCGCGCTGCTCTTCGCCGCGGCCGCCGCCCCCGCCGCGGCGTGCACCAACCTGCTGGTCACCCCCGGCGCCTCGGCGGACGGGTCTGCCTTCATCACCTACACCTGCGACGGGGAGTTCCACCCCATCCTGCGGCGCATCCCGGCGGCCGACCACGCGCCCGGCGAGATGCAGGAGGTGCGCTTCTGGGACGGCACCGTGACGGCGACGATCCCCTGGCCGGCGCACAGCTACGCGGTCGTCGGCCTGATGAACGAGCACCAGGTGGCCGTCGGCGAGACGACCTTCGACGGCCGGCCCGAGCTGCTGGACGAGACGGGCGGCCTGCACTACTGGAACCTGATGACCCTCGCCCTGCAGCGCGCACGCACCGCGCGCGAGGCGGTCGAGGTCATCACCTCGCTGATCGAGACCCACGGCTACCGCAGCACCGGCGAGTCGTTCTCGCTCTGCGACCCTCGCGAGTGCTGGCTGCTGGAGATGATCGGCGCCGGCCCCGGCAGCAACACCGCGATCTGGGTGGCGCGGCGCCTGCCCGACGGCACCGTGGCGGCCCACGCCAACCTGGCCCGCATCGGCGAATTCCCGACCGACGACCCGCAGAACTGCCTCTACTCGCGCAACGTGTTCAGCGTGGCCGAGGCGCGCGGCTGGTTCGACCCGCGCGCCGGCGTCCCGTTCAACTTCGGCGAGATCTACTGCCCGGCCACGGCGCAGAAGAAGCGCTACACCGCGACGCGCGTCTGGAGCCTGCTGCGGCGGGCGGCGCCGTCGCTGGAGCTGAGCCCCGACTTCCACCGCGGCGTCGTCGGCGCCGCGGACTACCCGCTGTTCGTGAAGCCCGACCGCAAGCTGGCCCTGGCCGACGTCATGGACCTGATGCGCGACCACTACGAGGGCACCGACTACGACATGACGCAGGGCGTGGACGCCGGGTCCTTCGGCTGCCCCGACCGCTGGCGGCCCATGGCCTGGGAGCAGGGCGGCGAGACCTACACCTGGGAGCGGCCCATCTCGACCCAGCAGACCGGCTTCTCCCACATCGCGCAGTGCCGGCGCGGCCTGCCCGACCCCGTCGGCGGCTGCCTGTGGTACGGCGTCGACAATACCGCGACGACGGTCTGGTTCCCGCTCTACGCCGGGATCACCGAGCTGCCGCCCTCGTTCACGCGGGGCCGGATCGAGGAGTTCTCCTGGGACTCGGGCTGGTGGGTCTTCAACCTCGTGGCCAACTACGCCGGCTTGAAGTACTCGTACATGATCGAGGACATCCGCGCTGCCCAGCGCGAGCTCGAGGGCGGGCTGATCGCGATGCAGCCGGCGGTCGAGGCGACCGCGGCGCGGTTGCACGCGCAGGACCCCGCGCTGTGCTCGCGCTACCTGACGACCTACAGCGTGGGGGAGGCCGAGCGCGTCGCCGCGAGGTGGCAGGCCCTGGCCGGCGCGCTGATCGCGAAGTACAACGACGGCTACGTCATCGAGGACGGGCGCGAGCGCGAGGTCGGCTACCCGCAGGCGTGGCGCGACGCGGTGCTGCAGCTGCGGCCGGAGCAGTTCAGGCTGCCGCGGGCGGCGGCGGACTCGCTGGCGACGGCGTTGCCTTACTAGGGGAGACGGGATGAAGCGCTTCGTCGCGGTCGTGTTCGTGTTGCTGGCCGCCGCCGTCGCCGGCGGCGGCGCTCCCGAGGAGACCGACACCATGGTCCGCATCTACACCGGCCCGGTCTTCCGGACCGGCGACCCCGCGCTGCCCGAGGCCGCGGCCGTGGCGGTCGGCGCCGACGGCCGCATCCTGGAGACCTACGGCGTCGTGCCGCACGACACGCCCTGGGAGATCGTGGAGTTGCCCGGCAAGCTGGCCCTGCCCGGCCTGCACGACGCGCACCTGCACGTCTCGGGCATCGGCAAGCGGTGCGAGCAGGCGGCGCTGGAGGGGGCCCGCTCGGCCATCGAGGCCCGCGACCTGGTCGCCGCCTGGGCCGCCGCCAACCCCGACGTCGCGGTGGTCCGCGGCCGCGGCTGGGACCAGAGCCGCTGGCCGGGCGGCGCGTTCCCGACCTGGCGCGACCTCGAGGGCGCGGGCGCGCGGCCGATGGTGCTGCGCCGCGTCGACGGCCACGCATCCTGGGTGAACAAGGCCATGCTGGACCTGGCGGGCATCACGGCCGCGACGCCGGATCCCGACGGCGGCCGCCTCCTGCGCGACGAAGCGGGAGCGCCGACGGGCGTGCTGATCGACAACGCCGCCGACCTGCTGACGCCATGGCTGCCGCGCTCCACCGCCGCCGACCAGGAGCGCTGGTTGCTGGCGGGGCTCGCGGCCTGCGCCGACGCGGGGCTGGCGGCGGTGCACGACATGGGCGAGTCGCCCGAAACGTGCGACATCGCGCAGAAGCTGGCGGACGAAGGGCGGTTGCCGATCAGGTTGTTCGTCTATCTGGAGGGGTCCGAAGTGGGGTCGATGGCGGCGCTGGAGCGCTACCGCGCTTCCAACCGCTTCGCGGTGCCGGGCATGAAATACTACACCGACGGCGCGCTGGGCAGCCGCGGCGCGCTGCTGCTGGCGGACTACAGCGACGAGTCCGGGCGGCGCGGCCTCGCGGTCACCAGCGACCCCGAACTCGCCGACCAGGTGCGCGAGGTGCATCGCCGCGGCTTCCAGTGCGCCATCCACGCCATCGGCGACGGCGGCAACCGCATGGCCCTGGACGCCATCGCGGCCGCGCAGGCGCCGGACCCGACGGGCGCGCCGTCGCATCGCCACCGCGTCGAGCACGCCCAGGTCGTCCACCCCGACGATTTCGCGCGCTTCGCGGCGCTCGGTGCGCTCGCCAGCGTGCAGCCGACGCACTGCACGAGCGACTTGAGATGGGCCGAAGAGCGGCTCGGTCCCGAGCGCGTCCTGGGCGCCTACGCGTGGCGCACGTTCCTGGACCACGGCGTGCACCTGCCGCTGGGCTCGGACGCGCCGGTCGAGGCCTGGAATCCGCTGCCGGGGATCTACGCGGCGTTGACGCGGCAGGAGCCGGACGGCGATCCCGCCGGAGGTTGGCATCCCGAGCAGCGCCTGACGTTGAACGAGACGTTGCGCGGATTCACGGCCGAAGCGGCTTACGCCGTGGGGCGCGAAGGGGACCTGGGGATTCTGCGCCCGGGTCTGTTCTTCGACTGCACCGTGCTGGACCGCGATCCGCGCGGCGGCGAACCGGTCGTCTGGCTCGCCGCGAAGCCGGTGGCGCTGTTCGTGGGCGGAGAGCGCGTGCGCTGAGTGGGATTTGCGCAATAATGCCATTTTCCGGTAACGTTACCGGGAAATTGCCCGACAGATCAAAAACCGCTCACCGGATGGGACCGTCGGCCGGCGGCGCTAATGCAGCCGCACGCCGCAGCCGTTCAGCTTCCTGCCGTCCAGTTCCATCTCGACGCTCAGGGGAAACGGCTCGCCGCTCATGTCGTTGTAGCACGGCTCAGCCGCGGTGCGCAGGCGCAGGACGTACCCGCCAGCCTCGCGCAGGATCGGCGCGCCGTCCCGCAGGCTCTCGACGGGGATCCCCGGGAAGTCCAGCACCAGCTGGCCGTAGTCGGCCGTCACGCGGGTGCCGCGGGGGCCGGTCTCCAGATACCAGCCCGGCTCGTTGCCGGAGGCACGGAAGTGGTAGCCCTGCGCCCAGCACCGGTCGAGGATCTCCTGTAAGCCCGAGACACTGCAGTCTTCGAAGCGCTGCCCGTCGACCTCCAGCATGATGTCCCGCCCCTTGGTCCAGAGCAGATAGCGGCCGCCGGCGTACTTCGCGCCCGAGGCGGCAATCTGCTGCGTGAGCTCCTGCACGCCGTCGGGCGCGTAGAGGAGCGCCCTGGGGGAGCCGGGCTCGTACTCGGCGAGGTAGTACTGGTCGACGTCGCCGGAGAAGGCGAGCAGGTGCAGGGGGCCGCGCTCGGGGGTCGCGACGTCGGACCGCGACGAGCAAGGGCCGAAGCCCGGAGCGCAGGCTGCAGTGGTCAGCAGAACGCAGGGCAGCAGGATCGCGAGGGGGCGGAATCGACGCATGGGTGTGGCTCCTGATCGTGAGGTCGGCTCGTAACGGAATCAGGCTATCCCGATCCATGCTGCGGGTCAACTCTGGTCGTGGGTCGCGTGCATGTTTGATGGATCCTGCCGTACGTCCCTGATATCAGGGATGGGTATCACAATTGATCATAGCCGGGGGCGCGCCTGGGCTGCGCCGTCATCGTGTGCGCCGACGCGGCCGACGTGGAGGGCTGCGGCCAGGATCTTCGTGGGTGACATCGGCAACCTCAAGTTGGCTTGGCGACGGAGATCATGAGAATCGCTCTCGCACCCTCGACCTGAGGCCTTATCGCACGAGGTGCATCTTCGTGGTCGCTCGGGCTCCGGGTGTCTGCAGGCACGCCACATACACCCCCGACGGCGAGGCGCTCCCGTCGGCGCGCCGGCCGTTCCAGGGCACGGCATGCTCACCGGCCGCCAGTTCGCCCTCGGCCAGCACCGCGACCAGCGCCCCGGCCAGATCGTGGATCGCCAACCGCGCCCGGACCGGCACTTCCAGGGCGAAGGTCACCGTCGTCAGCGGGTTGAAGGGGTTGGGATGGCTGCCTAAGCGCAGGTTCGGGACCGCCGGCAGGTCGCCGGCCCCGGTCGCGCCCGACAGCGCCTCGGAGGCCCCGATCAGCGCCGCGGCGAACGCGGGACCGGTCGCCGCGTTGGCGGCGGCGTTGGGATGGGAGTCGCCGTCGCTGTGGCTGCGCTCGTAGGCGTAGCGCAGCCGGTTGGCCGCCGCCGAGCCGTCGTCGGGCGCCGCCAGCAGGTCGAACAGGTCGAAAGCCACGACGTTTGGGTGGCCGGCCAGGTAGTCGTCCGAGCACAGCCAGTCGGCGAAGGCGCGCGCCCGCGCCGCCTCGGCCGTGTTGGTGGCCAGGCGGTGGCGCGGCGGCTGGCTCATCACCACGAACACGCGCCCGGGGTGCTGGTCGAACACGTCGCGCATCTGCAGGTACCACTGCATGCGCGCGGCGAGCTCGGCGTCGGTCTCGATGTTCGAGGCCGGGTAGCAGGATTTGAAGGCGACGACCTGGTGGTTCTGCAGGATGAGGTCGCGGGCGCCGTTCGACGTCGTCCACAGCGCGAGCAGCCCGTCGGGGTCGGTGTTGTCGCCCGGGATCTGGTAGCTGACGCCGGGTTTGACGCCGTCGGGGCCGGTCAGGCCCAGGGCGTTGTAGTCGTGGTCCCAGAAGGCGTAAGCGGTGCCGTGCTGGGCGTTGTGGGCCGCGATGCAGTCGCGGACGTCGCCCTCGGCGATGACGTTGCGGCCGGTCGAGTGGTGCAGGAAGAACAGGTTGGTGAGCGTCTCCGCGGCGGCGGTCGTCGCCGCCGGCGCGATCAGGGCGAGCGTCAGCAGGAACGTGATCGGGCGTCGCATGGTGCACTCCGTCGGTGGAGGTGGGCGTGAACGGCTCCACCGCAGGGCAGCAAGCGGGGGTCCAGGCGACGAACGGCCGCGGGGCCCGGAGCCATGGGGCGCCCCCCGGCGCGACGACCCGCCCGTCCCCGCCGCGCGAAACATCTCGTTGCGAGTCCTCGATCCGCCGCCCCTGTCGGGATCGTGCAGGATGAAACCGGTTCCCGCGGCAGACCGCACGCCTCGCGGTCCGCCGGAGGGGCTGTGCGGATTTCACGTCCCGCGCCGCGCCGTGAGCGAGCGTTCACTAAAAGAAAGAACCCGCGAAAATGCAGGATTGGCGGTCGTTTAACAGCGTTCCGTGTCGCGGCCGAAATATCGGACCGTCTTGTTCTGGATTGATCGACGCTTGACAGTTCCCGCCGCAACAACCTGTATAGGCAGCAACATGCCGCGCGGCGGATCGCGACTTCGCTCCGCCCCGCACCGTCCGCGACAGGGACCATCCGTCACCCTTCGCACGGGGGTTGGTGCCCGATGACACAGACGCCCTGCCTGGCCGCCGTCGCGACCGGGCTGCACGCCGGCTACGCGACTGTCCTGCTCTTCCTGCTGTTCGGGATCTTCTTCGGGAACCTGGCCCTGGGCATCGCCCGGCTGGTGCGCCCGCGCAAGCCGGGCGGGGAGAAGGCGGTGACCTACGAGTGCGGCGAGCTGCCGAGCGGCTCCTCGTGGGTGCGCTTCAACATCCGCTTCTACCTGGTGGCGCTGTTCTTCATCGTCTTCGACGTCGAGGTCATCTTCCTGTACCCGTGGGCGGTCGTGTTCAAGCCCTTGTCGGCGGCGGCCGGTTCTCTGGTCTTCGTCGAGATGGCGATGTTCCTCGGCATCCTGGCGATCGGCCTGGCCTACATCTGGGTCAAGGGCGACCTGGACTGGGTCAAGAGCCTGGCGCGCCGCAGCGGCACGGAGGTGGGCGGGGAATGACGCAGGACCGCAACGACTACGTCGAGTCCGTGATCCCGCCCGCGGGCTACGACCCGCGGCGCGAGCAGTGCCTGGACTTCCACCTCGCCGAGGACCTGGCCGCCATGGCCGGCGCCGACGACAAGAACTTTATCCTGACCACCGTCGACAACCTGTTCGACTGGGCGCGCCTCTCGAGCGTCTGGCCGGTGACCTTCGGCCTGGCCTGCTGCGCCATCGAGATGATGGCCGCCTCGGCCACGCGCTACGACATCGACCGCTTCGGCGCCGGCGCCTTCCGCGCCACGCCGCGCCAGGCGGACCTGATGATCGTCTCGGGCACCGTGACGGCGAAGATGGCCACGCGCCTCGTGCGCATCTACGAGCAGATGCCGGAGCCCAAGTGGGTGGTGGCCATGGGCTCGTGCGCGATCGGCGGCGGCCCGTACTTCAAGTACGGCTACCACGTGGTCAAGGGCGTGGACTTCATCGTGCCGGTGGACGTGTACATCCCCGGCTGCCCGCCGCGCCCCGAGGTGCTGCTCGACGGCCTGATGCGCCTGCAGGACAAGATCCGGGGCCGCCGGGACGACGCCAAGCCTCCGAAGTGGGTCGCGGACTACGCCCGCAAGATCCCCTACGTCAAACGCTGAACGGGACGGGACGACCATGGAAGCGACGGCCATCCACGCGCTGCTGCAGAGCCGGTTCGGCGACGCCGTGTCGGACTACGTGGACGGATTCGAGAAGGGCTCGCTGGTCGCGGCCGGGCGCGTCGCCGAGATCGCGGCGTTCCTGCGGGACGACCCGGCACTCGGCTTCGAGTCCCTGATGTGCCTGACCGGCCTGGACTGGGACGGCTACGACGCCTCGGGCAAAGGCAAGAGCGTCGACATCCTGGGCTACGACGAGCTGGGCCGCCCTCAGGCCTCCGACCGCGTCGGCGACGGCGACCTGGGCGTGGCCTACGCCCTCTACTCCCACCGCCACGGCCACAAGCACGCGCTGTTCGTGCGCGTGCCCCGCGCCGCGCCCGAGGTGGCCTCGACGGCCGCGGTGTGGCCGACGGCCGCCTGGCACGAGCGCGAGGCGTGGGACCTCGTCGGGATCCGCTTCGCGGGCCACCCCGACCTGAAGCGCATCCTGCTGGACGAGGACTGGGAGGGCCACCCGCTGCGCAAGGACTACGTGATGCCGGGCGCCTGGCAGGGCGTGCCCCTGGACGGCCGCGACTACGCGGCCTGCAAGTGGGACGAGTCGGGTGTGACTCTGCCCGACGACGTGAAGCGGCCCGACGACGTGAAGCAGCCCGAAGGATCGCAGCGGCCCGAAGGATCGCAGCGGCCCGAGTCCGGGAACCAAGGGTAGGTGCTCATGAGCGAGACGGCGGCCGGCCGCGGCTGGGGCGGGCAGGACGTGCGGCGGGAGCTGCACTCCGAGCTGCTCGAGATCAACATGGGACCCCAGCACCCGGCCACCCACGGCGTGCTGCGGTTGCTGGTGCGCACCGACGGCGAGATCGTCCACGGCGTCACCGCGCACATCGGCTACCTGCACCGCTGCGCCGAGAAGATCGCCGAGGGCTGCGACTGGCGGCAGTGGATGGTCTACACCGACCGCTTCGACTACCTGGCGCCGATCAACATGAACTTCGGCTACGCGGTGGCCGTCGAGCGGATGCTGGGCGTCCAGGTGCCCGAGCGCGCCGAGCACATCCGCATCATCTGCGCCGAGCTGCAGCGCATCGCCAGCCACCTGATCGCCATCGGCACCTTCGGCCTGGACATGGGCGCCTGGACGCCGCTGCTGTACTGCTTCCGCGAGCGCGAGGAGATCCTGAACATCCTCGAGCGCCTCACCGGCGGCCGCATGCTCTACAACTACTTCGACATCGGCGGCCTGCGCTTCGACGCCTACGACGGCTTCGAGCGCGACGTCCTGGCTTTCGTCAACATCATGGAGCAGAAGATCCCCGAGTACGACACCCTGCTGTCGTACAACAAGATCTTCATCGAGCGCACCGCCGACGTGGGCGTCATCGACCTGGCGACCTGCCTGGCCTACGGCTGCACCGGGCCGGTGCTGCGCGGCGCGGGCGTCCCCTTCGACTGCCGCAAGGACGACCCCTACTCCATCTACGACCGCTTCGAGTTCGACATCCCCTACGGCGAGGGGGAGCAGGGCACCGTCGGCGACTGCTGGGACCGCTACATGGTGCGCATGCGCGAGATGTACGAGTCGTGCCGCATCATCCGGCAGGCGGTCGACGCCCTGCCCGGCGGCCCGGTCAAGGCCGAGGACCTCAAGAAGCTGGTCAAGGTGCCCCAGGGCTCGCTGTACACGCGCACCGAGAGCAGCAAGGGCGAGATCGGGTACCACGTCTTCGCCGACGGCGGCAGCAAGCCCTTCCGCACGAAGGTGCGCTCGCCGTCGTTCTCGAACCTCCACGTGATCGAGAAGGTCGGGCCGGGCATGATGCTCTCCGACCTCGTGGCGACGGTCGGGTCGCTGGACATCGTCCTCGGGGAGATCGACAGGTGACGCCATGCAAGTGATGACGGACCTCTTCGCGCGGATCTTCGGCGACGGCCTTTCGTCGCTGGGGTTGCTGGTCGCCGGCGGGCTGACCATGGCCCTGATCATGGCGCTGGTGATGGCCTCGTGCGCGATCGTCTTCACCTGGGCGGAGCGCAAGGTGGCCGGCTTCATCCAGAGCCGCTACGGCCCCATGCGCGTCGGCCGCTGGCACGGCGTGCTGCAGCCGGTGGCGGACATGGTGAAGATCCTCGGCAAGGAGGACATCGTCCCGCGGGACGCCGACAAGCCGCTGTTCATGCTGGCGCCGTTCGTGATCTTCGTCGGCTCGCTGATGGCCTGGGCCGCGATCCCCTTCGCGCCCGGCTTCATCGCCGCCGACCTGGACCTGGGCCTGTTCTACATCTTCGCGGTCAGCAGCGCCGCCACCATCGGCATCCTGATGGCCGGCTGGGCTTCGAACAACAAGTGGTCCCTCTACGGCGCCGCCCGCGGCGCCGCGCAGGCCGTGAGCTACGAGATCCCGCTGGCCCTGGCCTGCATCCCGGTGGTGATGATCACCGGCTCGCTGAACATGAACGACATCGTGATCGCCCAGCAGGGCGGGATCTGGCGCTGGCACTTCCTGCACGACCCGTTCCTGTTCGTGGCCTTCCTGCTGTACTTCGTGGCTTCGATCGCCGAGGTGAACCGCGGCCCCTTCGACCTGCCCGAGACCGAGTCGGAGCTGGTGGCCGGCTACCACACCGAGTACACGGGCATGCGCTTCGCGTTCTTCTTCCTGGCCGAGTACGCGAACCTGTTCCTGGTCTCCTGCGTCGCCACGGCGGTGTTCCTGGGCGGCTGGCAGCCCCTGTTCGGGCCGGTGTTCCTGCCGGGCCTGGTGTTCGTGATCAAGGCGGTGCTGCTGGTGCTGCTGCAGATGTGGCTGCGCTGGACGCTGCCGCGCCTGCGCGTCGACCAGCTGATGCACGTGTGCTGGAAGGTGATGGTGCCCCTGGCGCTGGTCTGCGTCCTGGGCGCCGGCATCTGGATGTTGGCGACGGGCCAGGCGGGCTGACCGTCGCGCCACCGGAGCGGAACATGACCCAGTATCTGCGCGGAATCTACGACGCGGTGGCCTCGGCCCTGAAGGGCATGGGGATCACCGCCAAGCACGTGGCGCGCAAGCCCGTCACGCTGCAGTACCCCGACGAGCGCTGGGTGCTGCCGGCGCGGTTCAAGGGTTTCATCATCAACGACACGAACCTCTGCGACGGCTGCCTGCGCTGCGCCAAGGTCTGCCCCGTGGACTGCATCTACATCGAGACCACGGGCAAGGGCAAGGACCGCTTCATGCACCGCTACGCGGTGGACTACAACAAGTGCATCTGGTGCGGCCTCTGCACCGAGGAGTGTCCCACCTTCGCCTGCCAGCACAGCCTCGACTACGACCACGCGCTCTACGACCGCCGGCGCCTGGTCTACGAGTTCGTCGACCCCGCGCACCCGGTGCCCTGCCACAAGGAGCGCCGCCTGCAGATGGGATTCTTCGTGGAGCAGGTCGCGGCGGCGCCGCCGGACCCCGACCGGATCGCCAAGGCGCCCCGACGGGCGGACCTGCCGGAGACGGCGCCCGGCGCCGGCGGCGGGGAAGGAGGGGGAGCGTGAGCGGAGACCTCGTCTTCTACGGTTTCGCGCTGCTGACGGTGCTGTCCGGCTTCTTCGTCGTGGCCAGCCGCAACGTCGTGCACGCGGCCTTCAGCCTGCTGTTCACCCTGTTCGGGGTGGCCGGCCTCTACGCCCAGCTGGGGGCGGACTTCCTGGCCGTGACCCAGACCGTCGTCTACATCGGCGGCATCCTGGTGCTGGTGATCTTCGCGGTGATGATGACGCGCATCCCGCGCGGCGACGCGCCGCGCCGCGGCCTGGACCGGGCCGTGCCCGCGGCGATCCTGGCCCTGCTGGTCTTCGCCCTGATCTACATGGTGATCGTCGGCACCCGCTGGCCGGAGCGCGCCGCCGGCGCGCCGGAGGCGACCGTGGCCGAGATCGGCACGGGCCTGATGACGACCTTCGTCTTCCCCTTCGAGTACGCCTCGCTGGTGCTGCTGGCGGCCATGGTCGGCGCGGCCATCCTGATCCGCGAGCGCGCGCCTGCGGACGACGCGGCCGACGCCGACGACGCGGCAGGCGAAGGGGAGGTGCGGTCATGACCGTCGGCCTGGAGCACTACCTGACCGTGAGCGCCCTGCTCTTCGGGCTCGGCCTCTACGCGGTGCTGACGCGCCGCAACGCCGTCGCCCTGCTGATGGGCGTGGAACTGATCCTCAACGCCGCGAACCTGAACTTCGTGGCCTTCGCCCGCTTCGTCGACGGCGGCGTCGAGGGACACATCGTGGCCGCCTTCGTCATCGTGCTGGCGGCGGCCGAGGCCGCCGTGGCCCTGGCGATCGTGCTGGCGATGTTCCGCAACTTCGGGACGGTCAACGTGGACACCGTCAACCGGCTGAAGCGATAAGGGAGAAGCATCGCGATGAGCGAACATGCCATCCTGCTGACGGCGCTGGCCATCCTGCTGCTGCCGCTGCTGTCCTACGCGGTCCTCTTCTTCCTCGGGAAGAAGCTGCCGCGGCAGGGCGACTGGCTGGGCACGGGGCTGCTCGGCGTCGCCTGGCTGCTGTCCCTGCGGATCTTCGCCCGCTTCTGGGCCGTCGGCGACCCGGGGCTGCGGATCGAGGGCGGCGTGCGCTGGCTCGACCTGGGCCGCTTCACCGCCGACGCCGGTATCCTGGTCGACGGCATGACCGCGGTCATGCTGGTGGTGGTGACCACCGTCAGCTTCCTGGTGCACCTGTTCTCGATCGGCTACATGCACGGGGACCGCCGCTACGAGCGCTTCTTCGCCTTCCTGGGCTTCTTCACCTTCTCGATGCTGGGCATCGTGCTCAGCAACAGCCTGCTGTTCCTGTACGTGTTCTGGGAACTGGTGGGCCTGGCGAGCTACCTGCTGATCGGCTTCTTCTTCCACAAGCCGTCGGCCGCCGCCGCCAACAAGAAGGCCTTCCTGACCAACCGCGTCGGCGACTTCGGCTTCTTCCTGGGCATCCTGATCTTCTTCACGGCCTACGGGACCTTCAACTACTTCGAGCTGTTCGCCGCCGCGCACCTGGACCCGCTGTCGGGCGGCCTGCTGACGCTGGCGGGCGTCGGCCTGTTCATGGGCTGCGTCGGCAAGTCGGCGCAGGCCCCGCTGCACATCTGGCTGCCCGACGCCATGGAGGGCCCCACGCCGGTCAGCGCCCTGATCCACGCCGCGACGATGGTCGCCGCCGGCGTCTACATGGTCGCCCGCCTGCTGCCCCTGTTCGACCCCAACGCCCTGCTGGTGGTGGCCTACGTGGGCGCGATCACGGCCTTCCTGGGCGCGACCATCGCCGTGGTCAAGACCGACATCAAGAAGTCCCTGGCCTACTCCACCATCAGCCAGCTCGGCTACATGGTGATGGCGATGGGCGTCGGCGTCGCCTCGGCCGGCATGTTCCACCTCTGGACGCACGCCTTCTTCAAGGCCCTGCTCTTCCTCGGCTCCGGCTCGGTCATCCACGCCGTCCACACGCAGGAGATGCCGCTGATGGGCGGCCTGCGCCGCAAGATGCCGATCACCTTCTGGACCTTCCTGATCGCGACCCTCGCGATCTCGGGCGTGCCCTTCTTCTCGGGCTTCTACTCCAAGGACGCCATCCTGGCCGGCGCGCTGGCCTTCGGCATGACGAAGACCCACTACGTGCCCTTCCTGCTGGCCCTGATCGCGGCCGGGCTCACCGCCTTCTACATGTTCCGCATGGTGTTCCTGACCTTCATGGGCAAGCCCCGCGACGAGGAGCGCCACCACCACGCCCACGAGTCGCCCTGGACGATGACGGCGCCCCTGGTGACCCTGGCGGTGCTGGCCGTGGTCTCCTCGGGCTGGCGCGGCCCGTCGGAGGGCTGGTTCTCGCGCTTCGTTGCGCCGTACGACATGGCGCGCATCGTGGCGCAAGCGCCCGGCGCGCCGCATGCCGACGAGGTCCACGCGGTCCCGGCCGCCGCGCACGACGAGCACGCCCTGCCGCAGGAGCCCCACGGCGAACCCGCGCACGTAGAGGCGACGCACGAAGCGCCCGCCCACGGCGAAGCGGCCCACGGCGACGCCCACGACGCCCACGTCCGCCACCAGGCGCACCTCACGGCCATGGTCCTCTCGATCCTGGTCGCCGGCCTGGGCATCCTGGTCTCGTGGCTGACCTACGTCCGCGGGCGCATCAGCGCGCCGGCGGTCCTGGCGCGGCTGCCGCGCGTGCACCACGTCCTGCAGAACATGTACTTCTTCGACGAGTTCTACGCGGCGACGGTCTACCGCTTCACGCTGTGGTTCAGCTGGCTCAACGGCGCCTTCGACCGCCTGGTGATCGACGGCATCGTCAACGGCATGGGGTACCTGACCCGCGTGCTGAGCTGGTTCGCCGGTCTCGCGGACCGGTACGTCGTCGACGGTCTGGTCAACGGTGTGGGCGCGGTGATCCAGGGGGCCGGCGAGGGCTTCCGGCGCGTCCAGACCGGGCGGGTGCAGTCGTACCTGGCGTACGCCTGCTTCTCCGTCCTGTTGCTCGTGTTCGTCTTCCGCGCCCTGTAGCGGTGCTACCCCGAGAGGAGCGTCTCGATGGCTGACCATCTCCTGTCCTGGATGACCTTCGCGCCGGTCATCGGCGCGGCGGTGATCGCCGGCCTGCCCGGCCGGTACAAGGATTTCACCAAGTGGATCGCCGCCGCGGCGACCGCCGTGCCGCTGCTGCTGGCGGTGCAGCTCTTCCTGCAGTTCGACCGCACCACGGCGAACATGCAGTTCACGGAGCACTACACCTGGATCAAGAGCTTCAACATCGAGTACTTCCTGGGCGTGGACGGCCTGAGCGTGCCGATGGTGCTGCTGACGGCCCTGCTGTCGTTCCTGTGCATCATCGCCTCCTGGCGGATCGAGAAGGCGGTGAAGGGCTACTTCAGCCTGTTCCTGCTGCTCGAGGCCGGCATGATGGGCGTCTTCTGTGCGCTGGACTTCTTCCTGTTCTACGTGTTCTGGGAGGTGATGCTGCTGCCGATGTACTTCCTGATCGGCATCTGGGGCGGCCCGCGCAAGGAATACGCCGCCATCAAGTTCTTCCTGTACACGCTGGCCGGCTCGGTGCTGATGCTGCTGGCGATGATCGCCTTCTACTACAACGTGAAGGACCCGGTCACCGGCGGCCACACCTTCAACATGCTGCACATGATGGACCAGGCCAACCACGGCGGCATCCTCGCGCTGTCCAACGTGCGCTTCGTGATCTGGATGGGCCTGTTCATCGGCTTCGCCATCAAGGTGCCGGTGTTCCCCTTCCACACCTGGCTGCCCGACGCCCACGTCGAGGCGCCCACGGCCGTCTCGGTCATCCTGGCCGGCGTGCTGCTGAAGATGGGCACCTACGGCCTGCTGCGCATCAGCTACCCGATGCTGCCCGACCAGGCCGTCGGCTTCATGGTGCCGATGGCGATCCTCGGCGCGGTCAACATCCTCTACGGCGCCTTCTGCGCCATGGCGCAGACGGACATGAAGAAGCTCGTGGCCTACTCCTCGGTCAGCCACATGGGCTACGTGCTGCTGGGCATGTCGGCGATGAACGAGGCCGGCATCAACGGCGCCGTGCTGCAGATGTTCAACCACGGCACGATCACGGCCATGATGTTCCTCTGCGTGGGCGTGATCTACGACCGCGCCCACCACCGCGACATCAACGGCTTCGGCGGCCTGGGCCTGCAGCTGCCGGTCTACACCTCGGTCTTCTCGTTCGCGCTGTTCGCGGCCGTCGGCCTGCCGGGCCTGAGCGGCTTCGTCAGCGAGGCGATGGTCTTCATCGGCGCCTTCCCGACGCACCGCACGATCACCATCGTCAGCGCCCTGGGCATCGTCGTGGGCGCCGCTTACGTGCTGTGGATGCTGCAGCGCGTGTTCCTGGGCGAGAAGAACGCGAAGTACGACTCGCTGCCCGAGATCAGCGCCCGTGAGCTGTGCACCCTGGTGCCCATCGGCATCATCGTGCTGGTCCTGGGCGTCTACCCGATGCCCGTGCTCGACCTGATGAAGGTGTCGCTGAACCATCTGATCAAGGTCGTGGCCGGCTGACCGCGGCCGCGACGGGGAGATGCCCGTGAGCGTGGACATGCTGCAGATCCCGGACTGGTCGGACCTGGGCGGATTTTTGCCCGAGACCGTGATGTTCGGCGCCTTCCTGCTGGCCCTGCTGGGCGACCTGGTGGTCCGCCGGCGGCCGGTCGTGCCCTTCGCCGTCGTGATGGCCGGCGCCCTGACGGCGCTGGCCCTCTCCTTCGCCGGGCTGGACGCGCCCGAGCGCACGATCCTCGGCGGCCTGGTGGTCGTGGACGGGATGGCGGCCTTCTTCCGCATCCTGTTCTCGCTGATCGCCGTGGCGACGCTGCTGGTCTCCTGGGCGAGCGAGGAGATCATGGGCCGGTCCCGCGAGAACAAGGGCGAGTACTACGCCCTGATCGCACTGATGACCGGCGGCATGATGGTCATGGCCGAGGCCCGCGACCTGCTGATGCTCTACCTGTCGCTGGAGCTGGTCTCGCTCAGCAGCTACGTGATGGCCGGCTACATGCGCAACAGCCTGCGCGCGACCGAGGCCTCGCTGAAGTACGTGATCTTCGGGGCGGTCAGCTCCGGCGTCATGCTCTACGGCCTGTCGCTGCTGTACGGCCTGACCGGGTCGCTCACCTACGCCGGCGTCCGCGACGCCCTGGCCGCCGGCGCCGGCGACCCGCTGTCCCTGCTGACGGTCTGCGTGCTGCTGCTGGCGGGCCTGGGCTACAAGATCGCCATGGTGCCCTTCCACTTCTGGGCTCCCGACGTCTACGAGGGCGCGCCCACGCCGGTGTCGGCCTTCTTCTCGGTGGGTCCCAAGGCGGCCGGCTTCGCCCTGATGATCCGCTTCTTCTACACCACGATGCAGCCGGCGGTCGACCGGGTCGACTGGCGCCTGCTGATCGCCGTGCTGTCGGTGGCGACGATGACCTTCGGCAACCTGGTGGCCGTGCGCCAGGTCAACGTGAAGCGCCTGCTGGCCTACTCCAGCATCGCCCACGCCGGCTACCTGCTGATGGGCTTCCTGATGCTCACCGCGGAGGGCCTGCAGGCGATCCTCTTCTACCTGCTCGTCTACGCCCTGATGAACCTGGGCGCCTTCCTGTTCGTGGTCGCCCTGAACAACTCGCTCAAGAGCGAGCACCTGGACGACTACGCCGGTCTGGGCTTCCGCTCGCCCTGGGCGGCGGCGATGATGATCGTGTTCCTGTTCTCGCTGACGGGCCTGCCGCCGACCGCCGGCTTCATCGGGAAGTTCTACCTCTTCGCCGCGGTCATGCACGAGGGCTGGTACTGGCTGGCGATCGTCGGCGTGCTCAACAGCGTGGTGAGCCTCTTCTACTACATGAAGATCGCGCGCACGATGTACTTCACGAAGGCGCCCGCCGACGCGCCCGCGGTGCCGATCGCGCCGCTGCACTACGTCACGCTGGTCCTGCTGGCGGCGCCGACCCTGTTCCTGGGACTATATTGGGGCGGCTTCAAGGACCTGGCCGACCGGGCCGTCCAGCACTTCACCGCGCTCTAGAGGAGAACCATGCGCACGCTCGCCCTCTCCGCCCTGGCCCTCGCGGCTGCGGCCTCCCTCGCCGTCGCCGAAACCCCCGCGGCCGCGCCCGGGGCGCCGCTCGACTGGCGCGAGGGCCGCCCCTGGACCGAGGTCGTCGCCGAGGCGACCGCCGCCGGCAAGCCTATCTTCATCGACTTCTTCGCCACCTGGTGCGGACCCTGCAAGATGCTCGATGCCCAGGTCTACAACCAGCCCGCGGTGGTGGCGGAGCTGGGCAAGCTCGTCACCTACAAGGTCGACGTGGACCAGGAGCCCTTCAAGCCGCTGGCCAAACAGTTCGGCGTCAAGGCGATGCCCACGATGGTGCTCTGCCGGTCCGACGGCTCCGAGATCGACCGCTTCCTGGGCTTCCGCCCCGCCGAGGAGTTCCTCGCCACGGTCATCGACTACGCCGCCGGCCGCAACACGCTGACCGACCTGCAGGCGCGCCTCGCCGCCGCGCCCGACGACCTCGAGCTGCTCGGCCGTCTCGGCGCGAAGTACTCGGAACGGGGAGAGGTCGAGCCGGCCCGCGCGGCCCTGACCCGCGTGCTCGAGCTGGATCCGGCCAACGTCGAGGGCCGCGCCGCCCCGGCCCTGCAGGCCCTGGCGGAGATGGAGGCCATGGCCCGCGACTACCCGGCGGCCGTGGCGCACCTGCAGCGGCTGCTGACGGAGTTCCCGGCCGCCGCGGACCGCGGCGAGGTGCTCGGCTTCACGGCCTGGGCGCAGGGCCGCGCCGGCGACCTGCCCGGCCAGACCGCCTCCTTCCACGAGCTGCTGAAGCTGAACCCCGACGACGTCCGCACCCTGAACGCCCTGGCCTGGTCCCTTTCGGAGCAGAAGCAGGGCCTCGAGGAGGCCACGACCCACGCCCTGCGTGCCGCCGAGCTGAGCGGCGACGACCCCGAGGTCTGCGACACGGTGGCGGTGGTCTACTACGCGCGCGGGATGACGGACGAGGCGCTGTCGTGGCTCGACAAAGCCATCGCCAAGGACCCGCAGAACGAGTCCTTCCAGCAGCGGCGGGCGATCATGGTGGAGGAGACGGCCGGGAAGTGACCCCGCCGCGGCACCTGGTCAGAACCGACGGCTGCCCCTCACGCGGAAGCTCCGCCGGTCGGCCGGGATCTCGTCCTGGGAGTGCTCCTCCCCGCCGGGATAGCCGAAGGTCCGGTCCAGGAAGTTGTACACCGTCAACGACAGCTCGTAATCGCCGGTGCTGTCCGTCCAGACCACATTCGCGTTCGCGATCGTGGAGGCCTCCGTGTTGCCCCCGCTGAGCGTTCTGCGCACGCCCTCATGCAGCAACTCGACGCCCCCCCGCAGCTTCGTCCCGGCGAGCGGCCCCGCCAGGCGCAAACGGCCCAACCGACGAGGCGAATTGTTCAGCCAGGCCCTCGTGCGGCTGTCGCAGGCATCGGTGTAGCTGTAGCTCGCAGCTCCCGCGACGTTGCCGGGGAACTGGCAGCGGAGGCTGAGCTCCGTGCCGTCGGCCTCGGCCCGTCCCGTGTTGTTGTACTGCAACAGCCCGTCGCCGGGATCCAGCGTCTGGCTTATGAGGTCCTCGATCGTGTACGAAAACACCGCCGCCGAACCGTACATCCACTCGTTCAGCCGCTGGTCGACGACGATCTCGTAGGTGCGGATGGTTTCCTGGTCGAGGTCCGGATTCGCCTTGGACGAGTAGTTGCCGTCGTTATAGTACAGCTCGAAGGGGTTCGGGGAGCGGAACGCCTCGCCGTAGAGCAGCTTGAGGGTGCCGCCTTTGCTGGACGTCAGCAGCAGGGCGGTGCGCGGGCTCAGTTGCTCGTCGTCCGAAATGCCGATCAGGTCGTAGCGCATACCCGCCAGCAGGTGCGCCCAGTCCGCCAGCACGACCTCGTCCTCGAAGTAGAGTCCCGTAGCGATTGCCGCCCGTCCGTGCTCGAAATTGACGGCCTCGGCTCCGCGGTCGAAGTTGCTCTGTTCCAGCCGGCTGTTCTCGCGGTACTCGTATCCGACGGTGATCCGGTTGCGCGGCAGCAGGGTCGTGGATGCCTTGAGGTCGGCACCCCACCAGGCAGCCCACGCGTGATCCTGGTTCAGACTCAATTCGCTGCCGTCCTGTGCCTCGGACACGCCCATGACGAAACAACCCTCGTAGCCGTAGGTGCCGCGGGACAGCATCGCCTGGAGGTTGACACCGCGGGCGACGTCGCGGCCGTACGTCAGGCTGCCCGTGGTCCGCGCGTCCTCGTCCTGGGTGCCGCGGGCGTTGAAACGGACGCCGAAGGCGGCGGCCGGGGCGCGTTTGACGCGGTCCACCCAGGAGAACTGGCACGCCAGGTCGCCCCAGGTGAGGCGGGCCAGGAGTTCGGCGTGCCGTTCCCGGTCCATGTCCTCGGCGAGGCCGTGGTTGGTTTCCGGCGCGTCGAATTCCGGGAAGTAGAGATCCTGCCCGCGACTGTCGGCGCGTGATGCAGACACGCGGATGTCCGGTCCCGACGGCAGCCGGTATCCGACGGCGACGAACCCCCGCCGTGTGGCGAAGCTCCCGTATTCCGCGACGGCGCTCCCGCCATGGGCGTCGACGTCGTCCACGGTGATGACGTTCACGACGGCGAGCAGCGCGTTGTTGCCGTAGAAGCTCGTCGCCGACCCGCGCACCACCTCAATGCGCTCCACCATGTCCAGACACACGATGGCGTCGTTGCCCACGCCGCCGTTGTCGTAGATGGGTTCGTTCACCCGCGTGCCGTTGAGCAGGACCAGGATGCGGGAATTGTAGTCGCCGCTGCGGCTGAAGCCGCGTACGCCGATGTAGTGGTAGGCGCGGTCGTAGGTCGCGTACAGGCCCGGCACCGTGTTCAGCACGTCCGCCAGCGTTCGCCAGCCGTAGTCCCGGATCTCCTGGGACGTGATGATCGTCACCGACGAGGCGACCTCGGACGTCTTCTGCTCCCGTCGGGCCGCCGCGTACACGCGGATGTCCATCAGCTGCTCGAGGCTCATCTCCGTCAGGTCGGTCGTGGCCGGTTCCGCTCCGACCGTCCCCGTCGCGGAGAACGCGATCGCGAGCAGCCAGATCCCAAAGGTCATCGTGACCCGTCGTCGGGCGAGTCGCCGCGCCTGCGGCTTTACCTCCCCGCTCCCGACTGCCGTTGTGTGCGTGAACATGCGAACTCCTGTCTTGGCGGATTCAGCGCGTCGGAACGAGAGGCTCCTGTTCGGCCCGGTTACGCTTCAATTCGTCGCAGGTCTCGCGGTAATCCGCCGTCGCTTCCGAATCTTCCCGATCCACCTGGCCGGGATCGGTCGGAACCCCCGCAGAGCTGTCGCCGCCGGTCCCGTCGAGGCAGGCGCTTTCGATGATTCCATGCAGCTCGCTATGGGTGAAGGGCTTGCTCAGGAAGCCGTCCATGCCGGAGGCCAGGCACTCCTGGCGGTCGCGTTGGAGCACGTTGGCCGTCAGCGCGACGATGCGGATGTGCCGCCCCCCGCCTGCCAGCCGTTCGCGGTCGCGGATCCAGCGTGTCGCCGTGAAGCCGTCGACAACCGGCATGTGGCAGTCCATGAGGATCAGATCGAAGGATCCGCTCGCCCAGATTTCGACCGCCTGGCCGCCGTTGGCAGCCAGCGTCGTCTGGCATCCCAAGCTGTCCAGCATGCCGCGGGCGACTTCCTGGTTGACGGGATTGTCCTCGGCGACGAGCACGCGCACGTTCGGGAACTGCAGTTGAGGCTCTCGGCTCGGCGACGCCGGCGTCTCGGCTGCGGTCGTGACGGCGCGGAAGATGCCGAGCACCGCGTCATGCAGGTGTTGCCGTCGCAGCGGCTTGCTGAGCAGGTAGGCGAACCCCTGCTCGTGGATCCGGGCCGCCCGGGCCTCGTGGGCGACCGAGGTCAACAGGATGAGCGGCAGTTCCCGCAGGCGCTGGTCGTTGCGGATCGTGGCGGCCAGCTCGATGCCGTTGGTCACCGGCATGTTGTAGTCGAGGATCGCCAGGTCGAATCGTCCACCCGCGTCCGCGGCGTCGCCGATCAGCCGCCACGCCTCTTCGGCGCCGCCGGCCTCCTCGCAGGCGAGGCCCCAGCTGGCGAGGTGGTGGCGCAGGACGGTGCGATTCGTCTGGCTGTCGTCGACCACCAGAACGCGATGACCGGCCGTGAGCGTGTTCGGATCCGCCGGCGCGGCGCCGGCGACGCGGCCGAGCGAGACCGTGAACCAGAACCGCGAACCGACCCCGAGCTGGCTGTCGACGCCGATCACGCCTCCCATCAGCTCGACGAGCTGCCGGGAGATCGCCAGGCCGAGACCCGTGCCGCCGTAGCGGCGGGTCGTCGAACCGTCCGCCTGCTGGAAGGACTCGAAGATGCGATGCTGCGCCCCCGGCTCCAGGCCGATGCCGGTATCCTGCACCTCGCAGCGCAGGGTCAGGTGCTCGTCGTCGTCGTCGATGGCATCGACCTGCACGGCGATCTCGCCGCGCTCGGTGAACTTGATGGCGTTGCCGATCAGATTGGCGAAGATCTGCCGCAACCGCACGGCGTCGCCCCTGACCAGGTCGGGCACGTCCTTCGAGACGAAACAAGTCAGCTCGAGATGCTTGGACTGGGCGTTTCCCGCGAGCAGGGATACCACGTCCTCCGCCGACTCGCGGGGATCGAACTCGATCAGCTCCAACTCCAGCTTGCCGGCCCCGATCTTCGAGAAGTCCAGGATATTGCTGATGATCGTCAGCAGGTCCTCGCCCGATCCGCGGATGGTCTCGGCGAAACGCCGCTGCCGGACATCCAGCGCGGTCCCGAGCAGGAGCTCCGTCATGCCCAGGACGCCGTTCATGGGCGTGCGGATCTCGTGGCTCATGTTCGCCAGGAACTCCGACTTGGCGCGATCCGCCGCCTCGGCGTGCTCCTTGGCGAGGGTCAGCTCGCGCGTGCGCTCCTCGACCCGGAGCTCCAGGGTATCCCGCGCCTCCTACAGCGCCTGTTCCCGGTTCTGGATCTGTGCCAGCATGCCGTTGAACGCCGTCACCAGCCTGCCGATCTCGCCACGACCCTGGACGGGCACGCGCAGCGCGTAGTCCCGATCCCGCGAGATCCGGTCGGCGATCCCGGCCAGCTGGAGGATCGGTCCCGAAACAGTCCGTTGCAAGCGGTCGGAGACGAGGATCAGCAGTCCGGTGATGACCGCGACGACGATCGAGAGCAGGGCGATGAGATTCAAACTCCGGGTACGGATACCATCCAGGCTCGTCTCGATCCAGATGCGGCCGATCTGTTCGTCTTCCCAGATGACGGGCGCCTCGTGAGCCATGACACCGGCGCGGCGGCCGCCGTCAGCCGTCGCCAGGGACGAGTCGGCGTAGGCGGCGAAGACTTCGGAGTCGTCCCGGTACAGGGCGGCGCGACGGATGTTGTGGGCGGCGCCGAGACTCGACAGCGTCTGGTCCGCGAACGTCCGGTCGTCGAACATCAATGGCGAGGCGCTGTTGGCGCCCACCACCTCGGCCAGCATCACCAGCTCACGGCGGAGCGCCGCGCGCGAGGCGATCACGTCGTAGCAGATGACGGTCGCGACCATCAGGACCATCGTCACCACGCCCGTGGCGGCGATGATGACGCGCAGTCGCGTGTCCAGATTCGCGTGTCCGAGCAACGCCTTCATCGGGAACATCCTTCTTGATTCTCGATCCCCGGCCGCCCCACCTCCGAACGGGCCCGGAATCGCCTGCGGTCATTCATCCGTCACGCTTCGCGCCAGCTTGAGCAGCTGGGAACTGAATTGCAGGCCCGTCCTGGCCGCCGGCGCCTTGTGTACGTCGAAGCGGAGGCGGTCGCTGTCGTGGACGAGCTCGATCATCCCGGCGGGGGCGTCCGACGCACCCCGGTCGCCGAAGGTCAGGACCGGCAGCCCATCGAGGAACGACCAGGCCTCGGCCGCGAGCCCGGGTTCCCCGACGTACGCCGCGTGGCATGCGACGAGGTCCGAGGCGTTGACGACGTCGACGATGCGGACCGCCCGTGCGTGGATCTGCTTGCCTTCCAGGATCGCGAGGTCCGGGCCGTCCTCGTTGCGGCCGAAAACGCCGATCACGAATTCCCCGGCCCCGGCCGGCGGCCATTCGACGAACTTGCAGATGTTGTAGATGATCGCGGCCTTGACCCGGGGCAGGTCGTCCCGGCCGGCGGCGTCGGTCGCCCCGGCAACACTCTGGCAGCAGGACAGCACCAGGGCGGCGATGAGCATCGCCGTCCAGGAGGGTCTGCAGCCGGGCGAGGGCTGCTGCAACCGATCTCGGGACATCCTCGGCCTTTCGGCGGTTCCGGGCAGTCCGGACGCGCACGCAATGGTATTCGGACGCGGCGGGGGGGACTTGAACGGGAATGGACGCCGTTTCCGGCATCCGTCGGGACTGGGCGGGCGTCGACGGGGGGGCGTCGACG
The DNA here is from genome assembly GCA_020718045.1 of Fibrobacter sp. Lineage (GTDB taxonomy): Bacteria > Krumholzibacteriota > Krumholzibacteriia > LZORAL124-64-63 > LZORAL124-64-63 > PNOJ01. The sequence continues at coordinate 9,124 of DYDD01000008.1, read as the reverse complement.
GGGGGGCGGACCCGGTTCCCGGACGCGGAAACGG
>DYDD01000008.1:4102-9045 GCA_020718045.1 Fibrobacter sp. | reverse complement strand
CTCGGATTACTTCAGGAGCAGCATGCTCTTGGAGTAGGTCATCTCGTCCGACCGCATCCGATACATGTAAGTGCCGCTGGGCGTCGGCTGCCCGGCGTCGTTGCGGCCGTCCCAGGTGACGGTGTGGTGCTGGGCGGACAGGTGTCCCTGCACCAGGCGCCGCACGACCCGGCCGTGCAGGTCGTAGATCTCCAGGGAGACCGCCGACGGGCGGGACAGGTCGAAGCTGATCGTCGTGGACGGGTTGAAGGGGTTCGGGGAGTTCTGGAACAGCTGCGTGACGCGCGGCACCGCGTTCGTCCCGGGCTGGTCGTCGCCCTCCGGATCCTCGACGCCCACCGAGCTGGTGACCGTCAGGGTCACCGGCACCACGATCTGGGTGTGATCCGGGTCGTTGGTCGTGATCACCACGTTGCCGGTGTAGACGCCGTCGATCAGGTCGGTCGCGTCGAAGTTGACCGCGATCAACCCGCCGGCGGTGTGGCCGGGCAGGGTGCCGCTCGCGGGCGCAACCGACAGCCAGGGGGCCGGCGGCGGCACGGAGCTGAACAGCACGGCCAGGTTGTTGTGGACGTAGGCCGCGTTGAACACGGCCTGCAGTCCGTCGGTGCCGGTGGCGTTCTCGATGCCGACGGTCGCAGCGGTGAGCGTGCCGTTCATCGTCTTGTACTGGTAGACGATCGTGTTGTCGGCGTTCAGGATGGCCTGGAAGGTCTCGGCCTCCGTGGTGCCGTAGCGCACGACCGCGTCCCACTGCACGATGAACCGCTGGTTGGCGACGTCGGCGTAGTAGTACACCGTGCCGGCGGTCGACGGGTTCAGGTCGTCCCAGAACGGGGCGATCATGTTGTTGGGTTCGGCGGCGTTCGGGATGGCGGCGTTGGTGTACGTCGTCACCGTCGAAGTGAACGACAGCCAGCCGTTCGAGCAGACCCGGACGGCCGAGTAGCCGGTCCCGTAGAAGCTGAAGTTGAAGCCCAGGTTGATCGGCGAGGACGTGATGTCGTCGCCGTCGGCCATGGCCGTGCCGACGCCGTTGATCTCGGCCCAGCTGTAGACGGGGCCGCCGAAGGCGTCGCTGTCGATCCAGGTGTAGCCGAAGCCGTCGGGGCCGCCGGAGCCCAGCGCCGGCGACGTGCCCTCGCGGGGGTCGACGGCGCCCTTGGGCAGGTCGATGGCCTCGGGCTGCGCGGCCGCGTCGGTGCCGGGCAGGTCCATGTTCGCCGTCGCGGTCCAGGCCAGCTCGCCGTCGCCGTTGTTGTCCAGCGTGATGAACTGCTGGGCGATCCCCAGCGGGTTCAGGACCTGGGTCAGGCTGGCGGGCGACCAGGCCACCGACGGGTACGCCGGGGGCACGATCGTCGGGAAGACGACGAAGTCGACGAAGGCGCAGTCGGCGCCGGTGCTGACCGAGCTGTCCTTGTCGTAGGTCCAGGTGAAGGTGTGGGTGCCGGCACCCACCGCGAAGGACGCCAGCGACCAGGGCACCATGCCGTCCCAGGCTCCCTGCTCGGCGCCGTCGATGGCGAAGTGCAGGTAGTCGTAGCCGGCCTCGGATTCCACCCGGTAGTAGAACTCGATGTTCCCGGCCGCGAGCACGTCCAGCGTGAGCGACAGCACCGACGCCTCGGAGTCGTTGATGTCGCCGCTGCGCACGCTGTGCGTGCCCTCGTAGGCGTCGGTCGTGGTCACGAACCAGTCGGCGTTGCCCGAGGTCTCCCACGGGAACAGCGTCAGGCCGCCGCTCTCGAAGTTGTCGAAGATCAGGGCCGGCAGCGTGAAGTCCTGCTGCACGTTCGCCGTCAGGTTGATGGCGACCTGCTGGCTGCCCATGCCGTAGGCCTGGGCCAGCACGTTGTAGGTCGACCCGACGGGCAGGGTCAGCTCGTAGTAGCCGGCGCCGTCGGTCGTGGCCGGGGTCACCGGGGTGCCCAGCGCCCGGACCGTCGCGCCGCTGACCGGCGCCGCCGAGTCGTCGAACACGTAGCCGTAGATCATGGCCGAGGGCGCGGGCGTCAGGGCCATGTCGGCCGTGGTCGTGACGTCCTCGACGACCGTCACCGGCTGAGAGCCGGGCAGGAAGCCGAAGGCCGAGTAGTCGAAGGTGTAGGAGCCCTGCTCCATCATCATGGTGTAGGCGCCCAGGGCGTTGGTGTTGGTCGCGCGCGGGGTGCCGGCGACCTCGACCAGCGCGCCGGAGATCGGATTGCCGGTGACGCTGTTGGTCACGACGCCCGCGGCCGTGCCGTAGCCCTGCATGACCGCCAGCACGGCGTCGTAGGCCTGCACGAAGCCGTGGCCGTAGGTGTTGTCCTCGCCGACGGTGCCCAGGTCCATGGCGGTGTCCATCAGGATCTGCTTGATCGTGATGACGTCCAGGCCCGGGTTGGCCGAGCGCATCAGGGCGACGACGCCGGCGATGTGCGGGCCGGCCATCGAGGTGCCGCCCAGGTACTGGTAGGTGCCGCCGGGCTCGGCGCTGTAGACGTTGTCGCCGGGGGCGCAGATCTCGGGCTTCATGGCGTAGGCGCCGCCGCAGCCCGACGGTCCGCGGCTCGAGAAGCTGCTGATCGTGAAGGGCGGCGCGTCGATGGTCGAGCCGACGCTGAAGCAGTTGTACGGGGTGGCGGCGCGGTCGGCGGGGCTGCGCAGGGTGGTGGAGCCGGGGCCCTCGTTGCCGGCCGACCAGGTCACCACGACGCCGGCGGCCTCGCAGTTGTCGATCGCGGCCCACCAGCGGCTGTCGCAGTCGAAGTAGCCGGTGAAGTTCTCGTTGACGCCCCAGCTGTTCTGCACGACGTCGGGGACGTCGCCCAGGGTCAGGGGGTTGCCGTCGGGATCGGCCATGAACTCGAAGGAGGCGATCACGCCGTTGTCGAATGCGGCGCCGGTGCTCGAGTTGATGATGTTCGTGGCGATCCACAGCGCACCGGGGGCCACGCCGATGGTGTCGTCGGCGGCCAGGCCGGTGATGGTGCCCATCGTGTGGGTACCGTGGTAGTGGCGGTCGACGGGGAACGAGGGATCGCCGAGGTTGGCGGCGTCCAGCCAGCACTCGGCGGCCGGAGCGAAGTTGCCGCGCCAGCGGGCCGACAGCGCGGGATGGGTCCCGTCCACGCCGGTGTCCAGCGTGCCGACGACGGCGCCGGTGCCGTCGATGCCCAGTTCGCTCCACACGCGGCGGGCGCCGACGGAGACCACGCCCGGGCAGATGCCGATGCCGTTGGTGTCCTTGTCGACTCCCTTGGACACGGGCCCGTAGGCGGGCTCGATCAGCTCGACTTCGAGGTTGGGCTCGACGATCTCGACATCGTCGCGCAGCGCGAGGGCGCGGGCGCCGTCGACCGTGGTGCGCACGACGACCGAGTTGACGAGCCAGTGGGACGTGTAGCCCCTGACTTCGCCGAGAGCCTTGCTCGCGGCCAGGTCGGCCAGCAGCCGGCCCTGGGAGCGCTTCGAAACGTCCTGGAGAGTGCCGACCACGGTGGCGTGGCGGTCTTCCATGGAGGTCTTCGCGTTGTGCAGCTGCCAATCGAGGGCAGCCACATCGACCTGGTCCTGCAGGACGACCAGGACGGTGATCTCATCGCTCCCCGACATGCCGCCGACGTACTTCTCGAAACCGCGGGAAACGTTCCCCGCGGCCGAGACGCCGGCCAGCATGACGAGAGCCAGGGCTAGGACGAGAGCTTTTCTCATGTTCGACCCCTTCTCTGGCTAGGCCAGGACACATGATGGGACAGGATCGGAGCGCCCCGCCACGAGGCGGTGCAACAGTCCTCATTGCAATGACGGGAAGGATATTCTATCACAGATCCTACCGATCAGACAACCCCTAGTTATTGCCCGTAATATCATATCGTTCGAGTCGTCAATACAGTCAACGCAATGTGGATAAAAGCGTTACAAGAAAACGGCCGATCGAGCTGGAGCTCGATCGGCCTCGAAACAAGTCGGCGGGGGTTGGAGGGAGAAACCGACTTGCCCCGTAACTCACGACATTACGCGTTTCGTCCCCTCATATCAATATTTAACCGGAGGTAAATACTCCCCGGTGCCGCAATCTACTCCCTTTTATACATGTAGTAGGCCAGCGGGATCACCACCACCGTCAGCAGCGTCGAGACCATGGCCCCGAACACCAGCGACAGCGCCAGCCCCTGGAAGATCGGGTCGAACACCATCACCGATGAGGCTGTGATCACGGCGCCCGCCGTCAGGGCGATCGGCAGGAAGCGCACGGCCCCGGACTCGATGACCGCCTCCTCCAGGCTCAGCCCCTGCTTTAGGCGCGACTCGATGAAATCGATGAGCAGGACGCTGTTGCGGACCATGATGCCCGCCAGCGCGATGAACCCGATCATCGAGGTGGCCGTGAAGAAGGCGCCGAAGATCAGGTGCCCCGGGATGATGCCCACCAGCGTCAGCGGGATCGGGATCATCATCAGGATCGGCACCACGAAGTTCTGGAACCAGCCCACGATCAGCAGGTAGATCAGCACCAGCACGATGGCGAAGGCCAGGCCCAGGTCGCGGAACACCTCGTAGGTGATGTGCCATTCCCCGTCCCACTTCAGGCTGGGCTGCTCGCCGTCGCTGGGCTGCGCCTTGAAGTGCTGCTTCAGCTCGGTGCCGTCGGGCAGGGGGATCTGCGCGATGCGCTCCTTCATGTCGAGGATTGCGTAGATCGGCGACTCCAGCTCGCCGGCCACGTCGGCGGTCACGTAGACCACCGGCTTGAGGTTGCGGCGGTGCAGGCTCTGGGGCAGCGTCGAGGTCTCGATCCTCACCACGTCCGACAGCGGGATCAGCGCCCCGGCGCTGGAGTAGACATAGAGATCGGACAGCGCTTCGAGGCTCGAGCGGCCGGCCTGCGGCAGCCGCAGGGTGATGGGAACGGCCTCGACCGCCTCCGGGATGTGGGCCAGGCCGGCGTCGAAGCC
>DYDD01000008.1:2584-4084 GCA_020718045.1 Fibrobacter sp. | reverse complement strand
CGTCTGCGCCACCTGGTCGGTGCCGACGCCGCGCACCGCGGCGCGCTCCTTGTCCACGACGAAGCGGTAGCGGGTCTGGTCGGCCTCGACGAACCAGTCGATGTCCACCACGCCGGGCGTGGTCTCGAAGACTTCCTTCACCTGGCGCGCGACCTCCACGCGGCTGGCGAGATCCGGGCCGTAGATCTCGGCGACGAGCGTCGAGAGCACGGGCGGTCCGGGCGGCACCTCGGCGATCTTCACCGCGGCGCCGTGGCGCTGCGCGATCTCCTGGATCGGGCCGCGCACGCGCTTGACGATGTCATGGCTCTGGGCGTCGCGCTCGCCCTTGGGCAGCAGGTTCACCTGCAGGTCGGCCACCGTCGGGCCCTGGCGCAGGAAGTAGTGGCGCACCAGGCCGTTGAAGTTCACGGGGGCGGGCACGCCGGCGTAGAGCTGGTAGTCGGTGACCTCGGGCACGCCGGAGAGGTAGTCGCCGATCTCGCGCGCCACCTCGGTGGTGCGCTCGAGTGTCGTGCCCTCGGGCATGTCCACGATGACCTGGAACTCGCTCTTGTTGTCGAAGGGCAGCATCTTCACCTGCACGGTGCGCGTCACGAAGAGCAGCGACACCGCCACGGTCAGCAGGGCGACCGAGCCCAGCACCAGGATCCGCTTGCGCCCGTCGGCGATCAGCGGGGTCATCAGGCGGCTGTAGAGCTTGAAGATGCGGGTGTCGTGCAGGTGGTAGCCCGTCTTTTCGGCCGCGAACTCGGGGTCGTCGGCGAAGCCGCCGGTCGCATCGAGGGCGTCGGTGTCCTTGTGCCCGAGCAGGCGGACGGCCAGCCAGGGCGCGACCACCAGCGCGATGAACAGCGAGAAGAGCATCGCCAGCGAGGCGCCCACCGGCATCGGGCGCATGTAGGGGCCCATCAGGCCGCGCACGAAGGCCATCGGCAGCACCGAGGCGATGACGGTGAAGGTGGCCAGGATGGTCGGGTTGCCGACCTCGTCGATGGCCTGCAGGGCCGCAAGCAGGCTGCGCCGGCCGGCCATCTTGAAGTGCCGGTGGATGTTCTCGACGATGATGATGGCGTCGTCCACGACCAGGCCGGTCACCAGGATCAGCGCGAAGAGCGTCACGCGGTTGAGCGTGTAGTGGAAGATGTAGTAGATGAACAGCGTCAGGCCGAAGGTCGTGGGGATGGTCAGGAAGATGATCAGCGCCCCGCGCCAGCCCATCGCCGGCAGCACGACGATCACCGCCAGCAGGATCGCCAGCATCAGGCTGAAGATAAGCTCCTTCGCCTTGTGCTGCGCCGTCTCGCCGTAGTCGCGCGTGACGGTGAGGTTGACGTCGCCGGGGATCAGGCGGCCCCGCAGGGTCTCCACCTTCTCCTGGACGTGGGCCGCCACGCGGGTGGCGTCGCTGCCCTTGCGCTTGGACACCGAGACGGTCACCGCCGGGTACTCGTCGCCCGTGGCGAAGCCGCCCCCGCCGGCCGCCAGCGTCGCCGCCCC
>DYDD01000008.1:0-2539 GCA_020718045.1 Fibrobacter sp. | reverse complement strand
GTGGAAGGCGTAGCTGTCGACGTCGGACGGGCCGTCGGTGACCGTGGCCACGTCGCCCAGGCGCACCGGGCGCTCGCCGAACACGCCGACCACCAGGTCGGCCACGTCCTGCGCCGAGGTCAGGAACGAGCCCGCCTCGACCGTGAACTGGCGGTCCAGGGTCGCGAACGAGCCCGCGGGCAGGCTCTGGTTGGCCGACTGCAGGACCGGCACCACCGACAGCGGGGTGACGTTGAAGGCGGCCAGGCGCTGGGGGTTCAGCTCCACGCGGATGGCGCGCTTGCGGCCGCCCACCACGTCCACGACCGAGACGCTCTCGAGGTCCTGGATCTCGTTCTTCAGCTCGCCGGCGATCTGCCGCAGCTGGAAGTGGTCGTAGTCCCGGCTCCACAGGGTGAGCGACATGATCGGCACGTCGTCGATGGAGCGGACCTTCACCAGCGGCGGCAGCGTGCCCGGCGGCATCTGGTCCAGGTTGCCGGCCAGCTTGTTGTAGACGCGCACCATGGCCTTCTCCATGTCGTGGCCGACCAGGAAGCGCGCGGTGACCAGGGCGAAGTTCGGGTAGCTGCTGGTGTAGACATACTCGACGCCCTCGACCTCCCAGATCCGCTGCTCGAGCGGGCGGGCGAGGCGGCTCTCCACCTCGGCCGGGTCGGCGCCCGGCAGCATGACCATGATGTCGATCATCGGCACCACGATCTGGGGCTCCTCCTCGCGCGGCGTCAGCGACAGCGAGAACATGCCCAGCAGGAGCATGGTGAAGATGAGCAGCGGCGTCAGCTTCGAGTTGATGAAGGCCTGCGCCAGCTTGGTGGCGGGGCCGTACTGCCCGGGCTGGTGGGTCATGACCGCGTCACCACCCGGTCGCCCTCGTTCAGGGGCGCCGCGCTGCCGGTGACGACCGTCTCGCCGCCCGACAGGCCGGACAGGACCTCCACCATGCCGTCCCGCTCGTCGCCCAGGCGGACCCAGCGCAGGCGCGCGGTCCCGTCGTCGTCGGCGAGGAAGACGCCGGTCAATTGGCCGCGCACCACGAGCGCGGACCGGGGCACCAGGACGCCGCGGCGCTCGCCCGTGGTCAGGTCCACGCGGGCGAACATGCCGGGGCGCAGGCGGGGATCGGGGTGCTCGAGGTACAGCTCGACGTCGTAGGTGCGCGACCCGGGGTTCGCCGAGGGGATCACGCGGGCGACCGGGGCGGCGAACACGGCGCCGTCGAGCGAGGTCACGGCAATGCGCGCGGTGTCGCCGGCCGCGATCAGGGACACGTCCCGCTCGCCGACGGCGGCCACCACCTTCAGACGGTCGAGCTGGTCGACGTACATCAGCGGCTGCCCGGGCGACGCCATGTCGCCCACCTCGACCATGCGGCGCGTCACCACGCCCGCGGCGGGCGCGACGAGGTTCAGGTAGCCGAGGTGCACGCCGGCCTCGGCGCGGGCGGCCTGGGCCTGGGCCAGGCCGGCGCGGGCCCGCTCCAGCCCGGTGGTCACGTCGTCGAGCTGCTGCTTCGAGACGGCCTTGCGCTCGTGCAGGTTGCGGAAGCGCGCGGCGGTCGCCTCGGCGTTGGCGACCACGGCCTCGGCCTCGCGGACGCCGGCCTCGGCCTGCTCGCGCCGGGCGCGCAGGTCCTTGTCGTCGATGCTCAGCAGCGCCTGCCCGGCGCGCACGGCGTCGCCCTCGCGCACGTGGATCCGGCTCACCCAGCCCATCATGCGGGTGCTGACGTGGGCGCGGACCGCCGGCTCGACGCTGGCGACGGCGCCGACGGTCACCGGCAGCGTCGCCAGCTCGGCGGTCGCGGTCTCGCAGGCGACCTCCTTCGCGACGGCGTGCGTCGCGGGCTTCTCGTCGTTGCAGCCGGTCAGGCCGGCGATCAGCAGGCCGGTCGCGGCCAGCAGCATGGCGTTCTTCATGGCGTGATTCCTCCGCAGGTTGTTCATTCGCGGTCCTCCCGGTCGGCGGCGGGGTCGATGGCCCCGGCGTAGATCGTCCTGGCCTCGCCGATGCGCAGGTCGTGCCGCGCCAGGACGAGGTCGCCCTCGGCCTGCGTGGCCATGGCCTGCACGTCCAGCAGGTCGACCATCGAGGCGAGGCCCTCGCGGTACATCTCGTCGACGATGCGCAGGCTCTCCCGCGCGGACGCCACGGCGTCGACGGCGACCTCGAGCCGCTCCGCGGCGGCGCCGGCCTCCCGGCGGGCCTGGTCCAGCTCGAGGCCGGCCTGGCGCTGTGCGAAGTCGGCCAGGTGCGCGGCGGCGCGGCTCTGCGCGCGGGCTTTGCGCAGGGCGCCCACGTCATCGAGACCGGAGAAGACGTCCCAGGTGGCGTAGACGCCGAACGTCCAGCTGTCGGCTTCGTCGCCGAACAGTTCGTCGCGGTGGAACCAGTTCTTCTCGGCCTGCAGGTTCAGGTGCGGCAGCATGGCGCCGCGGGCCACCTTGGCCATGTGCGCGGCGGCGGCGGCCTGCGCGCGGGCGGCGAGCACGTCGGAGCGCGCGGCGGCTCCGGCGGGCGGATCCTGCGCGTCGGCCGC
>DYDD01000128.1 GCA_020718045.1 Fibrobacter sp. | reverse complement strand
CGCCGCGACGTCCCGACCGGCGGCTTCGCCGGGCTGCTGGAGCGCGAGGACGAGGTCCTCGAGGCGGCCGCCGACCTGGTCTCCCTCGACGACCTGCTCGAGGAGGAGGAGCACGGCGCCCGCGGCCGCCACGACGAGAGCGACTGGGGCTACGGGGACGACAATTACGAGACCGTCAACTGAGAGCCCCCGCCGCGGTTGATCGCGCGGCGGGAGGAGCGTACCTTGGGGACCGGGCGGCGACGGTCGCGCCGGCCGTCGCTTTTCCGGGCGCCAAGGAGGTCCCCTCGTGACGAAGTCGATGCAGGCCCTGGTCTACGACAAGGCCACCATGCCGTGGGACGCCACCCGCGGCTTCATCAAGCAGGAGATGCCCCGTCCGGAAATCGACGAGTCGCGGGACCCGTCCGACGGCGACCGCGTGATCGTCAAGATCATCTACGCCGGCTTCTGCGGCAGCGACCGCGGCATCTGGCACCGCACGGCCTTCAAGGGCCACATCTTCGAGAGCCTCAAGCGCGAGAACGCGACCACCCGCATCATCGGCCACGAGATGATCGGCGAGATCGTCGAGACGGGCTCGCGGGTGCAGGCGCGCCACGGCTACCGCCCCAAGGACCTCGTCTCGACCGAGTCGCACATCATCTGCGGCACCTGCTACCAGTGCCAGATCGGCCAGACCCACATCTGCGCCCGCGACCAGATCATCGGCATCAGTCGCGACGGCTGCTTCGCCGAGTACATCAAGCTGCCCGCCGGCGTGCTGTGGCCCACCGACCGCCGCAAGATCAAGCTGAAGGTCGCCGCCCTGCAGGAGCCCTTCGGCAACGCCGTGCACGCCTGCACCGCCGCCGACCTGCGCGGCAAGACGGTCGCTGTGTTCGGCTGCGGCACCATCGGCCTGTTCGTGATCATGATCGCGAAGGCCCTGGGCGCCACGCGCGTCATCGGCGTCGAGCCGGTCGCCAGGAACCGCGAACTCGCCCTGGCCCTGGGCGCCGACGAGGTGATCGGGTTCGATGCGGCGAAGGCGGCCGCCCACGGCTGGGCCGCCGACAAGGACGTCGTGCGCGCCGTGCGCGAGGCCTCGCGCGGCATCGGCGCGGACGTCTCGCTGGAGATGGCCGGCTTCAACAGCAGCGTCAACAACGCGATCCAGTCGACGCGCCGCGGCGGCGAGGTCGTGCTGTTCGGGCTGAAGCAGGGCAACTTCCACATCCAGGACCTCGACCGCGTGATCGTCAACGGGCTGACCCTGCGCAGCGTCGTCGGCCGGCGCATCTTCGAGACCTGGCACATCACGCGCAACCTGCTCGAAGACCGCAGCAACGGCATCCAGAAGCACATCCTCGAGGACATCCTCGCCGGCGGCCACGAGACCCTCGTGCACGTCGACGACTTCGAGCCCGACGCGTTCTCGACCAAGCTCGCCCTGTGGCCCAAGCTGCTGATCGAGTTCTGAACCGGAGGTCGACCGTGAAGAAGCTGAGCATCGAGTTCTGCCGGACCTGAAACTACGACCCCATCGCCGCCGGTCTGGCGGCTGAGCTGCAGCGGGAGTTCGGGATCGCGGCCGAGCTGATCCCGTCGAGCGGCGGCGTCTTCGAGGTCGTCGTCGACGGCGATCTCGTCTACTCCAAGCGGGCGATCGGGCGTCACGCCGAACCGGGCGAGGTGGCCCGGTTGCTGAGGGAGCGTGGCTGAGTGCCGGTCCCCTACGCCTTCCTGTTCGACATGGACGGGACCCTGCTGGACAGCCGCCGCGCCGTGGTCGGCGCCGTGGCCGCGGCGCTGGGACGCGCGTACGCCCACTGCGGCCTGCCGCCGGCCGCGCCCGATCTCGCCCTGATCGAGGACTGCATGGGCCTGCCCGGCCGGGAGTACTTCGCGCGGGCCTTCCCGCCGGAGACGGTACCCGACCCGCGGCGCGGCGAGTTCGCGGCGGCCTACGCCCGCTTCACCTCGCAGGAGGAGATCGCCGCGATCCGGGCGGGCGGCACCGCCCTCTACGACGGCGTCGAGTCCGCCCTCGCCGGGCTGCGGAACCGCGGCCACGAACTGCTGCTGTTCTCCAACGCCGACGCGCCCTACTTCCGCGGGATCGTCGCCGCCCACGGCCTGGACCGCTTCTTCGCGCGCTCGCTCTGCATCGGGGAGGCCGAGGCCCGGGGCCTGGCGACGGACAAGACCGGCATGGTGCGCGTGCTGGCCGCCGACCCGTCGCGCACGGTGGTCGTGGGCGACCGCGCCAGCGACCTCGAGGCGGGGCGCGCCGCCGGGGCGCGGACGGTCGGCTGCCTCTACGGTTTCGGCTCGCCGGAAGAGCTGCGGGCCGCCGACTGGAGGGTCGACGGCCCGCTGGACTGGCTGTCGCTGCCGCTGGACGGCCGCAACGGTCCCGCCTAACGGGAGCTGTCCCGCTCCCGGCGAAGCTCCTGCTTCAACTCCCTGATTTCGCGACCCAGCTGGTCGAGCTCGTCCTGCAGGGACTCCAGGTCGGCGTCGCTGCCGTCGTCCCCGTGGCGGTGCACGCGCACGTCGTGGGCCTCGCGGACGATCTCGTCGACGTCGATGTCGATGTCGTCGAGCGCGGCCAGGGTCGTGAAGACCCCCTCCATGGCGGCCTCGAGGTCGAGCTCGACCGTCTCGCCGTCGCAGGCGAAGACGACGCGGTCGTCGCCGGACGTCGCCCGGATGTCCAGGTCCAGGTCGGCCATCACCGCCTGCACCTCCTTCATCGCGTCGCCGAGCGTCGCCTCGAACTCGGCGACGTCGAAGGCGAAGACCTCGTCGCCCGAGGCCTGGTCGAAGATGCGCAGGCCCTGGCCGTCCTCGAAGCGGCAGATGTAGGTCTCGCCGTCCTCGTCGATGACGGTGACGACGCGCTGGCGGTCGCGGGCCGCCGCGGGCAGCGCGGCGGCGACGGTGAACAGCAGAGCGGGCAGCAGGGCGGGCAGCATCGCGGCGGTTCGTGGCATCCTGGTCATGGCTCAACCTCCTGGTGCGGCTTGGGGTCGGTGGCGCAGGTACGCAGCCGCGGGGCCCGAGGTTGCACGCGAACCGGGACTCAGGCCCGGAACTGGAGGTCGTACAGCTGCCGGTAGGGGCCGCCGCGTGCCAGGAGCTCCACGTGGGAGCCCGTCTGGACGATGCGGCCCGCCTGGAGCACGCAGATGCGGTCGGCGTTCTGGATGGTGCTGAGGCGGTGGGCGATGACGATGGTCGTGCGGTTGCGGACCAGGCGGTCGATGGCCTGCTGGACCAGCAGCTCGCTCTCGGTGTCCAGGGCGCTGGTCGCCTCGTCCAGGATCAGGATCGGCGGGTTCTTCAGGATGGCGCGGGCGATCGACAGCCGCTGGCGCTGGCCGCCGGAGAGCTTCAGCCCCCGATCGCCGATGACGGTGTCGAAACCGCGCGGCAGCTGCCGGATGAAGTCCAGGGCGTTGGCCGCGCGGGCCGCCGCCTCGACCTCCTCCTGTCGCGCCGAGGCCATGCCGTAGGCGATGTTGTTGCGCACGGTGTCGTTGAACAGGATGACTTCCTGCGTCACCAGGCCCATGGCGCCGCGCAGCGAGGCCAGGGTCACGTCGCGCACGTCGCGTCCGTCGACCAGCACGGCGCCCTCCGTGGTCTCGTAGAAGCGCGGGATCAGGTCGATCAGCGTCGACTTGCCCGCCCCGCTGGGGCCGACCAGGGCCACCACCTCCCCCGGCCGCACGTGCAGGTCCACGCCGCGCAGGACCTCCTCGCCGGTGTCGTAGCGGAAGCGCACCCCGCGCAGCTCCACCTCGCCGCGCACCGCATCCAGCACCGCCGCGTCCGGCTTCTCGATCACCGTCTGCGGCTCGTCCAGGATCGCGAACACGCGCTCGGCGGCGGCGATCCCCTCCTGGACGGCGTTGTTGACCTGACTGAGCGCCTTGATCGGCTTGCCCAGCGAGAAGATGCAGAACAGGAAGAGCATGAACAGCTGCGGCGGCAGCTCGCCGCCGGCCAGGACCTGCCGGCCGCCGTACCAGAGGATGGACAGTCCGACCAGGACCGAGAGCTGCTCGGTCAGCGGCGAGGAGATCTGCTGCGCGCGGGCGATCTTGAACAGGTCGCGGAACAGCAGCTGCGACTCGGCCCGGAAACGGGCGTTCTCGGCCGGCTCGTTGGTGAAGGCCTTGACGACCCGGATGCCCGCGATGGTCTCCTGCAGGCGCGAGGTCAGCACGGCCATCTTCTCCTGCTGGCGCCGGCTGTACCGCCGCAGGGTCTTGCCGATGCGCACGATGATCGCGAGGCTCAGCGGCAGCAGGATCAGGGCCACCAGGGTCAGCTTCCAGCTCAGCAGCACGGCCAGGCCCAGGTACACCACGACCAGCAGCGGGTCGCGCGCCGTGTTGGTGAAGCTGACGTTGACGCTGCGGTTGACGACCAGGACGTCGTTGGTGGCGCGGCTGATCAGCTCGCCGGCGCGGTGCCGGTGGTAGAAGGCCAGCGGCAGCTCGGTGAAGCGCTCGTAGAGGCGGTTGCGCAGGTCGCGGATCAGGCTGAGCTGGACGTAGTCGGTGAACACGGCCTGCAGGTAGCCGGCGACGTTTTTCAGCAGCATCAGGCAGAAGAACACCACCACGATGCGCCACAGGGACTCGGCCTTGGAGCCGTGCAGCAGCCAGCCGTTCAGCGCGCCCTGCAGGCTGTCGCGCAGCCCGCTCATGGAGAAGGACTCCTGCAGCTGCCGCACCCGCCCGCCGACCTCGGCGGCCGCGGCGGCGAGGGAGTCGGCCGGCGCGACCGCCGGCGCCGCGGGCGTCGCGGCCACGAACGTGGCGTTCTCCGGGGCGAAGAGGGCGTCGAGGAAGGGGGCGAGCATGACGATGCTCAGGCCGCTCAGCAGCGAGAAGACGGCCATGAAGGTCATCGACACCAGGACCTGGGGCAGGTACGGGCGCACGAGTCGCAGCACGCGCAGGTAGGTCCGCATGCGATCTACAGTAATCGCTGGCCGACCGCCGTCAATCGCGGACTTGGCGCGCCGGGCGCGGCCGTGCTACGGTGGCGACCGCCGCACGCCGCAACCCGGGGGGAACCTTGCGCTATTCCGCCGACATCGTCGTCGTCGACCTCGAAGCCACCTGCCCCGAGTCCGACGAGGGCGACAACACCGTCGAGCGCAGCAACATCATCGAGATCGGCGCCGTCCGCCTCGACCGCCGCAGCCTCGAGGTGCTCGACGTCTTCAGCGAGCTGGTCCGGCCGCGGGAGTACCCGGTCACCCCCTTCATCACGCGCCTGACCTCGATCACGCCGGAGATGGTCGCCGACCGCCCGGACTTCGCGGTCGTCGGCCGGCGTTTCCTGGACTGGTACGGCCCGCGCAACCGCTCGATGATCGCCGCCTTCGGCGTCTACTACGACATCCCGCTGCTGCGCCGGGAGTGCGACGCCTGCGGCCTGGACTACCGCACCCACATCGCCGGCGGCGCCTTCGACATCCGGGCCGTGGCGACCGTCTGGCTGGCCGCGAACCACCACGGCACCAGCGGCCAGACCCTCGAATCGATCCTCGAGAAGATGGGGATCGGGGGCCGCTTCGAGCTGCACCGGGCCGTGGACGACGCGCGCGCCGCGGCCGCCGTCCTGCAGACCTTCCATCTGGGCCACCCCTGCGCCTGAACGGCCCTTCCCGGGCCCGAATTCCCTTGCGGAGGCCCCGGACGACTGACAAATTTCCAACAGACCCCCGCCCTTCCCGCGGCGCCCGCGCGCCACGGCCGGACCAGCCCCGAGAGGAGACCAGCGTGTCCAAGGTCGACCATCTCTTCCAGTCCCAGCAGCCGAACTTCCAGCACTGGGAGCTGATCAAGGACGTCATCGATCAGCAGATCGACCTCATGCTGAACTACCGCCAGAGCGGCCACCCGGGGGGCAGCCGGTCGAAGGTCCACATGTTCGTCAGCCTGCTGCTCGGCGGCGCCATGCGCTGGGACATCCGCAACCCCGGCAAGCGGTTCGGCGACCGGTTCATCCTGGTGGCCGGCCACACCGCGCCGCTGGTCTACGGCACGCTGGCGGTCTTCAACGAGGCCCTGCGCGAGATGCACCGCCGCACCGGCGACCCGAAGTACCTGATGCCCGGCGCGCCGGCCCGCCAGCTCACCTGGGAGAACCTGCTGGAGTTCCGCAACCGCGGCGGCCTGCCCGGACACGTCGAGATGTCCGGCAACAACCTGTTCGTGAAGTTCAACACCGGCCCGAGCGGCCACGGCGGCCCGGTGATGTGCGGCGAGGCCCTGGCGCTCAAGCGCGCCGGCGCCGACGGGGTCAAGGTCTTCGGCATCGAGGGCGAGGGCGGCCTGACCGCCGGCTGCTGGCACGAGATGAAGAACACCGGCTACGGCCTGGGCCTCGACAACATGTTCCTGCTGGTGGACTGGAACGACTACGGCATCGACGACCAGAAGATCTCGTCGGTGGTCCACGGCTCCCCGCAGGACTGGTTCGCCCCCTACGGCTGGCACACCCACGAGGCCCCCGACGGCAGCGACTGGACCGACGTCACGCGCGCCATCCTGGAGATGGTCGAGGGCGACAACCCGCGCCACCGGCCCGGCCTGGTCTGGGGCCGGACCCGCAAGGGCCGCGGCTACCACAAGTTCGACAACAAGAGCCACGGCTCGCCGCACGCCCTCAACAGCGACCTGTTCTGGCAGTGCCGCGCCGATTTCGCGCAGAAGCACGGCGCGACCTGGGCCGGACAGGGCCAGCCGGCGCCCAAGGACAAGGCCGCCCTGCGCGAGCAGTTCGCGGCGAACCTGAACGTCGCCCTGGACGCGCTGCGCCGCGACGACGGCGCCGTGGCCTACCTCGCCGACCGCCTGGTGGAGCTGGGCGACAGCGTGCCCGCGGAGCTCAAGAGCTTCCGGATCCCCGTGGCGAAGAACCCGCTGCGGGACCCGGTCCTCTTCGACCACACCAAGTACCCCGAGGGCATGTGGGCCAAGCCCGGCGACAAGCAGCCCAACCGCGCCGCGCTGTCGCGCTGGGGCAGCTGGATCAACGCCACCTGCCGCGAGAAGTACGGCCGGCCATTGTTCCTGGTCTGCTCGGCGGACCTCGCCGGCTCGACCAACATCGCGGGCTTCGGCGAGAAGTACGACGACAAGGCGAACTACGGCTGGTACGAGCGGGAATCGTCCCCCGAGGGCGTGGTCCTGCCGCAGGAGATCACCGAGTTCCAGAACTCGAGCCTCTGCGTGGGCGCCGCCAGCGTCAACTTCAGCGACCGGCCCGAGGAGGAGTTCAACGGCTTCTACACCGCCTGCTCCACCTACGGCGCCTTCAGCTACCTGAAGTACGGGGCCATGCGCCTGTACAGCCAGCTCGCGGCCGACTGCGAGCTGAAGATCGGCAAGACGATCTGGATCGCCGGCCACAGCGGCCCCGAGACGGCCGAGGACTCGCGGACCCACTTCGGCGTCTACTCCCCCGGCGTGACGCAGCTCTTCCCCGACGGCTGCGTCATCGACCTGCACCCCTACGAGTACAACGAGGTGCCGGTGCTGCTGGCGGCGGCCCTGCGGACCGACGCCCCGATCGTCGCGCTGCACCTCACCCGGCCCGCCATCGAGGTCTTCGACCGCAAGGCGCTGGGCCTCGCCCCGCACGTCGAGGCGGCGCGCGGCGCCTATATCCTGCGCGACTACAAGGCCGACCTGCCCCGGCAGGGCTGCTTCTTCGTGCAGGGCACGATGTCGACCCACAACCTCATCCGCGCCCTGCCCGAGATCGACAAGGCCGGCGTGAACATCAAGCTCGTGGCCGTGCCGAGCCCGCAGCTGTTCGCCCTGCAGGACGCGGCCTACCGCGAGCGGACCATCACCGGGGCCGACCGGATGAACAGCACCTTCGTGACCAACCGGGCCCGGCGCCTGATGCACGACTGGGACTTCAACCCGCTCGCCCGCCGCTACGCGATGTGCAGCGACTGGGACGACGCGTGGCGCGTGGGCGGCGCGCTGGACGACGTCTGCGAGGACGCCAGGATCGACACCGCGAGCCTGGCCGAGGGCGTGATCCGCTTCGCCCGGGACCACGAGACGCGCATGGCGGAGCTGCAGCGCATGCTCGGGG
>DYDD01000394.1 GCA_020718045.1 Fibrobacter sp. | reverse complement strand
TCGCGCCCGCGCGGGCGAACCCCCGCAGCCGCAGCTGGCAGCTCTCGCAGCGGCCGCAGGCGCGCTCCTGCGAGACGTAGCACGACCAGGTCAGGTGCAGCGGCGCGCCGAGCTCCAGGCCGCGCCGCACGATCGCCGCCTTGTCCAGGCGGATCAGGGGCGTGAGGATCTCCAGGCGGGTCTGCGGGCACGTGCCGGCGTCGATGGCCGCCGCGAAGGCCCGGTAGAAGGCCTCGGTGCAGTCGGGGTAGCCGCTGCCGTCCTCCTGCACGGCGCCGATGACCAGGGCCTGCGCCCCGAGCACCTCCGCCCAGGACGCCGCGATCGCGAGCAGGTTGCCGTTGCGGAAGGGCACGTAGGTCGAAGGCACGCCGCCACCGGCGACGGGCAGACCCGACTCGACCGGCAGCGCTTCGTCGATCAGGCTCGTCCCACCGATCGCCTTCAGATGGGACACGTCCACCACCAGGCGGCGCGCGATCCCGTAGTGGTCGGCGATCGCGTCGAAGGCGGCGCGTTCGCGGACCTGCGTGCGCTGGCCGTAGTCGAGGTGCAGCAGGGCCGCGTCGTACCGCGGCAGGACGCCGGCGAGGCAGACGCAGCTGTCGAGCCCGCCGCTGAGCAGCACCACCGCCGTGTCGCGTCGCGTCATGTGCGGCGCTCCCCGTCCGGCCACAGCGTCTTGTGCAGCTGCAGCTGGAAGCGGACGTCGAGACCGTCCTCGACCAGCCATCCGGCGAGCGACGCCGGCGAAAGCCGACCCTCGGCGGCGGAGAAGACGACGGGCGTCGCGGGCGGCAGGCGACTCCCTGCGCGGACGAGGTCGCGCGACCACTCGTAGTCCGCGCGGTCGCAGCAGACGAACTTCAGCTCGTCGCCGGCGTCCAGGCAGCCGAGCTGGTCCCAGGCCACGTCCTGGTCGCGCAGGCCGCTGCCCGGAGTCTTGACGTCCACGACACGGTGCACGCCGCCGGGGACCGCCGACAGGGGCAGGGCGCCGCGCGTGCCGCTGGTCTCCAGGATCGTGCGGCGGCCGTCCCCGACCAGGGCGACCAGCAGCGCCGGGCAGCCGGGCTGCAGCAGGGGCTCGCCGCCCGTCACCAGCACGGTGCGGCAGCCGAGCGCCCCGACCTCCGCCAGGATCCGCGCCACGGCCAGGCTGCTTCCGCCCTCGAACGCGTGGGCGCTGTCGCAGTACGAACAGCGGCGATGGCACCCCATCAAGCGCACGATCGCGCAGGGCCGGCCGGCCTCGCTCGACTCGCCCAG
The DNA here is from genome assembly GCA_020718045.1 of Fibrobacter sp. Classification (GTDB taxonomy): domain Bacteria; phylum Krumholzibacteriota; class Krumholzibacteriia; order LZORAL124-64-63; family LZORAL124-64-63; genus PNOJ01. The sequence continues at coordinate 160 of DYDD01000394.1, read as the reverse complement.
GATGGTGCGGTAGATTTCGCGGACGATCAGGTCGTCCGGGGTCTGGGCGTGCATGGCTTTCCAGTCCGTCGTCCGGTCGGCGACATCAGGGTCCGCTCGTCGATCACGGCCTGCTCGTCGATCACGGCCTGCTCGTCGATCACGGCCTGCTCGTCGATCA
>DYDD01000127.1 GCA_020718045.1 Fibrobacter sp. | reverse complement strand
GCTGCTGCAGGGCTGGCTGCGGGCCGTGGGCCACGTCCCGGCCCACCGGCTGCTGCGGCGCATCCTGCGCGAGACGGAGGCGCCGTCTCGATTCGCGGGAGCCCTGGGCGAGCAGGCCCGCTACAACCTGCTGCGGCTGCACGACCTGGCTCTCGCGCACGAGCAGTCGGCCTTCCCCTCGCTGCGCACCTTCCTCGCCGCGGTCGAGAACGCCGCCCTGCGGGAGGACCAGGAAGAGGCGGTGCTGCCGGACACCGAGCAGGGCCGCGTGCGGATGATGACGATCCACGGCGCCAAGGGTCTCGAGGCGCCCTGCGTGCTGCTGATCGACGCCGCCGACCCCATGGCGCGCGAGGAGACGACGCTCGTGCTCGAAACCGGGAATTCGGGCGGCGGCCCCGTGGTCCAGGGCGTCCGCAAGGAGCATCGCGCCGCGAACGACGACGGCGATGGCAGCGGCACGTCCCTGGCGGCCACCGCGACCCGCCGCCTCGAAGCGCAGCGGCGCGAGCAGGCCAACCTGCTGTACGTGGCGATGACCCGCGCCCGCGACGAACTCGTGGTTCTGGGCGCCGCGCCCGAGCGCAACTCGCGCGCGCCGAGCTTCCTGGGCTGGCTCGCCGCGAGCAAGCGCGGGCTCGACGACCTGCCCGACGACTTGGCCGTCGACGACACCCTGCTGCCGGCGACCACGGGCGCCGCGACGACGGCCGGCCCGTCGCTCTGGGAACCGACCGGCTGGGAGCCGCTGATCGAAACGCTCTCCCCCTCGGCTTCGTCCGCGCCGCCGCTGCCCGGCGATGCGACACCCGGGGACGACCTGCACGCCCCCGAGACGGCGGACGGGGCCGTCGACGGGTCGCACCCGATCCCCCGGGACGCCGCCGCGGACCGCGACGCCGCCATGGCCCGTGACACTGCCTTGGCGCACGGCACCGCCGTCCACCGCTGGCTCCAGTTCGCCGTCGAAGGCGGCGCGATGCCGGCGGGCGATGGCCCCGCCCACGCGGAGGCCGCCGCGGTCTTCGCCAACCCCGGGCTTGACGCGATCTTCCGCCCCGCCCGCGGCCGCGTCCTGTGCGAGACCGCGGTCATGGCCCGCCTGCCACGCACAGGCGACGGTCCCGAGCGCCGGCTGCTGGGCGCCGTCGACCTGCTGCAGATCGGCGACGAGGAGATCGTCGTCGTGGACTACAAGACCAACCGCGTCGATGAGGTGGGACTCGCCGCGGTGGTGGCGCACTACCACCCGCAGATGCGTGCCTACCGCGAGGCGCTGACCCGTTGTTTTCCGGGACGGCCGGTCCGCTGCCTGCTGCTGTTCACGAGTCTGTGGGGGGATCGTGGCCCCGGCAGGGTCGTCGCGGTCGCGTGACCGGGCATGACCGGAAGGAGTCACACCGATGTCCAAGCGAGTACTACGACATCTGGCCGTCCTGCTGCTGCTCACCGGCACGTGCGCCAGCGTCGCCTTGTGCCAGACGCTCGTCTCGCCCGAGGCGACCGCCGCGGCTCCCCCGTCCATCCCGCTGTTCGACCTGCGGGACGACGATCTGTTCCTTCTGGCCGGATCGGGGCTGGTCGCGGTGATCTTCAAGCAGATCGAGGATGACGAGGAGCTGTCCGAAAGCCTGGATCAGCCGTACCTGGACTCCTACCTCGATGCGGGCAACACCTACGGCTCCGGCACGACGCTCGGCAGCGCGGCCGTGATCATGATGGGAATCGGCAGACTGACAAGCGACTCCCGCCTCGCCGATACCGAGGACGACCTGTTGCGCGCCCTGGTCACCGCCTGGGTCCCGGTCTGGTCGGTCAAGCTCGCGCTCGACGTGCGCCGACCCAACGGCGGTCCCTACTCGTTCCCGTCGGGTCATACTGCGACCGCGTTCGCCGCGGCGCCGGTGTTCTCGTACCACGGTGGGCGGTTCGTCGGAATCCTGGCTCACGGTGTCGCCGTGGGCACGGCGTTGGGGCGTGTGGAAGACAACATGCACCACGCCTCCGATGTCCTGGTGGGTGCGGCGATCGGGCTGATCGCCGGTCGGTTGGCCGTGCGCGCGAGGACGGCCCGGACCGCGGCGGATCCCGGCGGAGGGCTCACCGTGTCGGTGGCGCCGGGCGGCATCGCCTGCAGGCTGCGATTCTAGCTCGCCGCGCACCGCCGTCCGTATGGCGGGCGCGCCGCAGGAACCGCGTGTTCACGGCTCCTTCGGCTTCGGTCGAGGCCGGACTCAGGCGAGCAGGTCCAACCCTCCGTCCACCGGCTCGTCCGCCGGCGGCTGGTCGCGCACCTCGGGCTCGGGCGGGATCTCCGCCTCCCAGGGCACGGGCGGCAGCAACGCGTCCAGGGTGACTTGCAGCCGTTCAGCCATCGATTGCAACGACGAGCGCACGCCCTCGGCCAGGGCCTCGGGATCGACCTCGCTGCCGTCGCTCGCGGCGCGGAACGCCGCGGTCAGATCGCCGCGGAACTGCTTCTCCACCTGCAGGACCTCGCGCCGGGCCTCGGCGTCGAGGGTCGACGCCTCGAGCGCGTCGCGCAGCTTCTGCCGCACGGACCGCTCGACCTGGTGCAAGGTCTGCTGGACGTGGCTCCTGCCGGGGTGGTCCTGCCGATCGCCTTCGTCACGCGCGTGCGACGCGGCCTGTTCGGCCTCGGGCACGGCGGCGACGTCGCCGACGGCAGCCTGCTGGACCGCGGGATCTCCCCGCTGCCGCAGGGCAGGATGTGTGTGGTACTGGGGCTGAACCCCGATCGCCGTGATGGCCATCACAAGACTCCCTTCTGGCCATCCGCCGTTGTCGACCCTACCGCCTTCCTTGGCGGTTCGTTGGGATCTTCGGCAGCCGGGGGGAATACTTGAGGAGATTGTCGAGCTTCAATAGGGGAATTTGAGGGCGACGGGCAGGTGGTCGCTGAGGTTGGTCTCGTACTCGCTCCAGTAATTCTCGAGAAAGAGGTCCATGCGCAAGGTCCGCACCTCGGCGCCGACGGCCTCGAGGGCGGGGAACAGCTCATCAGTCACCAGGATGTGGTCGAGGTGGCTGCGGTACTTCCAAGACCAGCCGCTGCTCGGGCCGGTCGCCAGGGACAGATCGGCGAATCGGTACTGTTCTGGCCGATCCATCATGGCCTGGAAGACATTATTGGGTGGAGTGTCCGTCAGCAGATCGTTGAGATCGCCCAGCACGATCACGGCGTCATCGGGGTGTTCGCTGCGGATCCACTCCTCCAGCAGCACGCTCGCGATGTACCGACGGTATTCATTGTCATCCGTATCTGAAAAATCGATGATGTTGTCATCTCCACCTTCGGAAGCCTTCAGGTGGTTGTTGATGACGATCAAGGTATCCTCTCGAACCGCCAACTCCAGCACCAGGGGGCTCCGCGGGAAGGCGTTCCAGTCAGTAGTATATATTTCATAGGGTTCACCGATGATGGTTACTTCATCATTGTTCCACAACAACGCAAGATTCTGGTCAAAAGAAGCACCCGTGGCCCGGTAGCCCGTCCATCCCGGCAGTGAATCCAGCAGCACGTTGAATTCCGGGTTTTCAACAATTTCCTGCAGCGCCACCACATCGGCATCGATGGCCCGCAGCGCCTGCGCCGCGTACTCCACGCTGAGGGTGGTCGACGGGAAGTTGTGCAGGTTCCAGGTGACGATCTCGAACGACGCGTCCGTGCCGAACGTCAAACCCTCGAAGCGGTTGGCGGGGGGCGGCGGCGGCGTCACGATCTTCGTCGTGTCCGACTCGCCGCAGCCGGCCAGCAGCAACGGCGCGCAGAGCAGGGCGAGCAGGATCCGGGTCGTCACGTCATCCACCATCCCGGGAACGGTTGCAGGTCTTCGCACCAAGATGCGGCGTCCCGGTTCCCCCCGCAAGCCTCGTGCTCGGGATCCCCTAGTCCCGGAAGTCCGCCCCGCGCCAGGCTTCGAAGAGCGGCCTGAGCTGATTGCGGCGGTATTTGCCGGTGGAGGTCGTCGGCACCTCGTCGCCGAAGACGACCACCTTCGGGCACTTGTGCCGCGGCAGTGCGCTCCGGCAGAAGTCGAGCACGGCCCCGGCGTCCGGGCGCGTCCCCGGCAGGGGCACCACGAAGGCGCCCACCTCCTCCCCGTAGACGTCGTGCGCGAAACCCACCGCGAGGCCCGCCTTCACGCCCGGCGCGCTCATCAGGACCTCGTCGACCTCCAGGGGCGAGACGTTGACGCCGCCGCGGATGATCAGCTCCTTCAGCCGGCCGGTGATGAAGAAGTAGGGGCGGCCGTCGCGGCCGGGCAGCCGGAAGCCCTCGTCGCCGCTGCGGAACCAGCCGTGGGCGAAGGCCTGGCGGTTGGCCTCGTCGGCGTCGTGGTAGCCGGCCATGACGGTCGAGCCGCGGATGACGATCTCGCCGCGCGCGCCCGCGGGCAGGGCGATGCCGTGGGCGTCGTGGATCGCCATCTCGTTGGCCGGGAGCGGCGTGCCGATCGAGGGGAAGCCGTGGTCCCCCAGCCAGGCGCGGTGTTCGTCGGGCGGCAGATCGACCGGCAGGAAACAGGCGTAACAGGTCGTCTCGCTCAATCCGTAGCCGTGGACGATGCGCAGGCCGAAGCGCGCCTCGAAGCGCAGGGCGAGTTCGCAGGTCAGCGGGCCCGCGCCGCAGATCAGGTGGCGGAAGCCGGACAGGTCCAGGCCTCGGGTCGCGGCGGCGCCCTTGTCCGCGCCCTGCAGCAGGAAGGCCAGCAGCGTGGGCACGACGCTGACGACCTGCACGCGCTCGCGCGCCAGCAGCGGGAAGAACGATCCCGTGCGGAACCGCCGGCAGAGCACGACCGCGCCGCCGCAGACCAGCGGCGTCACCAGGGTCACGACGATGCCGTTGACGTGGTGGATGGGCAGCACGCACATCAGCCGGTCGCCCGGCCCCAGGGCGTGCCAGGCGGCGATCTGCCGCGCGTCGACCAGCAGGTTGCCGTGGGTCAGCACCACGCCCTTGGGCCGGCCGGTCGTGCCGCTGGTGTAGACGATCAGGGCCTCGTCGTCCGCGACCGGGGCCGCCGTGGCGACGTTCGGGGCGAGCGGGGCGTCGTCGACGTGCGCGTAGCCGCGTCGGCGGTCGCCGGCCAGGACCACGTCGCGCAGGAGCGGCAGGCCGGCGCGCAGCGGCTCGACACGGCCCAGGTACTCGGCGCGCGTGAACAGCAGCTTGGCCCGCGAGTGGTCCAGGACGTAGGCGATCCGCTCGGGGTCCTCCCCCGCGTTCAGCGGCACGACGCAAGCGCCCACCGCCCAGGCGGCGAAGTACTGCAGGACGGTGTCGGGGTGGTTGTGGGCCAGGGTCGCCACGCGGTCGCCGCGGCCCACGCCCAGGGCGCTGAGCAGCGCCGCCAACGCCGCGACGCGCGCGCCCGCTGCGCCGTAGTCCAGGACGTCGCGGCCGCCGGACCCGTCGATGTGCACCAGCCAGTCGCGACCGGGGTGCTCGACGGCACGACGGGCGAGCAGCGACACCACCGTGTCGTCCGGCGCTGCTGCGGCGGCGACCGGTGGACGCCGCGCAGCGGCGACGAGTGCGGCCAAAGGCGTTTGTCGGGTCATCGGGCTTCCAACACGATGGGGGGAGCGGTTCCTGGGCCAGTATACCCGCGATAAAAAGGATTGCGGTAGTCTTGTATTTCATTGATTGATAGTGATTTACGACATTCATCATCTTACCGGCGCCACGGCGGCGCAGTAGTATGGAAACGGGGCTCGACCTCCATCTGGCATCATGGTCCGGGCCACCCGGCGCATCCCGGGCGGGGAATACGCCATCGGCCATCGTTCACAGGTTTCTCAAGCCATCCGGAGGGGGGGCATTCCATGAAACGGAGCACATCCAAGCTGCTGCTGCTCCTGGTGCTCGGCCTCACGGTTTGCATCGGCTGCAGCGGCGACGACGGGACGGGCGATCCGCAGACCAACGCGATCACGATCAATCCCGAACCCGACAGCCTCGACGCACCCTGGCAGATCACGGGACCCGGAGGCTTCGACCAGTCCGGCGATGGCGACCTCACGCTCACCGGCAGGGCCGCGGGCACCTACATGCTGGCCTGGGGTTCGGTGTCGGGCTGGACGACGCCGACGCCGGCCGAGGTGACGCAGGTCCTGGCGACGGGCGGATCGTTGACCTTCTCCGGGACTTACGTCGAAGAAGGCGGCGGCGACGCCGTCGTCTGGCCGCTCGACCTCGACAACTACTGGATCTACTCGTACGAGTACGGCGGGGAACCGGAGACGGTGACCCTCACCGCGAGCCTGGTGCAGCAGGTGGCGGGCGTCGACGTCACGAAGGTCCAATACTCCGGCAGCGTCATCTTCGAGAACTACTTCGTCTACCTGCGCAACGACATCGGGGGGCTCTACTTCTACGGCGACGAGCTGTTCGGGGAACTGACCACGCCCGACCTCTGGTGCAAGTACCCCTGCACGGTCGGAGACGAGTGGAGCACCTCCGGGCAGGGCGCGGTCGTGAACTGGGAAGTGATCGCGACCAGCGAGAGCGTCACGGTGCCCGAAGGCACCTACGACTGCATCCACCTGCGCGGCACGAATGAGGGCGGCGGCACGCCCGCCGACCACTGGTTCTCGGTCGGCGTCGGCGTGGTCAAGATGACGCACGACACGGTGTTGATGCAGCTGACGAGCAAGTACATCCAGTAGCGGTTCGCCGCGGGATCGGCAGCGAGGGGACCCGGGCGCGGGTCCCCTCCTTCAGGCAGTCCATTCCTTCATTTCCGTTCCAGCTCGAACCGCCGCCCGAGCGTCGTGTACTCGCTGCCGGCCAGGCGGCCCACCGGGCGCAGCCGCGCGGTGTCGATGCGGCCGTCGTGGAGCAGATCGTCGCGCACGTGGAAGCGCAGCACCTCGCCCAGGACCAGCGCGCCGCCCCCCGCCCCATCGGCCCCCACCGCCACGATCTGCAGCAGGCGGCACTCCAGGCTCACGGGCGACTCGGCCACGCGCGGGGCCTTCACCGCCTCGCAGGGGGCGGGCGTGAGCCCGGCCGCCGCGAACTCGCTCACCCCGGGGGCGAACTCGCGCGCGGTCTCGTTGGCCCGCGCCACGTTGTCCTCGTCTACGACGTTGACCACGAACTCGCCGGTGGTGCGCACGTTGCGCAGGGTGTCCTTCTCGGCGCCGTCCGCGAACCGCCGCATGGGCGCGAAGCAGACCACCGGCGGCGCGGCGGCCACCCCGGTGAAGAACGAGAACGGCGCCAGGTTGGGCCGGCCCTCGGCGTCGACGGTCGAGACCCAGGCGATGGGGCGCGGCAGGATCGAGCCGATCAGCAGCTTGTAGGCGCCGCGCAGGTCCAGCGTCGCGGGATCGATGATCATGCGCCCTCCAGCCAGCTCAGGGGGTAGGCGGGGTCGTCGGCCGCCAGGGCGTCGCGCGCCACGCGCAGCGGGGCGAAGGTGTCGACCATCACCGCCAGCTCGGCGGTCTGCGTCGCGCCCAGCGACTTCTCGATCAGGCCCGGCTGCGGCCCGTGGGGGTAGCCCATGGGGTGCAGCGTCAGCGACTCGGTTTCGATCCCGCGCCGGCTCATGAAGTTGCCCTCGACGTAGTAGAGGATCTCGTCGCTGTCGACGTTGCTGTGCGCGTACGGGATGGGCACCGCCTCGGGGTGGAAGTCGAAGAGGCGCGGCACGAACGAGCACACCACCAGGCCCGGCGCCGTGAAGGTCGCGTGCACCGGCGGCGGCAGGTGGACCTTGCCGACCACGGGCATGAAGTCGCCGATGTTGAAGGCCCAGGGGTAGCAGAAGCCGTCCCAGCCGACCAGGTCGCAGGGGTGGTGCGCCAGCGTCGTCTCCTGGACGCGGTCGCGCAGCTTCACCAGCACCGTGACGTCGCCGGGCTCGTCTACGGGATCGCGCCAGCGGGGCGCCCGCAGGTCGCGCTCGCAGTAGGGGGCGTGCTCCATGAGCTGCCCGTGGTCGCTGCGGAAGTGGCGCGGCACCTGGACGGGCCCGCGCGTCTCGACCACGAACAGCTTCACGCGGCCCGGAGCGCAGCGCAGGCGGTGCGTCGTGCCGCGCGGCACGACCAGGTAGTCGCCCGGCCCGAAGTCCAGGTCGCCGTACATGCTCTCGAGCGTGCCCCTGCCGTGGTGGACGAAGACCAGCTCGTCGGCCAGGGCGTTGCGGTAGAAGGCCGGCTGGTCCTGCACGGGTTCGCAGGTCGACACGACGAGGTCGTCGTTGAAGGCCAGCGCGCGCCGCCCGAACACGGGGCAGCC
>DYDD01000126.1 GCA_020718045.1 Fibrobacter sp. | reverse complement strand
CGGCATACTTGCTCACCAGCACCTGCGCCACCACGTCCGCGCCGGCTAGGCCGCGATCGAACAACTTCTCCGGCAGATCCGGCCGCACGATCTGATCCTGGCAGCTCGGGCACGCGTACTTGACCCGCACCGTCTCCCGGACGAAGAACCGCGCCGGGTGGTGGCCGAGCTCCTCGCTCGTCTCTTCGCCCATCCGGCGCAGCTCACCGCTGCAGCACGGGCAGGTCAGATCAGCGGGATGGATCTCCGTTCGTACGCGCTCCAGGTGCGCCGGCAGCGGGGCGCGCCCGTGGTGGTTCGGCCGCCGCTTCTTCGGCTCGGGAGCCACGACCTCGCCATCCGGCGCTTCATTGGCGTATGGGGGTGTCACGACCGCGCTCTCGGCCTGGTCCGTGGTCGCGGCCTGCAGCGCCAGCTCGAGTTGGTTCGGATTGATCTTCTCGCTGCTGCGGCCGAAGAGACGCTGCTGAAGGCGCGCCAGAGCGTGCTTGAGGTGGGCGTTCTCGCTGCGCAGATGATGCAACTCGCTGAGGATCTCGGTCAGCAGCGGGGCGTTGTCGGCGCGCAGTGCGTCGATTTCGGCTTCGTAGTTGCGCGCTGCGTTGCTCATGAACGCAGCATACACGATCATACCTGTTGTTCAAGCACGATTACGAAGAACTTGCGATTTATCGGCCGTACCACGGGCGTTTTCGCGTGTCGCGCACATCGAGTCCGCCGAGCAGCACCGCCAGTTCCGTCGCCGTCATCGTCACCCGTGTCGCACCCGCCGCGGGCCACGCGAACGTGCCTCTCTCCAGCCGCTTGGCCAACAGCCAGTAGCCGCTGCTCTCCCAGTGCAGGATCTTCAGGCGATCCCGGCCGCGGTTGCAGAACACGAACAGGTGGCCGGAGCGCGGGTCCTGGCCGATCACCGTGCGCGTCAGCGCGGCCAGCGTGTCGAACGACTTGCGCATGTCCGTCGGACCGGCCGCCAGGTAGATGCGCACGTTCTCCGGGATGGTCAGCATCCGGACAGCACGCCCAGCAGCGAACGTAGGGCGTCCGGATCGCAGCCGGCGGGGATGTGCAGGCGGCGGCCGTCGGGCAGGGCGAGCACGAACCAGGCCGGCGACGGCGGCGGCGCGATCACGCGGACGAAGTTCGCACCGGCGGAATTCGAGGGTCTGCGCTGGAGCCAGCGGGCGAGCGTGGCGGGGGCGATGCCGTGGCGCTTGGCGAAATCTTGGCGGCTCTGGCCGCTGTCATGGTACTGGGTGACGATCTTGGAGATCTCGGCGGGCGTGCGGCGACGGGTCGGCATCAAGGCACCTCCTGGTTGGGGAGGGCGCATCATGAAGCGGAATCAGGGGTAGGGGAATACGCGCGGGGTCGGACGTTTACCGACGATCACCCTGAAGGCGGTGTCCTGCGGGACCGAGCTGGGCATCGTGCAGGAGGGGATCCCCGAGGTCATCCCCGTCGAGATGTGCTACCTCGGGTGGCAGGAATCGCTCGCGATGCTGGCGAAGCTGGTCGAGGCCGAGATCGCGGAGCAGTGACCCGATATCCAGGCGTTGCGATCGGTGATCGTGACGCCTGATTCTCTGCCGGACTCATTTGACGAGGGACAACTTACGGCTCTGGGTCGCATCGCCGGCCCGCAGACGTGACAGGTAGGTACCTGCCGGCAACTCCCGCCCCGATTCGTCGCGGCCATCCCACTGCAGCGCGTGCCTGCCGGACGGCAGCCGTCCGTCGACCAGCCGCCGCAACTCGCGGCCGGCGAGGTCGTGGATCGTCAGCACCGCTTCCCCCGGTCGGTCCAGCGTGAACGCCAGCGTCGTGCTCGGGTTGAAGGGATTCGGGCGGGGGTTGAGCAGGACCGTCGTCAGCGCGGGGACGGTGGCCGACGCGCGGCACAATTCGACCCAGGTCTCGCCGACGTTGCGTGACGACAGGGTGTAGGTGATCACTTCGCCTGGATGCAGGATGCCGTCGAGGTCGAGCGCGGAATAACCGGCGTCCTCGCGGTGCCAGGGCACGATCCAGGTGCGCTCGCCGAGGTGCCCCTCCAGGCGCAGATCGGGGAGTTCGCGGCCCAGCCGCCAGTCGATCCGGAAGCCGGCGTCGTCCCAGGCGGCGGTGAAGTCCTCGACGACGACCGGCAGGGGGTCGGAGCAGTCGAGGGCCAGGATGGCGAAGCGTCTCCTGTAGTCGATGGTGGTGAGGTAGGTCCCGACGAGGGTGACGTCCGTCAGGGAGGCGACATTCAGGCTGCCGAGAGTCTGCGGGGCGGCGGGGTCGCCGACGTCGATAACGAGCAGGCCGAGACTGCCGGCAGCCAGGTAGGCCACGTTGCCGGACACCTCGATATCGGTGACGGCGAATCCCGTCAGGTGACCGGCGAGAAGCGGCTGGTCCGGATCTGAAAGATCGAAGATGGACAGCCCATCTGCGCCGGCCATGTAAAGCCTGTCTCCGGATATCGCCAAGCGGCGTTCTGGAGCCGTCATCTCGATCGTGTTCGTGACGGTGGGCGCCAGGGGATCCTGGATGTTGAGGATGTCGAGGTATCCGGTGCTCAGGACGTAGGCGCGATCTGGGCCGACCGTGAGATGCTGGATGGCGCGACCTGCCAGGAGAGATCCGATGAAGGGCGGATCCGCTGGTTCGGCGAGATCGAAGATCTCGAGTCCTGCCGGCGCTACGGCGTATAGAGCCTGATTGGCGACGACGAATCCGCGTTCGATATGGAAGTCGCTGACGCGCGTGTTCGTCGTCCAATCCCACGTTCCGGCGTAATCGGAGTTCGTGTAGATGTAGTGCGAGTACCCTGTGATGTGATCATAGGCGCCATAATTGTAGATCGCAACGGTGCCGATGTGCGTAGGTTCCGGAATGGCGGACATGTCGTAGACATGAGTCCCGTTGCCCCCGTCTTCGAAGTCATGGCCCTCGAAGGAGTACGTGGCGAAAGCGTACCTGTCCACTGACAGCAGATCGATAATGTCGCCGTATCCATGCAGGAACGGATGGGTGCCGATGAAGGGGGAGGGGTAATCACCGGATGAGATGCGGATGACGTGGTCGCCGATCAGCCAGAGATCCCCTCCGTTGCAGCAGTAGGAATAGCCGGCGGTGGATTGGTTTACGGTGTAGGCGTATTCGAGATCGCCGCCCGGTGTGACCCGGATCACGGAAATGACGCCGTACTCTGCGACATAGATCAGATCGGGGCCGACAGCACATCCATGGCATCCGCCGATGCCTATGCCTTCGCCCAGGCCCCAGCCTCCGATGCGGACGGGAGACACTGGGTCGCTGACGTCGGTTACTGATAACCATGACGAGTAGCTTTGGTTGAAGTGGTCGTAATAAATGATTTTATAAGACAATGCCAAAATGCCGTCGTGCACATCCAGATTGCATGCCCTCTTGGAGTCGCCGTAGATAGGCAGATAGTTCAACTCGACTGGTTTAGTGGGGTCGGAGATGTCGAGTGTCACCAATGAGAAATCGTCATCGTCATGTTGGGTTGCCCAACAGGTGTTTCCTTCGCAGGCTAAGTATCCATACCGTCCATCGGACAGTGATGCCTGTGCCGGCGCCCGGGGGTCCGATATGTCGACGATCCACAGACTGTCGGTAGATACTGCGGCGACGACGAGGCTGTCGGTAATCTGAAATTGATTAATTGACGCCGGAGCTTCCAATTCCGAAAGCACGACAGGCGCCTCCGGGTCCCCGAAGTCGATGATACGCAACGCCGGCGTGCCGCCGACGGCGAGCACGGCCAAGTTTCCCGAGATCTTCACCCCGACCAGGCTAGCGACATCGGCCACATAGGTCCCTTCGCGATGCAGGCCCGCGCCGGCATCCAGGCGGAACCAGCCCACCTCGCAGCCGCCGAGTTCCGCCAACGGCGTCTTGGTGGCGCAACAAAGATGCTCATCGTCGACATCGAGGGCGCTGTTCGCGTGGAACGTGCCCTCGACGATCGCGTGCGGCATCGCGCCGTAGTCGGCGCATGGTTGGGCGGATGCGGGCCGGCCGGCCCCGACGACCAGCAGCAGCAGCGACGCGACCAGGCAGGACGTGGTGCGGCAGCTCATGGCGACCTCTTTCGCGAGGTGATGGGCTCTCATCGACCGGCACGACCCTTGGCGGCATGCTGTCCGGAAGCGGGCCGAAACGGTCTCGATATCAGTCGGTATATTCCTCGGTACGAGTCGATGATATCAGGGATAGACGCTCGGCGTCAATGTTCCTGCGGATCCTTGGCCGACGTCCGCGCATCGAACCACGCCTCGAACCCGCAGACCAGCGTCCGCCCCGCCAGCGGCAGCCCGACCTGCGATTCCACCAGCGCGTCGAACACGTTGTCCACCCGCAGGTGCACGGTCCCGCGAGACAGCGGCCCCGGCCCGCCGGTCAGCGTCCGCGCGAGGCGCAGGTTGACCGTCCCCTGCGCCGGCAACCGTTTCAGCCCGTCGCCCGTGTCGTTGACGTCGGCCGACATCCGCGGTCCCAGCGCCATCCCCTCGAGCGTCGCTTGCCAGCCGCCGCCGCGCCACGCCGCCGACAGGAACGACACGTAGGACGGCCGGTCCTCCACCGCGCCGTCGTACCGGCCGTCCTGCATCTGCCGCGTTTCGATCACGCTGTGGTGGCCGCCGATCTCCCAGGCCGGCGCCGGCCGCCACACCGCCACCGCCTCGACGCCCAGCGTGCGCACCGCATCGAGGTTCACGCGCTGGAAGCGATTCGTGCCGTCGTTCAAGCCCTCGCGTTCGATCGCGCCGTCCAGCCAGCTCGCGAACCCGGTCACCCCGACCTCCCAGGCTCCTCGCCGCGCGACGGCGCCCAGGTCCCATAGGTCCTGCACCTCGGGAGCGAGGTCCGGGTTGGGGACGAACCGCCCGAGCGCGCCGGAGTACAGCTCCCGCAGGGCGGGGAACCGGCTGCGGCGCGCGTACGAGGCGTGCAGGGTCAGGGGCTCGCCCAGCCGGCGTTCCAGCCGCGTGAACGCGGCCGCCGCTCCGGTTGCGTCGCGGGCCGGCTTGTCGCCCGATTCGGGGGTCGAGGCCAGGTCCCAGCCGCCGCCGGCGCGCGTGCTCCAGCCGCCGTCGAGGTCGAGGTCCGCCTCGACGGCCGCCGCGCCGATGAACTGGGCGTAGGTCAGCTCCGGTCCCGCGTACTGCAGCGACTCGCGGTGGCGGGCGTAGCGCGCCGATGCCTGCACGGCCACGCTGCCGCGGTCGAGGTAGCGGGTCGCGCGGGCGCGGGCGAAACCGGTGCGGTCGTCGTCGGTCTCGTGGTCGATGCCCGGGAGCAGCGCGGGCGTCGTGTAGGAGGCGTCGTCGAAGGAGCGGATCTCCTGGTGGAACAGGTCGGCGGCGGCGTCCACGACGAGTTCCCAGGCGTGGCCCCCGCCCAGCGGCGTGTGCAGACCGGCGCCGAGCAGGCCGCGCCGCACCGACGGGTAGCGCCAGAAGCGCGCGTCGGCGCCCAGGTGCGTTTCCGGCGGCACGCCCTTCTCGCCATCCGAGCCGAGGAACGTCACGTGCCAGACGGCGCCCGCGGCGCTGCGGCGCTGCAGGCGCAGCAGGAGCGAGGCTTGCTCCAGGTCGCTGTTGAGGCGCTGCCGCGACGGGCCCTGGGTTGTCGTGGCCGAGAGGCCGGCCGGCACCACGTACCCGTCCTGCGCACGCCACGATCCGGCCGCGAGCACCTCCCAGGCGCCCCGCCGACGCTGGTGCAGCAGGCGGCCTTCGCGCAGGGCCGACTCGCCGAACTGCACGCCCAGCCGGGTGCGCGCGCCGTCCGACGGCATCGTCAGCGGGCGCAGCTCGATGGTGCCGGCCAGGGCGTTGGGCCCTTCCAGCACGCTGCCGACGCCGCGCACCCCGCGTACCGAGCCGATGGCGTCGACCGGCACCAGGCCGGCGTCCACGCGCTCGTCCCAGGGCACGTTCAGCGGGATGCCGTCCAGCCAGAGCCGGATGTGCCGCTCCGACGCACCGCGCACCATGAACACGCTCTCGCCGCGGGAGTTGACCACGGTCCTGGTCGCCGGCAGCACGGGCGCCAGGTCGGCGGCCGATTGCAGGTCCTGGGCGCCCAGGACGATGGCGTCGACGGACGAGGCCGCGGGGTCGGTCGTGCCGGAGGTCGTCGACCCGTAGACGACGACGGGTTCGGTGATGACCCAGAGGGTGTCGGCGCCGGTGATCCGCAGTTCGGAGGGAAAGGACTCCGGCGCTTCGTCGGCGGCCGGGGCGGCCGTGGCGCACAGCAAGGCGGTGAGCATGGCAGGGATCGGGAATCGCATGGGAGGTCCTTCGCGGCTGCGTGCCGGAGACGGTGTGACAGGTGACCGCCTGCCTGGATCAGTGCGTCCGACCGCTTCTACCATCGCCTGGCAGCCGGCGTCAAGTCGCCGGGTCCGGTCCCGGAGCGGGATTGCGATGGTGCCTGCGGCGTCTGGGCATGGTAGAATGGCCTACAGGAGGTGGGCATGACGCGACGGGACATGACGACCCGGATCATCCGCCCGGGCGATCCGGAGCCGCCAGATGTCGACTGGCTGTCCCACACCGCCGAGGAGCGGGTCGCCGCCGTGTGGGAGCTGACGTTGCTGTGCCAGGCGTGGAGACAGGAAGGTGCCGGTGAACCGCGACTTGATCGATCTGTTGGCCGAATTCAACGCACAGGGCGTTGAGTTCCTCGTCGTCGGCGCCCATGCGCTGGCCGTGCACGGACACGTGCGTGCCACGAAGGACCTCGACGTCTGGGTTCGGGCAGATGCCGCCAACGCTCCGCGGGTCTTCGCCGCCCTGGCGGCGTTCGGTGCTCCCCTGCAGGATCTCACAGTTGCGGATCTGGCCGAGCCTGGCCTCGTGTTCCAGATCGGCGTGCCGCCGCTGAGGGTGGACGTGATCACCGCGATCGACGGAGTCGCATTCCCGGAGGCTTGGACCGACCGCGTCATGTTGTCTCTGGACGGTACGTCGGTGCCCGTCATCTCGCGCCACCATCTGATCGAGAATAAAAGGGCGTCCGGCCGCCTCCAGGACCTGGCCGATGTCGAGCGGCTCGAAGCCGACGACATCTAGGACACGGGCATGCACACTCCTGCTTCCCTGCTCGACCTGCACGAGCGCACCCATCGCGGTCTGGTGGCACTGCTCGTCCATTGCCACGGCTTCACATACGAAGAACTGCACCACGAGTTGCCGGGCTTCGGGTACCCGACAATCCAGCTGCAGCTGCACCACGTCATCGGCGCGCAGCGCTACTGGATCGGCGTGCTGCAGGGCCGGATCGACGCCGATGAGGACGCGCCCGACTTCCCGACGATCGAGGCGCTCGAGCGCTTCCGCGAGCAGGTCTTCGCCGCGACCGAGGCGTACCTGCGCAGCGCGACCGCGGCGGAGCTGGCCGCGGCGCGGCCGATGACGACCTGGGGGAACCGGGAGAAGACGCTCGCGCCGCAGCACGTGGTGCTGCGCGTGCTGACGCACGTCTTCCACCACCAGGGTCAGATCACCGCGATGTGCCGTCTGCTGGGCCGGCCCTGCGAGGGGATGGATTATCCACTGCCTTGAACTCAGTCTCTTCGTGACGCGGGTGTATTAACGCGCTGTGTTACACCACGTTATGATATCAGTTCCATGATCGGGTGAAACACGATAAATCCTAGCTTTATTCTATATATAATGAGATCATCAAGCGATCGATCGAAGGTCGCCAAGACCAGACGAGTACCGGACCAGACGTGTACCGATCGGGGGATGCGATGCGACGACATCTGTGGCTTCTCGCGATGCTCTTCACGACGGTGGTCGTTCTGGGTGCCGGGTGCGCCGAGGAAGACGACAACGAACTGGTGGCGCTGGGGGGCAAATATTACGCGCCCTTCATGAACGGCGCCGGATTCGTCCACGACACGGTGCTGGTAACCGTCAGCGACAGCCACGACATCCGACTGAGCAGTTCCGACGGCCGACTGGCCGACACTCAGATGGAGGGCATCACCCGAGACGGCGAGGGAAGCTACTACGGCACCGTCCAGCTGGAGGAGGCCCCTTCACCGCAAGTGGCCGAGGTCGTGCTCGTGGTGGTCGACGACCAGTTCAGCTCCTTCAGGATCACGCTGAACGGCGTGGTCGTCGAATCTCCGGCCAGCGATCGGTTTCCCTGGGACGGCAACATGTACGGCGAGCTTTATGACGAGAGCGGCAACCACACCGGGTCATTCTCGGCGTACCTGACCGTCGGCGCCGCACAGGGCAATATCTTTATCGACGATCCCATTTTTACTGGACAGTGCCAAGTTCTTCAGCCGCCCGTCATGCGGCCTCTTCGTAGA
>DYDD01000393.1 GCA_020718045.1 Fibrobacter sp. | reverse complement strand
CTGACCGCTGACCGCTGATGGCTGACCGCTGATGGCTGATGTTGATTGTTCATCGGTGCCGGATGGGTGGCACGTCGTTAGGGTTGCGGAACCATCAAGTCGGGAGACCGCCTCGGCTTTCGCCCGCTGCGGTGCGTCTGCGGCACCAGGCCGGCGATGCCGTCGCGCTGGTAGCTTCGGAGCCAGCGATACATGGTCATCGCCGGCACGCCGACGGCACAGCAGGCCGACCGCCACGACTTGCCCGCGGCCTCCTGCTTCATGACCTCCGTGACAGCCGCGTAACGGTCGGAGAGCTTCTGCAGATGCTCAGGGCTGCGAATCGTGATGGGGAAACCGGGGGCACTCATTGGGCCGCCTCCTGCCTGGCGATCCGCCGCTCGTAGGGCTTGAGCATCTCATTGAGTGCGTTCCGCACCGAGACGAGGCCGGGCAGGTTCTTCTCGACGACCTTCGCGGAAACCTTTTGCAGCTTGGGCAAGCTCGTCGTGGTCGCGCCGAGCCACTTTGCGAACATGTGATTCGGGTCGCCCTTGGACTTCTGCTTCGGGTTCGCCGCGACCGCGCCGCGCATTCCGGTGAAAGCCTGACCGAGCGATGATCTCCCGTTCCAAACCTCGTCAAGAAGTCCCGGATAGTCCGCACGCGCCTCCCATACCGCCGCCGCCCAGACGAGGTATTGGTAGCTGATCTGGTAGTGCCTGGCCATGTCGCGCATCGTCTTGGATTGCGCCAGATGATCGAACGGCCGGCTGCCATCGCTGAGTAATTCCGGGTCCGGATCGAAGGCGCTAGCGCCGCCAAAGTCTTCATTTAAGACTTTGGGGATTTGTGGGGAAATCGCGTGATTTCCGCCTCTCCTTCCTTTCCTAGACGCGAACCATTCATCGTGCGCCGCGACGATGGTAAGGGCGCGTTTGCTCTCTGGCATGTCCTGGCGGGTCAGGTTCTCCCCGACGATCATAGCAGCAGCTTCGGCGTCGGTCAGCGGACGGCGGATGGCGGGAACGATCAACACGCCTTCCAGCTTGGCGGCGCGGCAGCGGTGGCGACCGACGACGATCCGGTTCTTCTGGTCAATCGTGACCGGGTGCTGGAAGTCGTCAACGACGGCCGCGCGCAGTTCCAACATGCGCGGGTGTTCGTCGGCGAGCATCGGAAGCCGGGCGGCAATCGGATGCACGTCCAGATCGGCCAGCTTCACCTGCTCGATTTGAGGTTTGGGATTGTTGCTCATGATGGGATGGTTTCCGTGTGTTCCGTGTCTTCCGTGGTTACTTCTGGCGCGCGAGATATTCCTCGACGTCGGCAGGGCTGGGTTGCGGCGGCTCCAGGTTCACGGCGTCGTTGGCGCGGCAGATCAGGTTGGCGATCCGCTCGTGCTCGGCCTGCATCGCGTCGAGCAGGCTCGGCGGCGTGAACGGGACGATGTTGCTGTTGCGTGGATCG
>DYDD01000125.1 GCA_020718045.1 Fibrobacter sp. | reverse complement strand
GGCGGCCGCACGGTGGGCGCCGGGGTCGTCGCCAAGATCCTGAAGTAGCCTCGAGTCGACGTTGAGACGGCCGGGCCCCGCGCCCGGCCCGCGACAGGTGAGCAGGCGCCGCGCGGCGCGGCGATGCTGGAGTAGCCATCGCAGAACAAGGAGAACCGACTTGGCCAAGCAGAAGATCAAGATCCGCCTGAAGGCCTACGAGCCCGCGGTGCTGGATCGCTCGGCGCTGATGATCGTGCAGACGGCCCTGCGGACCGGGGCATTGGTGCGGGGGCCGGTGCCCCTGCCCACCCGCCGCTCGACGTACTGCGTGCTGCGCTCGCCCCACGTGGACAAGAAGTCCCGCGAGCAGTTCGAGATGCGCGTCCACAAGCGGCTCATCGAGATCGAGAACTCGACGCCCCAGACGACCGAGTTCCTCAAGAAGCTGACGCTGCCCGCCAGCGTCGATGTCGAGATCAAGGTCTGAGCCGAAGGCGCCAGGGAGCAACCATGAACGGAATGATCGGCAGGAAGCTCGGCATGACCCGCCTCTTCGACGAGGACGGGCGGCACGTGCCGGTGACGGTGATCGAGGCCGGCCCCTGCGTCGTTACGCAGGTCAAGACGGCCGGCGGCGCGGACAAGTACGACGCCGTGCAGCTCGGTTTCGGCCCGCTCAAGCCCAAGAACGCGCCCCGTCCCCAGAAGGGCCACTTCGAGAAGGCCGGCACCGGCCCGCTGCGCATCGTCGGCGAGTTCACCCTCGATGAGGGCGACGCCTACGTCCGCGGCGACCGGGTCGACGTCTCGCTGTTCACGGGCGTGGCCCGCGTCGACGTGACCGGCGTGACGCGCGGGTTCGGCTTCCAGGGGCGCATCAAGCGCTGGAACCAGGGCCGCGGCCCCGCCTCGCACGGCTCGAAGAACGTGCGCATGTCCGGCTCGACCGGCATGCACACCAAGCCCGGCCGCTCGCTCAAGAACACGAGCATGGCGGGCCAGCTGGGCAACAAGCAGGAGACCAAGAAGAACCTGTCGGTGGTCCGGGTCGACCAGGAGCGCAACCTGCTGCTGGTCAAGGGCAGCGTGCCCGGAAGCAAGAACGGGATCGTGTACATCCGGGTCAGCCGCTGAGCGGCCCGGCCGGCTCACGAGGGAACAGAGGTCTAACGATGGCTACCGCGAACCTGTACAACCGCAGCGGCGAGACGGTCGGCAAGGTCGACCTGCCCGATTCGCTGTTCGCGCAAGAGGTGCACAAGCAGGCCCTCTACGAGGCCGTGCGCTGCTACCTGGCCAACCAGCGCCAGGGCACGCACGACACCAAGACGCGCGGCGAAGTCTGCAAGTCCAGCCGCAAGCTGTACCGCCAGAAGGGCACCGGCCGCGCCCGCGCGGGCAGCGCCAAGTCGCCCCTGCGCGTCGGCGGCGGCACCGTCTTCGGGCCGCACCCCCGCGACTACGGCTACAAGCTGCCCAAGAAGGTCAAGCGCCTGGCCCTGTGCTCCGCGCTGAGCGACCGCGCCGCCAACGAGCGGGTCGCCGTGGTGGAGGACTTCGCCATGGAGAAGCCCCGCACCGCCGAGCTGGCGAAGCTGCTGAAGGGGATCGCGACCGAGGGCCGCCACACCCTGGTGGTGCTGCCGGACTCGGGCGGCAACGTCTTCAAGTCGCTGCGCAACATCCAGGGCGTGCGCGTCATGCGCCACGCCGATCTCAACACGTACACCATCCTCTGGGCCGACAACCTGGTCTTCACCAAGGGGTCGCTCAGCGGTGCCGAGGAGGTGTTCGGAGCGTGAAGGACCTGAGCAAGGTGATCCAGCGCCCCTTGATCACGGAGCGGGGCTCGGACCTGCGGGAGAAGTACAACCAGTTCTTCTTCCAGGTCGCCCCCGCGGCCAACAAGCACGAGATCAAGCAGGCCGTCGAACTGTACTTCGGGGTCAAGGTCGAGAGCGTGCGCACCATGAACATGCTGGGCAAGGTCAAGCGGCTGGGCCGCTTCTCCGGCAAGCGCGCCGACTGGAAAAAGGCCGTGGTCACCCTCGCCGAGGGCGACAGCATCGACGTCTTCGACAACGTCTAGCGCAGGCGCCGCGCACGGCGCGGCGTGATCGATAGGGGTAGCAATGGCCATCAAGAAACTGAAGCCCGTGACGCCCGGACAGCGCTTCCGCACGGTCTCCGACTTCAGCGAGCTGACCGCGAGTCGTCCCGAGAAGTCGCTGCTCGAGCCCCTCAACAAGACGGGCGGGCGCAACAACCACGGCCGCATCACCTGCCGGCACCGCGGCGGCGGCCACAAGCGCCGCTACCGGCTGATCGACTTCAAGCGCGACAAGCGCGACATCCCGGCGCGCGTGGCGACGGTCGAGTACGACCCGAACCGCAGCGCCCGCATCGCGCTGCTGTCCTACGCGGACGGCGAGAAGCGCTACATCCTCTGGCCGAACGGCCTGAAGGTGAACGACACGGTGCTGGCCGGCGAGGCCGCCACGTTCAACGTGGGCAACTCGCTGCCGCTGCACCGCGTGCCCCTGGGCACCCTGGTGCACAACGTCGAGCTGCAGATCGGCCGCGGCGGCCAGATCGTGCGCAGCGCCGGTTCGTTCGCCCAGGTGCTGGCCAAGGAGGGCGACTACGTCACCCTGCGCCTGCCCAGCGGCGAGGTGCGCATGGTGCACCGCAACTGCTACGCCACCATCGGCGAGGTCGGCAACTCCGAGCACGAGAACGTCGTGATCGGCAAGGCGGGCAAGACCCGCTGGCTCGGCCGCCGCCCCAAGGTGCGCGGCGTGGCCATGAACCCGGTGGACCACCCGCACGGCGGCGGCGAGGGCCGCACCTCGGGCGGCCGGCACCCGGTCACGCCCTGGGGCGTGCCCACCAAGGGTTTCAAGACGCGTCACAAGAAGCCGTCCGACCGGTTCATCGTGCGGCGGCGGGGCAAGAAGTAGCGGAGGACCGCGGTCCGGTTCCGGCCGGCCAGGCCCGGGACGAAGGATGGGAGCAGCATGGCTCGTTCGATCAAAAAGGGTCCCTTCATCGACGACCACCTCATGAAGAAGGTCGTCGACATGAACGACAAGGGTGAGAAGCGGGTCGTCAAGACCTGGTCGCGCCGCTCGACGATCGTGCCCGAGTTCCTCGGCCACACCCTCGCCGTGCACAACGGCAAGCAGTTCATCCCGGTCTACGTCCAGGAGAACATGGTGGGTCACAAGCTCGGAGAGTTCGCGGCGACGCGGACCTACCGCGGTCATACGAGCAAGGACAAGAAGAAGAAGTAGTGCGCCACTGGCGGAGGTAGGTGTCATGGACGGCCGTGCAGTCAATCGTTTTGTCAGAATTTCGGCCCGGAAGGCCCGCATCGTGGCCGACCTGGTGCGGGGCAAGCGCGTGGATCAGGCCCTGATGATCCTGCGCCTCACGCCGAAGAAGGCGTCGCCCCTGCTCACCAAGGCGATCCTCTCGGCGACGGCGAACGCCCGCGTCGCCGGCGGCGCCGAGGCCCGGGTCGAGAATTCGGGCTTCATCGTCGCGGAGGTCCGCATCGACGAGGGCCCGACGATGAAGCGGATCCGCCCCCGCGCCCAGGGCCGGGCGTTCCGGATCCTCAAGCGGACCAGCCACATCCAGGTGACGGTTTCCTCCGTCCAGTAGGACGGAGCCAGGGACGGGCGCCGCAGGGGCGCCCCGACAGGCGGCACAGGAAAGGACGAGCATGGGTCAGAAAACGCATCCGGTCGGATTCCGCTTGGGAATCGTCAAGGACTGGAACTCTTCATGGTTCAGCGACAAGAGCTATGCGGACTGGCTGCAGGAAGACCTGCTGCTGCGGCGCTACGTGACGGCGCGCGTGGGCAGCGCCGGCATCGCCTCGATCAAGATCAAGCGCTACCGCGAGAAGGTGAACGTCATCATCTCGACCAGCCGGCCCGGCGTCGTCATCGGCCGGCAGGGCAAGCGCGCCGACGAGCTGCGCGCCGAGCTGCAGCAGACGATCGGCAAGAACGTCAAGCTGGACGTCGAAGAGGTCAAGAAGCCCGAGCTCTCCGCGCCGCTGGTCGCCGAGCACGTCGCCGCGCAGCTCCAGGGCCGCGTCTCGTTCCGCCGCGCGATGAAGAAGTCCATCGCCACGGCCATGCGCATGGGCGCCAAGGGCATCAAGATCCGCTGCGCCGGACGCCTGGGCGGCTCCGAGATGTCCCGCGTGGAGAACTACCACGACGGCAGCGTGCCCCTGCACACGCTGCGGTCCGACATCGACTACGGCACCACCACGGCCCGCACGACCTACGGCGCCATCGGTGTGAAGGTGTGGATCTGCAAGGGCGAGATCTTCCCGGCCGATTTCAAGGAGCAGCTGCGTTCCCAGGTGCACGAGGAGCGCGCCTAGCCACCGCGGGCGAGGCCGCCCGATCGGCCCGACCGGAGAGGACGACGAGTCATGTTGATGCCGAAGAGGACGAAGTTCAGGAAGATGCACAAGGGCCGCATGCGGGGCACCGCCCTGCGCGGCGCCACCGTGGCGTTCGGCGACTACGGGCTCCAGGCCGTCGAGTGCGGCTGGGCCTCGAGCCGCCAGATCGAGGCCGCCCGCATTGCGATCACCCGCAGCATCAAGCGCGTCGGCAAGGTCTGGATCCGCGTCTTTCCCGACAAGCCCATCACCCTGAAGCCCGCCGAGACGCGCATGGGCAAGGGCAAGGGCAACCCCGAGTACTGGGTCGCCGTGATCAAGCCCGGCCGGATCCTGTACGAGGTCAACGGCGTGAACCTGGAGTCGGCCAAGGAGGCCTTCCGCCTCGGCGCCGCCAAGCTGCCCTTCAAGACGCGCGTCGTCACCCGGCGCGGGGAGTGATCGCGATGATGAAAGCCCACGATCTGCGGGAGATGTCCGTCGAGGAGCTGCAGGGGCTCGTCTCGGAGAAGTCCGAGGAGCTGCTGAACCTGCGGATGCAGCTGAAGATGCGCCGCCTGGACAACCCGCTGCAGGTCCGCGCCGCCCGCCGCGAGCTGGCGGTCATCAAGACGGTGATCAACGAGAAGACGTCCGGGCGCTGACCGCGCCCCCATCGCCCGCGGCGGGAGCCGCGGCCCGGGAGAGACTGCGATGACGAACACGGAGAGGAACCTCAGGGCCACGCGGATCGGCACGGTCGTGTCCAACAAGATGGACAAGACCGTGGTCGTGCGCGTCGACCGGCGATTCCCGCATCCCCTGTACAAGCGGATCATCAACCAGTCGATGAAGCTGGCGGCCCACGACGAGACCAACGACTGCCGCATCGGCGACGTCGTGAAGCTCATGGCCACGCGTCCCTTCTCGAAGACCAAGCGCTGGCGGGTGTCCGAGATCATCGAGCGGGCGAAGTAGAGTCCAAGGAGACACGACATGATCCAGGAATACACGATACTGAACATCGCGGACAACTCCGGCGCCAAGACCGCCATGTGCTTCCGCGTGCTCGGCGGGACGAATCGCCGCTACGCCCGGGTCGGCGACATCATCGTCTGCGCGGTGAAGTCGGCGATCCCGAACGGCAACGTCAAGAAGGGGTCCGTGGTGAAGGCCGTCGTGGTCCGCACCCGCAAGGAGATCGGCCGCAAGGACGGCTCCTACATCCGCTTCGGCGAGAACGCGGCCGTGATCATCAACGCCGACGGCGAGCCGGTGGGCACCCGCATCTTCGGGCCCGTGGCCCGCGAGCTGCGCGAGAAGAAGTTCATGAAGATCGTCTCGCTCGCGCCGGAGGTCCTGTGATGCACATCAAGAAGAAGGACAAGGTCCGGGTGCTTAGCGGCGAGTACGAAGGCCTCGAGGGCGAGGTCCTGAAGGTGTTCCCGGAGAACGGCCGCCTGATCGTGGAGAAGGTCAACATGATCAAGCGCCACACCAAGAAGACGCAGCGGACGCCCCAGGGCGGGATCGTCGAGAAGGAGGCCCCCGTGGACGCCTCCAACGTGATGCTGATCTGCCCCAAGTGCGGCAAGGCGGCGCGCACCGGCACGGCCGTGCTCGGCGACGGTACCCGCGTGCGCACCTGCAAGAAGTGCGGCGAGATGCTCGCCAACTAGCCGGACAGGCAGGAGGATGTTGATCATGGCGAAGCCGAGGATGCAGGGGATCTACGAGGAGAGCGTGCGGACCGCCCTCCAGGAGAAGTTCGGGTACACGAACCCGATGATGGTCCCGAAGCCGACCAAGATCGTGCTGAACGTGGGCATGGGCCGCGCGATCCAGAACCCGAAGGCCCTCGAGGGCGCCCTGGCGGACCTCGAGACCATTGCCGGCCAGAAGTCCGTGAAGACGCTGGCCCGCAAGTCGATCTCGAACTTCAAGCTGCGCGCGGGCATGCCCATCGGCGCCTGCGTCACCCTGCGCGGGGAGCGCATGTGGGAGTTCATGGATCGCTTCATCAACTTCACGTTGCCCCGCATCCGTGACTTCCGGGGCGTGCCGGCGCGGCTCAGCGGCCGCGGCGACTACACGATCGGCCTGAAGGACCAGACGGTCTTCCCGGAGATCGATTTCGACAAGGTCGACGAGGCGCGGGGCATGAACGTCACCTTCGTGACGACCGCGAACACCGACGAGGAAGCACGGGAAATGCTGAGCCTGCTGGGCATGCCCTTCCGGCGCTAGAGGAGGACGCAAATTGGCCAAGAAGTCGCTGATCGCCAAGGCCAACCGGCCGGCAAAGTACAAGGTGCGGGCGTACAACCGCTGCCGCCGCTGCGGCCGGCCGCGGGCCTACTATCGGAAGTTCGGCGTCTGTCGCCTCTGCTTCCGCCAGCTGGCCCTGCTGGGGGATCTGCCGGGCGTGATGAAGTCGAGCTGGTAACCGCGAGGAGCTGGGAACATGAACATGACCGATCCCATTGCGGACATGCTGACGCGCATCCGCAACGCCACCCAGGCCGGGCACCGCAAGGTCGAGGTGCCGGCGTCGAGCATGAAGAAGGCCGTGGCCGCCGTGCTCAAGGAGCAGGGCTACATCGCGGACTTCGTCGCGGTCGACGAGGGCCCCCAGGGCGTGGTGCGGATCTCGCTGAAGTACTTCGAGCGCGCGGGCAAACGCACCGGCGTCATCGAGGGCATCCGCCGGGTGAGCAAGCCCGGTCGGCGGATCTACGCCGACAAGACGGCCATTCCGAAGGTTCGGGGCGGCTACGGCATCGCCATCGTCTCCACGAACCAGGGGATCATGACCGACCACCAGTGCCGTCGTATCGGCGTGGGCGGCGAGATCCTCTGCGAAGTCTGGTAAGCCGCGGAAGAGAGGACTGAACCATGTCGCGCATCGGACTGAAGCCGATCAGCATCCCGCAGGGCGTGACCTTCGTGATCGAGGGCGACACCTCGATCGTGAAGGGCCCCAAGGGCGAGCTGCGGCAGCATATTCCCGCGGGTCTGGAGTACAGGCTCGAGGACGGCGGCCTGCAGATCGGCCGCCCGGACGACAGCAAGCCCATGAAGGCCCGCCACGGTCTCGTGCGCGCCCTGATCGCCAACCAGGTCGCCGGCGTGACGACGGGCTTCACGAAGTCGCTCGAGATCATCGGCGTGGGCTACCGCGCCCAGGTCAAGGGCCAGGTGCTGGACCTCCAGCTCCAGTACAGCCACCCGGTGGAGTACCCGATCCCGACCGACGTCGAGATCGTCTGCCCCGAGCCGACCCGCATCGACATCCGGGGGCTCGACAAGCAGCGCGTGGGCCAGGTGGCCGCGGAGATCCGCGCCTACCGCAAGCCGGAGCCCTACAAGGGCAAGGGCATCCGTTACGTCGGCGAGAAGATCACCAGGAAGGCCGGCAAGTCCGCCGCCAAGTAGCGCGGCGGGTCCGGGCAGCGTGGCAGGATCCAGCAACCCGACCGGTTCGGGAGGACGACTGAGATGAAAGACACAGCGAAGAACAGGATCGAAGGGCGCCTGAAGCGGAAGACCCGCGTGCGCAAGAAGGTGTCGGGCACCGCCGAGCGGCCGCGCCTGACCGTGACCCGCAGCCACAAGGCGATCTACGCCCAGATCATCGACGACGCCGTCGGCTGCACCCTGATCGCGGCGGACAGCCGCAAGGCCGACGAGACGGCGTTGCCGGAGGGCCTGGCCGGCAAGTGCGCCACGGCCTACCGCGTGGGGCACCACCTCGCCCGGCTGGCCCGCGAGAAGGGCATCGAGAAGGCCGTCTTCGACCGCAACGGTTATCTCTACCACGGGCGCGTCGCCGCGTTGGCCAAGGGCGCCCGCGATGGCGGACTCGAGTTCTAGAGCGTGAGACCCTGGACAGGAGCAAATCGATGACCGACATGGCGAACACCACCGGCCGCAGCGACAACCGCTCCGGCGGTCAGGGACAGCGGCGCGGACCCGGCGGCCCCGGCGGCCACGGCGGCCCGGGA
>DYDD01000007.1:33149-33263 GCA_020718045.1 Fibrobacter sp. | reverse complement strand
CGACCGCGGCTTCTGGCGCCTGCGCCGGGACGACGGCAGCGCCGTGCTCATGAAGGACCGCCCCCGCGATCCCGAGTTCGACCGCGCGGTGTCGGTCGCCGCCTTCCTGCACGC
>DYDD01000007.1:24923-33069 GCA_020718045.1 Fibrobacter sp. | reverse complement strand
CGCTGCACCGCCTCGCGCACGCACCGGGCGCCGATCGCGCGGCCCTCTACGGCCCGGTCGTCGACCTGCTCGCCGACCTGCAGGCGCGGGGCACGGCCCGCAGCGCCGCTTGCCCCGCCGCCCGCGACCGCGTCTTCGGGCGCGAGGACCTGCTGGCCGAGACCGCCTACTTCCGGCGCCGGTTCCTGCAGGAGGACCGCGGCGTGCCCGCAGCGGACCTGGCAGGACTCGACGACGAGTTCGCCGCCCTGGCCGACGCCGTGGCGGCGCAGCCGCGTGCGCTGATGCACCGCGATTTCCAGTCGCGCAACATCCTCCGGCGCGACGGCCGCGTCCGGCTGGTCGACGTGCAGGGGATGCGGCTCGGCCCCTGCGCCTACGACCTGATGTCCCTGCTGCGCGATGCCTACGTCGATCTCGGCGACGACCTGCGGGGCGAGCTCCTGGACCGCTTCCGGCGGGCGAGCGTCGCCGCCGGCGGTCCGGCCCCGCGCGACGAATCGGATCTGCACCGCGATGCGACCCTGGCCGGGCTGCAGCGCGTCATGCAGGCCCTGGGCGCCTTCGCGTTCCTGTCGAACGTCAAGTGCAAGCGAGCCTTCCGCGATCACATCCCATTGGCATGGAATCACTTGCAGGATCTGTTGCGCGATCTGGACGGCCTCCCGCCTCCCGCTCCCCGCATGGCAAAACTCCAGGGCCTTATTGCAATAATCACTATAGATCAATTATAATGATGATGGTATAATTATTGACGTCGAGACCGGGCTGATGGGCCGGTCGACGTATGAGGACCTCATGATGCCGCGAACCGGGAGACCGACATGACACCCATGCGCCTGCTGCTGCTGTTCTGCCTGATCGCCGCCGTGCCCGCGCTGGCCGATCCCCTGGTCATCCCCCTGACGAATCTCGACGGTCTGTACGTCGCGAGGTTCGGGGAGAGCGCCCGGACCACCACCTTCACCCTCGCGCCCGAAGTCGCGTCCATCGACGACCTGTCGATCCACTGGACCGGCGAGGCCTTCAACGGCCAGCGCCGTGACGCCGCCGGTGTCCTCGTGGACTGGGTCGCCGACCTGGTCGCCTTCGTGCCCGATCCCCAGGGCGGCTTCCTGTGGGCCGTGACGATGCCGCTGACCGGCGCCTTCGACCTCAGCACGCCGTTCCTGACCATCGGCGGCACCCCCGTGGCGAACTGGGCGTTCCTGCTGGACGGCCCCGTCCAGGTCGGACTGGCCCTGGTCGCCAGCCAGGACGACGACATGGAGATCGTGGCCTGGCCCGAGGTGCGGCTCGACACCGCCGCCATCGAGGCCGGCACCTACGTCGGTGACGAGGACGCCGCCTGGGGCGACGTGAAGATGCTCTACCGATAGTCCGTTCCCGGCAGGTGAGGGAAGGCGGGGCGCCGGTCGCTGTGGGCCGGCGCCCTGCTTTTCGATATGCCGTCCCGCGGCGCCGGCTTACTCTGGACCGACCCGAAGGGAGACCGTGATGAGCGACAGGATCCAGGTGGCGGTGGACTCCGAGATCGGCGACCTGGAGGCGGTCCTGCTGCACCGCCCGGGCCCCGAGATCGAGAACATGACGCCGCAGAACGCCGAACGGGCGCTCTACAGCGACATCCTGAACCTGCCGGAGGCCGCGGCGGAGTACGCGGTGCTGGAGGGGGTGCTGGCCCGCTGCGTGCGTGTCCTGCACGTGGACGAGCTGCTGGCGGACGTGCTCGCCGACGAGACGGCGCGCGCCGCGCTGCTGCGCCGCATCTGCGCGCGCGAGGGCGTCGACCGGCTCGAGGGCGCCCTGGCGGCGCTGCCCGCCGCGGAGTTGGCGCGACGCCTCGTGGAGGGCATCGCCCTGGCGCCGGCCTCGCTGACCGAGCACCTCAGCGACGAGCGCCACGCCCTGCGCCCCCTGCACAACCTGTTCTTCATGCGCGACGCGGCGGCCGTGATCGGCGACCGCGTCCTGGTCGGCCGCATGGCCAGCGCGGTGCGCGAGCGCGAGGCGGTCATCCTCGAAGCGGTGCTGCGTTGCCATCCGGCGCTGCGCGCGCGCACCGTCGAGCCGGCGCCGCCGGTCGGCGCCGCCCTGAAGCTCGAGGGCGGCGACGTGCTGGTCGCGCGCGAGGACCTGCTGATCTTCGGTCTCGGCCAACGCACCTCGCCGCAGGCGGTCGACTTCGTCGTCGAGCGGCTGCGCGAGACCCGCGGCCGCTTCGACGTCGTGGTGCAGGAACTGCCGGCGGCGCCGGAGTCGTTCATCCACCTCGACATGGTCTTCACCATCCTGGACCGCGACGCCTGCCTGGTCTACGAGCCCGTGATCACGGGGCCGTCGCGCCTGCGCACGGTGCACCTGCGCGTCGAGGGGGGGCGCGTCGTCTCGATCCGCGAGGACGAGCACCTGCTGGACTGCCTGCGCCGACTCGGGCTGGACCTCGAGCCGGTGGCCTGCGGCGGCCACACCGACCCCTGGCTCCAGGAGCGCGAACAGTGGCACTCCGGCACCAACAGCTTCGCGCTGGCGCCGGGGCGCGTGATCGTCTACGCGCGCAACGTCCACACGGTCGAGGAGCTGGACCGCCACGGCTTCGCGGTCGTCGAGGCGCGCGACGTGGCCGAGGGGCGCGTCGACCCCGCGGGCTACCGCCGCTGCGCGATCGTCCTGCCGGGCTCCGAGCTGCCGCGCGGCGGCGGCGGGCCGCGGTGCATGACGATGCCCCTGCGACGGGCGCCGATTTCCTGACCCATCGCCTCCGCCGTCTTCACCGGCGACGGCGCGATCATGTCATCTGACGATCACCATCTTGTGCGTCGCCAGCCGTGCGTCGTCGCGCACGCGAACCAGGTAGGTTCCGGCCGCCACGGCGCGGCCCGCCTCATCGTGCGCGTCCCAGGCGAACAACATCGGCGTCGGGCTGCCGGCGCCGCGATGGAGCTGCCGCACCAGGTGTCCGCGCACATCGAACACGCTCACCTCGAGCAATCCGCGCCCGGAAGCGGTCACTTCGAATAACGAGGCGCCCTGCGAGGGGTTGGCCAGCAAGGCGCGGATCAGCGGCAACGCCGCCTCGTCACGCGACAGCGGCGCGGAGGTCATGCTGTCGGGTCCGTGCAGTCCGTGCCCCGCCGCGACCGCCTGGTCCCAGGCGCCGATGAACTCCCACCAGTTGGAGAGCGACTCGCTGCCGTACGCCAGGCCGTTGTCGTGGCCCGGCATGCTCATCATCCAGTAGATGTACCACTGTGTTTCGACGCGCTGGCTGAAGTCCATCACGCCGTCAGGCCACGGCCACACCAGCGATCCCCAGGTGTCGACGTTCACCGGCGCGAAGGTGCCCGAACCGTCGACGGTCCAGTCGGCGATGTCGCTGAGGACCGCCGTCTGGTTCTCGTAGTCGTAATCGGCCAGCGTGTTGGGGGGGCTGTGCGTGTCCCCGCAGCGGCCGGTCACCTTGTTGCCGTCCTGGTCCTGGCCGCGCCACTGCTTCCAGAAGAGGTCGGCATTGCCGTCCTGCCGCTCGTTCACCCAGGCGAACTGCGACTCCAGCTGGTGCCCGTGGTCATGCACCGCCTCGGCCTGGCTGCGGCGGAAGTTGTAACCGTAAACGACGTAGGACTTGTCGTAGACCGGCAGGTCGGACGGGTCGCGGTTGCTGTTGGAGATGTCGCCCGACAGCGGGCTCGACATGTTCGATTCCCAGCCGCCGCGGAAATCGGCCACGTCGTGCAGGCCCGGGTCGAAGCTGGGCCAACGCCCCAGGCCGCCCGTCCAGACCCAGATCTCCTTGACGCCCAGGTCTTCCACGTAGTGGAGCACGTCGAGGCGATCGAAGATCGTGAACCAGTCCGCTTCCCACAACGGGTCGCCCTGGTCGTAGCCGACGATCTTGCCGGGCGGCGTCTGCTCGTAGACGGTGATCTGGTCCACCACCCGGTAGCCCAGCGACGGCCGCGCCTGCGGGTCGTTGTACGCGCGGAACCGGCTGCCCTGCTCCAGGGTGAACTTCGCGCGGCGGTTCATCGCCAGCACGTCGGCGTCCAGCTGGGCCAGGGTCAGCGGGTTCAGCCACCAGAAGTCCGGCGAGATGGTCGTGTCCAGGTTGACTCCGTCCGCGGTCGCGAAGTACCTGATGACCAGCACCGGCACCTCCCAGATGGCGTCGGTCGCGGGCGTCGTCAGGTCGACGGGCAACACCTCGTGCGTCGGTGCCAGGACCGGCGCCCGCACCTGCAGTTCGCACGTCGCCGACTGTCCCCGGAAGGTCGCCGTCAGCGTGGCCGTTCCCGCGCCCTCGGCGCGCAGGTCGCCGCCCGGCTGCACGCTCACGACACTCGCATCGCTGGTCGACCAGCCGGCGGCGCTCTGCGGGATCTCGACCTCGCCGACCTGCGTCGTGGCCGTCAGCGTCACGTACACGGGCCAGGCCACCCAGGGCTTTGCCGTGCGCGGCGCCGCCGCCAGATCGGTGACCGCCAGCCCCGCCAGGAACGCCGCTTCGATCTCCGCCGCGCTGCGCACGACGCTGCTGATGCGCCATTCGTCGATCGCGCCTTCGAGGGTGTCGCCGGCGCCCTCGCCGCCGATCTGGAACTGCGCGTCTCCGATCGCCGGCGGCGTGTAGCCCACGCCCTCTTCACCTCGCAGCACGCCGTCGATGTAGACGCGGGCGACGTCGCTGTCCCAGGTGAACGCACAATGGTGCCACTGCTCGGCCGCCCACTCGCCGGCCACGTTGCAGCTCGCGCCGCGTTCGGGCAGGCCGTGGTCGCTCCACCGGTTGATCATGATCCGCAGATTGTCGGCGCCGTCCTTCGCCAACAACAGGCCACCCCAAGTCCCCCAGGTCAGCATCAGGTGTGTCTGACCGTCGTTGCCGGCCCAGTGAGGCTTCAGCCAGAACTCGATGGTTCCCGCCGCCATGGCCAGGTTGTCCGCCGCCGCGTAGAGCAGCTGCGCTCCGTCCGGCAGATCGATGGCTTGGCCGAACACGCCGCCCGTGTAGCCGACGCCCGATGCCGAGGTCGGGCTTTCGCCCGCCGCGCCCAGCAGGTTCCCGTTGCCGTGAAGAAGCAGTAGCGTGTGTGTGTCAGGCGTGAATTCCTGCGCGATGGCAGGCCCGACGGCGATCGCGAGCAGCAGAGCCGCGACGCTGATCCTTGCGCATGGATGCATGAATACCCCCCCCGTTCCGGCGATTCTCCTCGCCGAGGTGATGGATCTCCCGCGAAATTATAGTACACATCCAGGAGCGCGTGGCCGGGGAATTGTGCGGTGGAGGTTGATGAAACGGGAACGCGGCGGCACCCGGGTCCGTCGTCGATGATCGAGGATGAAACGTGTCTGGTTGCGAGGCGCGGCCGCCGTCGTTAGTATTGGCGCCGGCAGGCGATCTGTTCGTGAACCGCAATCCGGAGGTTCGGCGTGAAATCGAGGCATGCCCTGATCGTGGCGGCGTTGGTCGCAGTTTGTTCCGGCGCGTCGGCCGGCGAGTGGCAGAAGTCGGCGGACCTGGGGCTGATGTTCAGCCAGAGCGGGTACAGCGGTTCCTGGGCCGGCAGCGAGCTGGGCACGGTGGTCTGGACCTTCAGCGGCGACGTCGCGGCGCAGAAGGACCTCAACGCGTCGACGAACTGGAAGAACACGCTGAAGCTCACCTACGGCCAGACCCACCAGGAGCGGGAGACCGCCGCGGGCAAGACGTGGGCTTCGCCCCTGAAGTCGACCGACCGCATCTTCCTCGAATCGCTGCTGCGCTTCGGCGTCGAGCGCCCGATCACGCCGTATGTGGCGTTCGCGGCCGAGACCCAGTTCCATGACGCCGACAAGCACCCGCTGACGCCGGCCCTGCTGACCGAGTCCGCGGGCGTCGGCCGGCAGCTGGTCAAGAACGAGACGACCGACCTGATGACCCGCGTCGGCCTCGGCGTGCGCCAGCGCACGGCCTACCAGGTCGCGACGGTCCAGGACGCCGGCCTGGAGTGGGTCTCCGACCTGACGCACACCTTCAATCCCCAGCTGAACGTCGTCTCGAAGCTGCGCGTCTTCCAGGCCGTCACCAGCAGCCTGAAGGACGACCTCGCCGGTACTCCGGGAGAAGACGACTGGCAGGGCACCGACGTCGCCCTGGAGACGAAGTTCTCGGCGCAGGTCTCGAAGTACGTGCAGACCTCGCTGTTCCTGGAGTGGCTCTACGACCAGGAGATCTCCGATCGCGGGCGCTGGCGGGAGATCTTCGGGTTCGGGGTGACGTACAAGCTGTTCTAGTCGCGCCGCAGGCCCGGCAGCAGCACGCCCGCCGACACCAGCAGCCCCGGGAAGATGGGCTCGACCCCGAGCCACGGCCCGCCGCGTCCCAGCGCCAGCCACCCCAGCGAGACGCCGCCGGCGGCGAGCATCGCGGCGGTGGCGCGTCCCGGCCGCGGACGCCAACGCGTGTAGCCGAGCATGATCGGCAGCAGCAGCACGGGCGTGCCCACGCTGCCGAGGTGGTGCCACAGGCCGATCACCGAGCCCGACCACAGCGCCAGGACGACCGCGAGGACCGACGTCGCGAGCAGACCGACGCGCACGGCCGCCATGGTGCCCGGCTCGTCGGCGGGCGGTCCGCCGCGCCGCAGCCGCAGCCAGACGTCGCGGCCGGCGGTGATGGCGGCGATGAAGGCGTAGGAATCGACCGTGGACATGATCGTCGCCAGCAGGCTGGTCAGGAACAGCCCCTGCAGCAACGGTGGCAGGACCGCCGTGGCCAGCCGCGGGAACGCGGCCACCGGATCCTCCAGGCCCGGCAGCACGGCGCGCGCGTAGAGCCCCGAGGTGGTGGTCAGGAAGTCGAAGAACACCCAGAACAGGATCGAGACGAGCAGGCCGCGCCGGGCCGTGCGCTCGTCGCGCGCGGCGCAGCAGCGCTGGTAGAAGGCGGGCTCGACCAGGGTCGTGGCCGCGATCACGTACCAGATCGCCACGGCCTGGAAGCCGCGGCCGCCGTGCCAGGTCAGGTGCTGCGGCGGCAGCGCGTCGCGCAGGAAATCCCAGCCGCCGAACTTCGCGACGCACACCGGCACCAGCACCATGAAGCCCAGGAACATCAGGACGAACTGCACGATCTCGGTGCCGACCACCGCACGCAGGCCGCCGCGCATCACGTAGCCCACCGACAGCACCATGCCCAGCACGGCGCCGAGCCACAGCGGCCAGCCCAGCGCCATCTCGACCAGCACGCCCATCATCAGCACGTAGGGCGCCGGCACCGTCATCACGAAGATCACGGTCGCGCCCAGAGCGGCGGCGCGCGTGCCGTAGCGCTCCTGCAGCAGGTCGGGCATGGTCAGCGCGCGGCCGCGGCGCGCGCGGCCGGCCAGGACCAGCGCGAAGACCAGGGCGTAGAGGTAGTAGGGCACCCCGAACACGAGCCAGTTGCTGACGCCGTAGGTCCAGGCGTACTCGCCGACGCCCAGGATGCCGCCGTACCAGGTCGAGACCGTGGTCGCCACGAAGGCGGGCAGGGTCAGGCGCCGGCCGGCGAGCAGGTAGTCGGTCTCGTCGCGGGGCGGCGCGCGGAACAAGCGCAGCACCGCGTAGGCCAGGAACAGGGCGTAGGCGGCGACGATGATCATCGCAAGACGGCGTTCCGCCGCACGATCAGCAGCAGCGAGCCCGCGCCGATCGCCAGCCGGACGGGCCCCTCGACGACCTCGTTGGAGACGGTGGCCGGACCGCGGCCGTCCACGACGGCGTCCCGCAGCGGGTAGCGGACGCCCTCGAACGCGACGCCGCGCGCGCCCCCGGGCAGCGGCAGCAGCGAGAGCGCGGCGCCGGGAGGCAGGTCCCAGGCGAAGGACTCGCCCGCGCCCACCCGCACCGCCGCTGTCCCGGCGTCCGCCAGCAGCAGGCGCAGCCGGTCGGCCCAACGCTCCGGCAGCAGCGCGTTGTGCAGGGCGTGGTCGAGCAGACCGCCGCCGGCGCCCAGCAGCACGGCCTCGCGGCAGCCGTCGTTCAGGGCGAAGGCCAGGGCTTTCTCCGCGTCGGTCGTGTCCTCGCGCACGTCGCGCAGCACCGTCACGCCGTCCGGCACGTCGCGCACGCCCGCGCCCAGGGTGTCGAGGTCGCCCACGATCGCGTCCGGCAGGCGCGGCAGCGC
>DYDD01000007.1:15457-24884 GCA_020718045.1 Fibrobacter sp. | reverse complement strand
GTCGGCCGCCGCCAGGTGCGCGGCCAGCAGCGGCGGCGGCGGGGGTTCGCCGTCGGCCAGCACGACGGCGCGCTTGCCGCGTTTCGGCAGCAGGATCGCGTCGAGCGCACCCGCCCGGCCGTCAGAAGTCATAGCGCACCCCCGACTGGAAGCTGCGGCCGGCGGCGGGGATCAGGTAGCGCTCGAGGTACCAGTAGCCGTTGGTCTCGTACTGCTCGTCCAGCAGGTTGCGGGCGTCGAGGGACAGGCGCGCGCCGCGCAGCGCCGGCGCGAAGCGGGCCAGATCCAGGCCCAGGCCCAGGTCCAGCGTCGCGTAGCCGTCGATGGTGCGCGCGTCGAGGCCCGTGGCGTCAAGGTGCTGGCGGCCCACGCTGCGCAGTCGCAGGCGGGTGTCGAGGGCGCCGAAGTCCGAGGCCAGGGTGACGCTCGCGAGGTGGCGCGGGAACAGCGGGATCGGGTTGCCCGAGTAGTCGAAGCTGCCGCTCTCCCAGGTGTCGGGGTCGAGGGTCGCGACGTAGGCGTCGAACTCGTCCCAGCTGCGCGAGGCGGCCACCCGCAGCTCGTGGCGGTCCGCCAGACGCGCGGCCAGGCCCAGCTCCAAACCCCGGTGCAGGGTGCGCTCGGCGTTGCCGCGGATCGCGGCGCCCTCGTCGTCGACCGCCCCGTAGGGGACGATCTCGTCCGCGAAATCCATCCAGTAGCCGTTCAGCGTCCAGCTCAGCCGCTCTCCGCGCCACGACCAGCCCAGTTCCCAGTCGACGGCCTTCTCCTCGCGGACGTAGGGGTCGGACCACTGCAGGTAGTCGGTGTCCCCGTCGCCGTCCTCGTCCACCTCGCGGCTGGTGCGGAACAGCGGCGCGACGCCCAGGTCGTCGGGCCCGTACCAGGTGTCGTACAGTTCGCCGTCGGTCGGTTCGCGACGGGTCACGCCGACGTGGAGGTACGTCGCCGCGCGCCCGCCCCAGGGCCGCGCCGGCAGCTCCCAGTGCACGCCGCCCTTGGGGTTGAACCAGTCGTAGCTCACCTCGTAGGCGTGGCGGTCCTCGCCGGTGAAGTTGCCCAGTTCGGCCTGGCGGAAGGCGTACCGCTTGTGTTGGAGCTGCAGGTCGGCGATGAGGGTGAGGCCCGGCGCCGCCTCGTACATCGTGTTGACGAAGACGCTCCGCGCCTGCTTGTCGCCGGTGTAGCGGTAGTAGTCCACGCCCTGCAGGCCGTCGGCGACGCCGGCCACCGACAGCACGTCGCCGTGGTGGTCGCTGTGGAAGTCGTAGAGGTCGCCGCCGAGGATGGTGCGGCCGCCGGCGTGACGGATCTCCAGGTGGGGCACCCACCCGAGCTGGTCCTTGTCCACGATCTTGCGGCGCACGAGGTCGACCTCGTCGTCGGCGCCGATTCCCAGCGCATGGTCTAGGCTGTAATCCCCGGCCCGCACCCCTTCCTTGAGGTTTTCGTAGAAGCCCGCGCCGTGGATCAGGTAGGCGGCCTGCACCAGGGTCACGCGGTCGGACAGGGCCCAGCGGTGGTGCAGCTCGTAGTGCGGCTGCCGGAAGTCGTCGACGGCGTGCGGGTAGGTCTCGGGGTTGGCGCGCCGGTCGATCAGCAGGTCCGCTTCGGCGGCCGCGTTCCAGCCGTGCTCGCTCACCTCGTGCCCGGTGTAGACGTTGGCCTGCAGGGAATGCCGCTCGCCGAGCCAGCGCCCGCTCCAGAACGCGCCCCACAGGCGGCTGCCGGTGCGGTCGCGGTAGCCGTCGCTGACGATGCGCGACCAGCGGGCGGCGCTGCTGAAACCGTCGCCGATCGGACCGGTCTGCCAGGCCGCCGAACCGCGCCAGGTGCCGAAGCTGCCGCCCTGCACGGCGACGCGGCCGCCGGCCTCGTCGTCGAACTGCTCGGTGACGAGGTTTACGGTGCCGCCGACGGCGGTCGTCGCGCCCAGCGAGTTGGTGATGCCGCGCTGCACCTGCACGTCCTGCAGCGACGCCGCCAGGTCGGGCACGTCCACCCAGTAGACCTGGTGGTCCTCGGGATCGTTCAGCGGGATGCCGTTGATCATCACGCCCACGCGCTTCTGGTCGAAGCCGCGGATGTTCAGGTAGGTGTAGCCGACGCCGTTGCCAGCGTCGGACGTGGCGTGCAGGCCCGGGGTGTCCTCGAGCAGCAGGGGCAGGTCGGCCGCGCCCAGGCGGTCCTGCAGCTCCGCGGCGGTGATGTCCTGCTGGCTGAGGTGGACCCCGGCGCCGTAGCGTGAGGCCGTGACGACGACCTCGGGAGCCCAGGCGAGGGTGTCGGGGAGCACCGCGGTCGGAGATGCCGTCGGAGCCGCCGCCGCGGCGGCGGTCGCAAGCAGCGGGCAGGCGAGGGCCGCGACGCAGAGGCCGGCGGCGGCGAAGAGACGCGCCATGATGGTTCCTTCCTTGCGGGCCTGGGAACCGGCGCTGAAAAAGCAAACGCCGGCTCCGTCGAGGGGGCCGGCCGCATGGCGGTCGTTGCAGATTCCCGTTTCCCTACGCCGGCATGACCCGGGTCAGGTTCCAAGGGTATCTCTCAGGCCTCGAAGGCCACCCCTAACGGTTGACCGATCCACCATAGGTCGGCCGTCGCGGCGTGTCAAGGGATGGCGGGGCGGCTTCGGCCGTGCTAACGTCTGCCACCGATCGCGGGAACGACACGAACGGAGCCGCTCCTTGAACGACACGATCGCCGCTGACGCCTCCTCGACCCTGGAACTGCTGCGGGACGCGCGGCTGTTCGTGCGGCGCGTGGGCGCCCTGGCCCGCCTCGAGAGCGAGCGGACGGCCCGGATCCGGCTGACGGCCGACCAGATCCACCACCCGGACGTCCCGGGCGATTTCGTGGTGCGGCACGGCCGGCTGCGGCTGTCCGAATTCCTGGACGACGGCCGGGAGGTCTGCCGCGCGGTGCTGCAGGCCGGGTTCTGCTTCACGATCCACGGTCCTGCGGCCGCGCGGGCCGGGACGCCGCTGGACGTCTGCGTGCTGCTGGCCCTGGGCGACGCCGAGCTGTGGCGGCTGCCCCCCGGCACGTTCGCGCGGCTCGACGCGACCGCCGACCACCTCGCCGAGGAGCACCGATGACCGACCGCCGTCGCCCCCACACCCCGCTGGTCCTCTGCATCCTCGACGGCTTCGGCTGGCGGACGGGCCCCGGCTCCGAACACGGCAACGCCATCGCGCTGGCGAAACCGACGTTCTACGAGGGTCTGCTGGCCGACTACCCGCACTCGACCCTGCGCTGCCACGGTCTCGAGGTGGGCCTGCCCGAGGGCCAGATGGGCAACAGCGAGGTGGGGCACCTGACGATCGGCTCCGGCCGCGTCATCGACCAGGACCTGAACCTGGTGACGCGCAGCCTCGCCAGCGGCGCCTTCGCCGAGCACCCCGCCTGGCGCGGCCTCGTCGCGGGGCTGCGCCGGCGCGGGGGGCGGCTGCACCTGCTGGGCCTGGTCTCCGACGGCGGCGTCCATTCCCACCTCGACCACCTCAAGGAGATCGTCCGGATCGCGGCCGGTCAGGGCGTCGAGGAGATCTTCATCCACGCCTTCCTGGACGGGCGCGACACCGACCCCCGCGGCGGCCGGCAGTACGTGAAGGACCTGGAGACCGCGTTGGCCGGGATCGGCCGGGGCCGGATCGCCACCGTCGGCGGCCGCTACTACGGCATGGACCGCGACAAGCGCTGGGACCGGGTCGAGAAGGCCTGGCGCGCGCTGGTCCACGGCAAGGGGGAGACGGCGGCCGGAGCCGTCGCCGCGATCGACCGCTCCTACGAAGCCGTGGTCACCGACGAGTTCGTGCTCCCGACCGTGATCGTCGACGAGGCCGGCGCCCCTGTGGCGACGGTCCGCGACGGCGACGCCGTCTTCTTCTGGAACTTCCGCTCCGACCGGGCGCGCGAGCTGACCTGGGCGTTCAACGTGGACGGCTTCGACGGCTTCCCGCGGCCGGTCCGTCCCGCCGTGGACTACCTCTGCATGACGGTCTACGACGAGAGCCTCGGCCTGCCGGTCATGTTCGACCCCGAAGCCCCCCGCGACCTGCTGGCCGATGTCCTGGCCGCGCACGGCGTGCCCAACCTGCGCACCGCCGAGACCGAGAAGTACGCCCACGTGACCTACTTCTTCAACGGCGGGCGCGAGGAGCCGTTTGCGGGAGAGGACCGCCGGCTGGTGCCTTCGCCGAAGGTCGCCACCTACGACCTGCAGCCGCAGATGAGCGCGCCGGAGGTCGCCGGGATCGTCCTGGAGGCGCTGGCGGCCGGTCGTCACGAAGTGATCGTGGTGAACTTCGCCAACGGCGACATGGTGGGCCACACCGGCGTGCTGGAGGCGGCGGTGACGGCGGTCCGCACCCTGGACGGGCTGCTGGCGCGGATCGTGCCGGAGGTGCTGGCGCGCGGCGGCGTCCTGCTGCTGACCGCCGACCATGGCAACTGCGAGGAGATGATCGCCCCGGACGGGCGCGTCCTGACCAACCACTCCCTGAACGACGTGCCCTTCGTGGTGGTCGGGCGGGAGTTCGCCGGCCGGCGCGATGCTCTGGCGCCCCGCGGCGACGCCGGTCTGCGGGACATCGCCCCGACCATGCTCGACCTGCTGGGGCTGCCCCGGCCGGCCGCCATGTCCGGCCGATCGCTCCTGGCCCCCTGATTATGAATACATAACATCAATATTGAGGGTCAGTTTCCCCGTTCGCTTGTCATATGATGTGAAAAAACAGTGAAGTAGTAGACAAATCGACGGCTGCGGTATATCATCTTGCGAGCACAGAGTTCGTGGGCCGCGATCCACTTTCCACGCTTCATATTCCTGAACTTGACGCCTGGATCCCAGCTCCCACTCGTGCCCTGCGCGGGAAACGTGTGTCCGAAGCAGAGGAGAGAGACAGCATGAAGCGATCGATTAAGAGCGCCGTGGCGCTCGCCGTCATCGTGTGCGTGGCCGGCTTCGCCGCCGCCCAGACGATCGACGACATCCAGTACTACAACCCGACGACCGGAGCTCCGGCCAGCCCCTACAACGCCACGGTCCAGACCGTCGAAGGCCGGGTCTACGTCGTCAAGGGAACCTACAACGCCGGCAGCCACTACATCATCGACAACTCCGGCAACGGCATCGCCTTCTACAACACGGCGGCGCCCCCGCTGACCTACGGCGACCGCGTCTCGGTCACCGGCACCGTGGCCATCTTCCAGGGCGAGATCCAGATCTCCCCGGCGCCCACGATCACCTTCCTCGGCGCCGAGGCCGTCCCGACGCCGGTCGTGATGACGATCGCCCAGGCGAAGTCCGACTACGAGAACATCGGCAAGTTCGTCTCGCTGTCCGGCCTGATCGCCACGCTGCCGGTCTCCAACCAGTTCAAGCTGCACACCGGCACCGACAGCATCATCGTCTACATCGATTCCGACACCGGGATCAACCTGGGCGCCGTCGCGATCGGCGACAGCTACACCATCATCTCGCCCCTGGTCAACTACACGGGCGGCATCATCGAGCTGAAGCCACGCCGCCAGAGCGACCTCATCGAGGGCACGGGCCCGATCATCGACGTGGTCAACTGCGCCGACTGGACCCCCTTGGCCAGCGACCCGATCACCGTCACCGCAACGATCACCGACGACGTCGCCGTGACCTCCGCGGCGCTGTACTACCGCGACGACTCCGGCGACAGCACCGGCGTCTTCCTGAGCACCGCCATGAGCAACACCGTCGGCAGCACGTGGTCGGCCACCATCCCCGGCGGCTTCCTGGGTCGTCAGGTCGACTTCTACGTGCGCGCGCTGGACGGCGGCGGCAACATCTCGCTGAACCCGGGCGACGCCCCGGCCGGCTGGTACGAGGTCGCGGTGGGCATCACGTCCATCCACGACGTGCAGTACGTCGACCCCGCAACCACCCCGCAGAACTCGCCATTCACGGGCCGCGTCGTCAACGTGCAGGGCATCGTGACGGCCGGCACCGGCGACGCCGGTTCGATCAGCAAGTTCATCATGCAGGACGGCTCGGGCACCTTCAGCGGACTGCTCTGCTACGAGGGGACCGCCACCAACTTCCTGCTGCCCGGCGACGAGGTCCAGGTCGGCGGCTACATCGAGGAATACTTCGGCCTGACCGAGATGAACCCGCACAACGGATCCGCGGTCGAGCTGATCTCCTTCGAGAACGCCCTGCCCGCCTACAACCAGGCGCACACCGTCGTGCTGGCGGACGACACGTCGCCCGGCGGCTACCTCGGCGAGGCTTACGAGAGCGTCCTGGTGAACACGTTCATCTCGACCGTGATCGACACCCTGGGCTCGGCCGCGTACAGCGAGTTCCTGTGCTCCGACACCGGAGTGCGGGCCGACTCGCTGGTCGTGAACGCCGCCTTCAACATGGTGTACGCGCCGGTCGTCGGCGACCAGGTCACCGTGAAGGGCTTCATGGACTACGCCTTCGGCGAGTTCCAGCTGGTCCCGCTGCGCGACGAGGACATCACCGTCGGCGCCACGGCCGTCGGCGACGACCTGCCCCAGGTCCTGCCTGCGGGCGGGTTCTCGAGCATCGTGCCGAACCCGTTCAACCCCAAGACGGAGATCCGCTTCGTCATGACGCGGGACAACCTGGCGCAGCTGAACGTCTACAACATCCGCGGCGAGCTGGTGTCCACGCTCGTCAACGGACGCCTCCAGGGCGGCGTGGAACACGTCGTGGCCTGGGACGGCACCGACAACGCGGGCCAGCACATGGCCAGCGGCACCTACTTCGCCCGGCTGCGTATCGGCGCCGACGTGATGCAGGTCCGCAAGCTCATGCTGGTGAAGTAGCCGCTCCGCGACTGCTTCGAGGATGCACGGAAGCCCCGGCCCCGCGGCCGGGGCTTTCCCTTGCAGTTTCGATCTTCGTTGATTACCCTGGAACGACCGATTTCGACACTCCAGCGAGGACGTGGGACGTGAACGAGTTGATCCGGATCTCCGACGCGGCGGCGGACGCCTTCGGCGCCCTCGACCTGCCGGCGGGCGGCCCGCGGGCCGTCCGACTCTACTTCCAGGGCTTCGGCTGAGGCGGTCCCGCCGTGGGCATGGCTCTGGACGAGCCGAAGGACGACGACAGGACGGTCGCGACGAGTGTCTTCGATTTCATCTTGGCGCCCGACGTGGTGTCGGTCGTCGAGCAGGGCGGCGGCCTCGTCATCGACTACGTCGACGACGGCATGCGCAAGGGCTACACCCTGAACCTGGCCGACCGCCTCGGCGGCGAGTGCGGGGGCGGCAGCTGCGGCGGCGGCGACTGCGGCTGACCGCGGCCGGGAACGCGGATGAGGAACAGGCGGGGAGGGCGACCCTCTCCGCCTTCGTCATCTTCGACGGCGATCGCTTCGGATCAACGGAACGCCGCGAGGTAGGCCACCCAGGCCGGAGAGTTATCGCCTGCGTCGTCGAGCTGGAAGTCGCCGGACGGCTCGCCTTCCTCGTCGGCGCCCTCCCAGTAGACGTCCACCCGCGAGAAACCGGCCTCCAGCAGAAGGTCGCGGACCTCGGGGATCGACCACAGGCGCCAGTGGTAGACGAAAGCGTCGGTCAGCTCGCTGCCGTCGGGGAAGCGGAAGTGGATGCGGCAGACGTACTCGTGGGTGATGGGATTGAAGGCGTCCTGGTCCCAGACGTAGGTGAAGCCGTCGCAGTCGCGCTCCTCGAACTGGAGCACCTGGGCCTCCGAGCCGCCGAAGATGTCCAGCATCAGCATGCCCTCGTCCCGCAGCGATCGGCGGCAGTTCTCCAGGTAGCCCTTCAGCTCCGCGCGCCCGTGGAAGCACCACCACGAGAAGTTCGTGGCGGCCAGCACGTCGACGGGCGGTCCCGACACGCGGCGCACGTCGTCCTGCACCAGCGTCGCGCGCGCGGCGGCGGCGCCCAGCGGCAGCACGTTGTGCTCGCGGCCCCAGTCGAGGGTCGGGCCGTCGAGGTCCACGCCCAGGGCCGTGTTGTCGGGCCGCCGGCGGATCCAGCAGCAGCCCAGGTTCAGCGTGCCGCAGAAGTCCTCGCGCAGATCGCGCGGGAGGCGCCCGTAGGCGGCGGCGAAGGCGCGGTCGATGAACTCGACCTCGGCCTCGGGATTCTGCACGGCGTTCTCGTAGAGCAGGTGGGGATCGGCGGCGGCGGCGGTCAACCGCGGACGCCTAGCGGTCCTGGACAAGGTGTGTTCTCCCGGTCGTTCGCTCTCCGTGGGCGGCCCCGCGTGGGCCGCCGGCGCCGGGGAACATAATCACAGGCCGTGAGGACGGACAACCACAAATTGCGTGGTGAAGCCCTGACGCCCGTCGTCCCGTGCGGCATCGACCTGAAGGACGACGAGCCGATCGCCATCGGTGATCGACTCGTCGGTCCGGCAGTCGCATCGGTTCGCTTCCGGGAAGCAGGCCGCACGTAGGACCGATTCCCTACGTGAAGTGCCGGACGGCCTTCGCCAGGACGCTGATGCAGAAGACGATCATGCCCGCGAAGGCCAGACGTCCGAACGGGTCATTCGCCTGCCACAAACGCATCCGGTGGTTGTTCCTCAGTGCGGGGCTGCCCACCGAGCCGATCGTCAACATGATCAAGCCGCAGACGATTCCGTACGTTATGTTGGCTGCCATTGCTACCACCACCCCATAGCGTCCATGATGTTGCACGCGATGACCATGCTGGTGCACCCTCCGCACCATGTGTTGAGCAACCCTCCGAACCAGCATTTCGAGGCGGCACAAGCTTCGGCAAGCGGGCATATCATGTCGCCGAATGCGGTTCGTTTGTCGGGGCCGGAGATGTCGGCGATCAATTCATCCAGATTGTCGTTGATGAGGGCCTTCATCGTATAGCCGTCCTGGTTGTCCATGACGGTGTTCAGCTTCGCGGGATTGTTCAGGAAGTTCGTGAGCTGCTCGAACTGTTCATCGGTGATGATGTCGGTGATCTCCATGACCAGAGTTTGGCCGTTGAGGCTGTAGGTTTCGATCTGATGGCGGTAGCCGAGCCATTCGATGACGACATCGAGTGTATCAGTGCCAGTCCATTCGGTAAATCCAAAAACCATGCTGTCAGTCTTGTCGATGATGTCCTTCAATTGCACGTTGAAATCCCCGCAAACCACCAGGAAGCCCGTATCGTTTGCAGTGATGGTGGCGGACGAAATGCCGTTGTCGATGGTCATGATGTTTTCGGTGATTCTCACGTTGTCGACCACGTCGGGGTAGTCGTGTGAATCCATAACGACTGAACTCTGATCCTTCCCGCAGCCATGGATGACCACGGCGATGGCTACGGCTGTTAGGACAAGCACGAGGATCGGTATTGCCGAGTTTCGAAAGGTGCCCGGTCCGACTGGATGACTGCACTTCATGTCGTCTCCTTCGATAGTATGGGATCGTCGATGACCGTTCGGGCG
>DYDD01000007.1:6788-15405 GCA_020718045.1 Fibrobacter sp. | reverse complement strand
GGAAAATCCATTAATGAAAGAACCCCCGTCGCGTCGGCGACGGGGGCCTCGGTCGTCCATCGACCAGCCTCAGTGCCCGGCGCGCATGGCGGTCGCCATCTCCCGGATCTCCACGAGATCCTTGTTCAGCTTGGCGTACCCGTACCACGTCGCGTAGTCCGGGTTCATGTGGAAGGAGGCCTGGAAGGCCTTCATCCGGTGATCCATGAACATCTCGTAGAGCGTCTCCTCGATCTTCGTCTCCACGTCGTAGAAGGCCAGCAGGTCGGGATAGGCGCGGGTCCCGTCGCCGATCACACCGTCGCGGTAGAGGCCGGCGACGATCTCGATCGCCTCGGCCATCAACCGGTCCGACTCCTTCACCATCGCGTCGGCGTT
The DNA here is from genome assembly GCA_020718045.1 of Fibrobacter sp. Taxonomy (GTDB): domain Bacteria; phylum Krumholzibacteriota; class Krumholzibacteriia; order LZORAL124-64-63; family LZORAL124-64-63; genus PNOJ01. Next base: position 15,027 of record DYDD01000007.1, on the reverse strand, counting down.
CTTGAAGTTCTCGGCCACGAAGTTGGAGCTGTGGCAGCGCTCGCAGACCGCGACGTACGGTCGGCGCTCGGCCTGGAACTCCTCGGCGGTCAGCCGGGCGACGTTGCCGGCCTTGACCACGTCCAGCCGGCCGGTGGGGTTGCCGGCGGCGTCCAGCACGCCGAGTCCTTTGAGGATGGAGAGGCGGTAACCCATCCATTCCGCGTCGTCCTCCGGCAGGCGGACGGCGAGGAAGCCCCAGGCAGACATCACACGGTGATCGCCGCCCTGCATGTGGCAGTTCTGACAGGTCGGCGCCCGGTCGCGGTTCTCGGGCGAGATGTCGCGGTTCATGAGGTAGGTCACGCCGTGCTTGCTGCCGCTCCACATCTCCCACTGCGCGTGGTCGAACCCGGTGTGGCAGGTCTGGCAGGCTTCGGGCTCGCGGGCCTCGGCGGCGGAGAACGCGTGGCGGGTATGGCAGTTCTGGCAATCCATGCCGTACCGGTAGTAGCGGCGATTCTCGGCGTCGCGGGCCGTGTCGTCGGTCAAACCAAGGGTGTGGCAGCCGCCGCAACCCTTCTGACCCTCGATGAAGGCGTCCGGCTGGCGATGCGTGTTGGGCATGGCCTCCATGGCGATCCTGCCGAGGGCGTGCTTGCCCGACAGGTACTGCGCAGCCTGGGACTCGTGGCACTCGGCGCAGGTGGCGATGGTGGGCAGCTTGGCAAGGTGCGCGTCGTCGGCGCTCCGGTGGGCCTCGCCGTGACAGCCGGCGCAGGTCATGGTCGCCGACATCGCGCCGCGATTGAAGTCCTTGACGATCATGGGGGTGATCCGCGCGTGGCACTGCTCGCAGTCCGACGGCAGGGCCGACACGGTGCACGGCAGGGCGACCGCCAGCAGTTGGACCGCGATTCGGCGGAATCCTCGGGACGACATACAGCCCTCCTTAATCAAGAGAATATAACTCCTTGTTAACAAAGATAATATAATACACACCACGGAGTGTAGATAGCAACAATCTCACATTCGAGACCGCCTCCAAACGGATCTTGCAAGGCCGACCGCCGCGATCACCCGAATTGCCTGTCGTGGACCGACGACCACCGGGAGATGGCTGCCGCATTCATCATCTGCCGAGTGCTGCCGCTGCCGTGCGTGACGGGCAACAAGACCCTTCACGAGGCTGGGGCACGCGCCAACCTACAGTCCAAGCACTCCTTGCCGCTCTGCCTGCCAGCGCCCGCAATTCCCTGTCCGATGCGAACCTACGTAATCGACGCTCCTCGTCGACGGTGGCATATCGCTTGCACCTGGACCCGCTGGCCCGTGCCGCAACGCCGGATCTCCTTGCCCGGCTTTGCATTCTGCACGGCCGTCCGCACCCCGGACGCCCCAGGCTCCCTTCCACGGCGGGATGACCATGAACGAGCGCAAGCGCAGCAGGTTCGCCACCGTCCTGGCCACGGGCCTCCTGACCCTGGTCCCGGCGGTCGCCCAGGCGTTCGACCACCTCGAGATCTCGGTGATCAACCCCGAGATCGTCGACGGCCGGCCGTCGGTGACCATCTACGAGCAGTTCAGCGTGCTCGTGCGGGCGGTGAACGCCGACGGCACGACCGACACCGCGGCGGACTACATCCGCGCCGTGCTCTCCTCGCCGGACGTGGCCGCGAACCTGCCGGAATCGGCCTACCTGCAGAACGGCGAGCGCATCTTCGCCGGGATCGACTTCCTGGACGACGGCCAGCCGGTCCGGATGCGCGTCGCGGACCAGGACGACGGTTCGGTGCCGTTCGCCCAGGTGGAGCTCAACTGCTACAACTTCGTCCACCACTTCGAGTTCAGCGTGCCGGCCGGTGATAAGTACGTCGGCCAGACCGCCACGCTGACCGTCACCGCCCGCGACCTCCTGAACGCGGCCGTCCGCAACTTCGACGACGACGTGGTGCTGACGTCGGCCCTCGGGCACTTCACCGCCGGCCCTTCGGTCACCGTCGGCGGCGGTGCGTTCACCTTCGGCGTCGCCACGGTCGACGTGGTGTTCCAGGGCACCGACCCCGCGCTGCAGCAGAACACCGTCAACGCCCTGAACACCGTCGTCTACCCGACGCAGGCCGCGGCCGCGGCCGGCAGCGGTCTCGTCGCCCCCCTCTACCCGGGGGCCCTGAACCGGGTCGTGCTGCTGCTGCCGGGCCAGACCCTCACGCCGGGCGTCAGTCCGGGCCGCAGCGGCACGGCCATCGCCCAGATCTCGGGCTTCCCGTTCACCGGCATCGACGTCTACGCCACCGACCAGTACTGGAATCCGGTGGCGGGCGCCCCCTTCCCGACGCTGGCCTGGAGCGCCAACGACGCCGCTCCCGGCGTGTCGCTGCCCGCCGGCGGCGCCATGAGCAGCAACACCGTCCAGGACCAGTCGGCCACGCTGATGACCTCGGGCCTGCGCCAGGTGACCGTCACCGCCTCGGGGGCCATCTCGACCTCGAGCTCGGCCAACGTCCAGGTCAACCCGGCCGGACTGCACCACTTCTCGTTCGACTATGCCGTGCTCGACACCAACGCCGTGCAGGCGACCACGACCCCGTTCCAGATCCGGGTGCGCGCCTACGACTCGTTCAACAACGTGTTCCCGTACAACGGGCCCGTCTCGATGCGTGTCCGCATCGGCGCCGGCGACGAGAGCGCGGACTACCTGATCACCACCAGCAACAACTTCGTCGCCGGCGTCCTGAACGCCTCGGTGCAGGTGACCAAGCGCGCGTTCAGCGCCCGGCTGATCGTCGACAGCAACACCGGCGTGGTGACGCTGTCGGGCGACTTCCAGGTGAACGCGGGCCCCATGGAGAAGGTCCTGTTCACGCTGCCGGGCCAGACCTGGACCCCGGGCCTGAACGACCCGGCCTTCGGCGGCAACATCGGCCTGCCTACGCCGATCATCGCCGGACAGATGCTCGAGCCCCTGGAGATCCGGGCGGTGGACCGCTACGGCAACCTCGTGTCCGGCGCGCGCACCGTCGCGGTCACCTGCCCGACCGGCCACCTGCTGCTGCTCGACGGCGACGGCATCCTGATCGAGAGCGGCGTCATCACCCTGAACGGCACCGGCCTCCACAGCGCCCTGATGGCGACGCACGGCGACCAGCTGCTGCAGGCCAACGTCGGCGGGCAGGCGGACAGCTTCTCGAGCCCCCTGCGCGTCTCGCCGAACACCTACCAGCGGCTGATGGTGATCGCTCCCGGCGAGACCCTGGACGCCGGCACGATCTACGCGCCGGGCAAGATCGGCCTCCCGTCCCCCCAGGACGCCGGCGCGCCCTTCAACGTCCAGGTCGTGGCCACGGACTACTACTTCAACCCCATCGAGGCGACGAGCCCGTTCCTGCCGATCCCGCTGGAATTCACGAGCTCCGACCCCCGCGCGGCCCTGCCCGCGGCGCCCCAGAGCCTGCAGTCCGGGACCGGCGTCTTCCAGGTCACGCTCGAGACCCTGGCCAATCCGAACCAGCACCTGGTCACCGCCACCGACCCGGTGAGCGCCCGCACCGCCTCCGCGCTCATCCCGGTCGAGGCGGGCGTGATCGACCACTTCGAGATCGGCGTCAACGACGGCACCAACCCCGACCCGACCGACCCCCTGACCCCGGTGCCCGACCACCAGGCCGGCGCCTGGCTGCCGAACCTCACCGTGATCGCGCGCGACGCCTACGGCAACCACATCCGCACCTACACCGACAGCGTCTCGCTGCGTCTGAACGTGGGCGGCGACGTGCTGTCGCCGCTGCGCATCAGCCTCGCCGACGGCTACGGCACCGGCGTCTACCAGGGCGTGTGGCGCGGCAGCGTGCGCATCACGCGCGCCGGCCAGGGGATCACCGTGTCGGCCGTCGACGACATCTACGGCCGTTCGGGCGTGAGCAACCCCTTCGACGTCCTGCCGGGCGCCTACACCGGCCTGCAGGTCCTGCTGCCGGGCGAGACGGCCACGCCGGGCGAGTTCCCGGGCAAGTTCGGCGAACCGCTGCCGTTGGTCGCCGGCGCAGCGGCGGCCGCGGCGGTGACCGCCCTGGACGCCTGGTGGAACCCGACGCCCGCCAGCCCGATCGTCCGGTTGTCGAGCAGTTCCTACGCCGACCTGATCTCCGCCAACGACGTGCCGCTGGAGCCCGACGGCTCCTCGGACTTCGCGCTGTCCTTCCGCACGGCGACGTCGCAGACGCTGCGCGTGCGGGACCTCGCGCTGTCCGCCCGCCGCGATTCCAGCCTCGCGACGGTGACCCCGGACGCGTTCACCCGCCTGCAGGCGATCGCGCCGGGCGAGACGCCGAACCCCGGCGGCCCCGAGGTCGACGGCAAGACCGGCGCGCCCGCGGTGCAGACCGCGACGCTGCAGTTCCCGCTGACCGTCCACGCCGTCGACCGCTTCTGGAACCGGGTCGACAACGGCTTCCACAACATCCACCTGGGCAGCGACGAGGGCTCGCTCGTCCCCGGCAACCCGCTGAACAACGGCCAGGCGCTGGCCGCCGGCGAGATCGTGTTCCCCGTGGCCCTGTCGAGCCTCGGTTACGTCACGCTGACGGCCTACGACCTGACCGACGCCGGGATCCTGGGCCACGACGTGGTCGTGCAGGTCGCCGCCGGCGCCCAGTACCGCATCACGACCCCCGACACGGCGCTGGTCGGGCCGCCGAGCTCCTTCGCCATGACCGTGGAGCTGGTGGACGAGGCGGGCACCGTCATGACCAACGCCTACAACCAGGTCACCCTGCGCGCCCTGACGCCGACCCTGCAGCCCGCCCCCGGCGTGCTGCTGGTGACGGGCGCCCAGCTGACCGCCGGCGTCGTCGCGATCCCCGCCCAGGGCTACGACGTCGCCAGCCGCATCGTCATCGAGGTCAGCGACACTTCCGGCCGCCTCGGCTACAGCGACATCATCCGCATGGACCCCAACGGCCTGTGGTACGACGTCACGGTCGGCACCACCCCGCTGCCCGTGGCGGGGCCGCCGGCGGCCTTCCCGGTGACGGTGAGGCTGCGCGACACCGAGACCGGGTCGCTGGTGGACGACGATCGTTTCTTCAGCGTCGCGATCGTCGACAACGCCGGCGCGCTCGGCGCGGGCGCCGTCGGCATCACCTCGCGCCGTCTCGTCGACGGCCAGGTCAGCTTCCAGCAGACCTACACGCAGGCCGGCGAGTTCGCCGTGCGCGCCTTCGACCCCAGCGGTCTGGCCGGCGACAGCCCGCTGTTCACCGTCCGGCCCGCCGGCTACCAGCGGCTGCAGCTGCTGGCGCCGGGCGAGACGGCGCGGCCGGGCGAGGCCGCCTTCGCGGCCACCGGCAAGTCGGCCCTGCCGGACACCCAGCGTTCGGGCGAGCCGTTCCCGCTGGCCGTGCGCGCCGTGGACCAGTACTGGAACCCGATCGCAGACGAGTCCTCCGGCCGGATCCACCTGGCGACGACCGACGGCTCGTTCTCCTGGCCCGACAACCCCGACCCGCAGGACGCGCCCTTCTTCCTCGGCGGTCGCGCCGTCGACGCCTTCCTGGTGGCCGAGGGCTCGGTGGGCGTCACCGTGGGCGATCTCGACGCGCCGCAGCTGCCGGGGCAGACCGTCGCGGTGCCGGTGCGTCGGCCGTACGTCTACGAGGTCACGGTGCCCGCCACGGCCCAGACCGGCGGGATGCCGGGCTTCGCGATGACCGTCCGGCTGCTCGACCCCGACACCGGGGACCCCGTCGCCGGCGCCGACCACCGCGTCGTCCTGACGCCGCTGCAGGCCGGCTTCGCGCCCGGCTCCGGCGTGCTCGGCACCGCGGAGGTCTACCTGGTCAACGGCGTCTCGTTCATCAGCGACCAGAGCTACAGCGCCCTGGAGGATCTGCGCGTGCGGGTGTCCGACGACTTCGGGCGCCAGGCCACGAGCGGCGTCGTGGCGATGGAGACCGGGGGCCTCTACTACGACGTGGCCGCGCCCGCGGCCGCGACCGTGGGCGGTCCGGCCGCCTTCCCGCTGTCGATCGACCTGATCGACAGCAACACCGGCGAGCGCGTGACGGCCCACAGCGGCCTGATCCAGATCTCGGTGCTGAGCGCCGCCACCGCCGAGGCCGGCGGCGGCGTGCTCGGCACCGTCCAGCAGATGCTCGTCGGCGGCCACGCCGACGTCCAGCAGACCTACACGCTGGCCGAGGAGGTCTACTTCCGCGTCCTCGACGGCGACGGCAACGAAGGCTTCTCCAACAGCTGCCGCCTGGCGGCCGACGGCTTCAAGCAGCTGCAGGTCGTCGCCCCCGGCGAGACGCCCGATCCCGGCGCCGAGGCCGGCACCGGCAAGACCGGCGCGCCGGTCGTCCAGACGGCGGGCGAGCCCTTCGTCGTGGAACTGCGCGCGGTCGACCAGTTCTTCAACACCGTCACGTCGCTGGACGGCGGCGCCCTGGAGTTGGACTGCTCGGAGCCCGACCTGTTCGCCTGGCAGAACCCCGCGGACTACCACGCCCCCTTCATCGGCGGCCGCCGGCAGGTCGGGGTCGTGCTCGACGGCGCCGGCAACCTGACCCTGAACGCCGACGACACCCAGCACCCCGAGGCGGGCCAGGGGCACGTGACCATCCCGGTGGCGGAGGCCGTCTACGAGGTCAGCGTCCCGGACACGACCTTCGTGGGGCCGCCCTCGCGCTTCGCGGTGGGCGTGCGCCTGGTCAACGCGGCCACCGGCGCGACGGTGCCGGCGGGCAACCGCATCACCCTGGAGGCGCTGCGCTACGACTTCGGCTCCCCGGACGGGGAGCTGGGCGTCACGGAGTGGACGCTGCTGCAGGGCGCCGCCGACATCGCGACGCAGAGCTATGGCGTCAGCGAACGCATCATCATCCGCGTGTCCGACGAGCGCGGCCGCACCACCGACAGCGCCGTGGTGACGGTCATCCCGGTGGGCGTGACCTACGCGGTGACGGCTCCCGACACGGTCGTCGCCGGCGAGCCCTGGCCGCTGTCGGTGATGCGCGTCGACGTGACCACGGGCCGCCTGGTCACCGGCTACGACGAGACCTTCAGCATCTCGGCGATCAACGCCTGGTCGGGCGCGGCGCGTCCCGATCCGTCGCTGGTCCCGGCCGGCGTGCTGCGCTTCACCTACGGCGCCACCGTCGAGGGCCGCGCGCAGCTCGAGGACCAGGCCTACGATCGTGCCGAGTCGATCTACCTGCGCGTGACCGACGCCGCCGGCGGCGACGTGCTCAGCCGGCTGATCACCGTGCTCGCCGCGCCGGCGCAGTCCTTCACCCTGAGCCTGCACGAGACGGACGGCACGCCCTTCGACCGCGTCCTGCGGCCCGACCAGCAGATCCGCGTCCGCGTCGCGGCGCGCGACGAGGGCGGCAACCCGGCGCCGCGCGCCGCCGCCTCCTTCGAGATCCGCGCCGGCGAGGCCGCGCTCGGCTCGGCGCGCGCCGGCATGGTGACCCTGACGACCGGCAGCGACGGCACCGCCGAGACGACCCTGCGCGTGGGCGCCTTCGGCACGACGGACGTCCTGCTGCGGGTCGCCGTGGACGCCCTCGATCCCGAGGAGGTCCTGCTGAGCGTGGCCGGGCCGCCGGCCACCACCCTGTCGTTCACGGGCGTCGCCAGCGAGTACCTCGACGGCTGGTACGTCAGCGAGGACACGCGGATCGCCCTGGCGGCGATCCCCGGGATCCCCGAGGCGACCACGACGATCCGCTTCGACGTCGACCAGTCCGACGGCGCGGAGCCGCTGACCGCCTACGAGGGGTCCTTCACCCTGGGCGACCTGGTCCCGGGCGAATCCGGGGTTCATGTCCTGCGCTTCCTGGCCGAAGAGAACACCGGCGTGCAGGAGGCGCTGCGCCAGGTCGTGCTGTACACCACGGAGGCGCTGGGCGGGGACCGGGAGATCACCAACCGCCCCAATCCGTTCAACCCCGTGCACGAGCCGACGCGGATCCTGTTCAAACCGACGGCCACCGGCACCGTGAACATCACGATCTACGATCTCTACGGGGCGATCGTGCTGAATCACCACCTGGACGCCGCCGCCGACCAGACCACCGAGTTCGCCTGGGACGGCCGCAACGGCCAGGGCGACGTGGTGGCCAACGGCGGCTACATCTGCCGGGTGACCGGCCAGGGCTTCGATTTCCGCCGCAAGATCGCGGTGGTGAAGTAGGAGAGGCCATGAAGCGCCACGCGGACGACAACCAGCGCCAGCACCCCCGACGCGCCCGCGGCG
>DYDD01000007.1:0-6725 GCA_020718045.1 Fibrobacter sp. | reverse complement strand
TCGCCGGCCAGGACGGCGGCGCGCCCGGCGCCTTCCTGCGCTTCGGCAGCAGCGCCCGCAGCCTCGCCCTCGGCGGAGCCGTCGGCGCGCTCGGCGGCGACGTCGCCACCGTCTACTGGAACCCGGCCGCCCTGTCGCAGCTGCGCACCATGGAGGTGACGGCGATGGGGGCCACCCTCTTCGGCGACACCCGCTACTCGTACGTGGCGTTCGGGCTGCCTAGCGAGGGGCGGGGCACCTTCGCCTTCAGCGGCACCTTCACCGACAGCGGCGAGTTCGAGCGCGCGACGGAGTGGGTCGACATGACCGACACCTTCCAGGAGAAGGAAGGGATCTTCGCGCTCACCTACGCCCGCGGCAACAGCCGGCTGGGCTGGGGCGCCACCCTGAAGTCGATTTCCCAGGACGTGGGCGGCTTCACCGGTTCGGGCTACGGCGCCGATGTCGGCCTCTACCTGCGGCCCGAGCGGCGGCTCAGCCTGGGCATCTCCTACCAGAACGCCCTGCAGCCCGAGATCACGCTGCTCGAGGCGCCGGAAAAGCTGGCCCGGACCCTGCGCGCCGGCGCCGGCCTGCACTTCTTCAACAACCGCATGCTCGTGCTGACCGACCTGGTCCGCACCGACCTGATGGACCTGGACTTCCAGGGCGGCATCGAGGCCTGGCCCCTGCGCCAGTTGGTGCTGCGCGGCGGCTACGACACCATCCGCGACCAGACCAGCTTCGGGGCCGGCGTGCGCTGGCAGAACTGGCAGCTCGACTACGCCCACGTCGCGCACGACCTCGGCGCCACGACGGTGGTCAGCGCCACGATGCGCTTCGGCATCACCGACGGCGTCGAGATCCACAGCGACCGCCTGCGTTTCAGCCCGTCCGGCAACGACCGCAGCGTGTCCTTCGGCATCGACACCGCGCTGCGCGGCGAGGTGGCGGAGTGGCGCGTGGAGATCCGCGACGACCAGGGCGAGCTGGTCCGCCGCATCTTCGAGGAGGGCCCGCCGCCGGAGTCCGTGGACTGGGGCGGCGAGGACGAGAACGGCCGGCTGGTGGGCGACGGCGTCTACCGCGCCACCGTCGTGGTCCTGGACGATCTCGGGCAGGAATGGGAGCACGTGGTCCAGGTGGAGATCATGGGCTTCCGCAACCGGACCCGGACCCCGATCCGCATCGATGTCGATGGTTCCGAGAGCCTGAAATCGCGAGAGGACGACCGATGAAACGATTTCGTGCAGCCCGGCGCCCGGCCCTGTGGGCCCTGCCGGCCCTGCTGGCCCTGCTGGTCCTCGCCGCCCCGCCGGCCTTCGCCGGCGACGACGACGCGGTGGTCCCGAACGAGGACGCGCTCTGGCGCGCCGCCGGCGACACCTTCGCCCGCGACGCGGACAAGGGCAACGCCCTGCAGCAGTACCAGCTGTACCTGACGCACTACAAGAAGACCGACCGCGCGGCCCGTGCCCAGTACATGGTGGCCGAGTGCTACTTCTGCAACGGCGACTACGACACGGCCCTGCGTGAGTACGAGCGGGTCGGGAAGTTCAAGGGCGGCGACCCGTACCTCGCGGGCAGCGCGCTGCTGCGCCGGGGTGAGTGCCAGTTCAACCTGGGCCAGCGGGACCGGGCCCTGGAGACCTTCACGCAGCTGTTGCAGCAGAGCACGGACAGCTTCCTCGCCGGCGAGGCCCTGTTCGCCATGGGCCAGACCCAGGCCTCGCTGCAGGACTGGCGCAGCGTGGAGAAGACCTACAAACAGCTGCTGGCCGACCGGCCCGGCTACCAGAAGCTGCCGCAGGTGCAGTTCGTCCTGGGGCTGTTCGCCTACGTCAAGGAGGACTACGAGGCGGCCACGCAGCACTTCGACAAGGTGGACACGGACCTGGGCCTCTACTACCTCGGCCGCTGCCTCGAGGCCACCGGCCAGTACATCCTGGCCGTGCAGCGCTACCGCCAGGCCCTGCGGCTCTACCCGGACAGCCCGCTGGCCGACGACGCCGCGTTCAGCGTCGCGGAGGCCTTCTACAACAGCGACCAGAACAAGGTGGCCGCGCGCAGCTACCGCGACTTCCTCGAGGGGTATCCCGAGAGCAAGTTCGTGCCGATGGCCCGCTACAAGCAGGCCTGCGTGGACTACCGCTCCGGAGAGTACAACGAGTGCGTGCGCAAGCTCGAGGACCTCTGCAAGGACCTCGGCGGCGAGCCGATCTGCGCGCCGGCCAACTACCTGATGGGCTCGGCCTGGATGGCGCTCGGGCGCACCAGCCACGCCATCTTCGCCTTCACCGAGGTGGTCAAGGGCTACCGGGACTCGGACCTGGCCAGCGCCGCCATGCACAAGGTCGTCTACGCCTACATCGCCGAGAAGAACTACCCGCAGGCCGTCCTGATGGCGCACGAGTTCCTGGATATCTTCCCCGGCGACCCGCTGGCCGCCCGGGTCCAGGTGCTCCTGGGCTACTCCCACAAGGAGCTGCAGGAGTACGACCTCGCGGTGCGCGAATTCCAGAACGTCATGGACCGGCACGTCAACACCGACGCCGGCGAGCGGGCGCTGTTCCTGGCCACCGACACCTACCTCAAGCTGGAGCAGTACGACCGCCTGATCACCAACTACCACTTCATCGCCAACCGCCTGCTGCCCACGCCCAGCCCCTGGCGCGCGCGGACCTACTACCAGCTCGGCGAGGCCTACTACCACGAGGGCCTCTTCCGCGAGGCGGGCAGCATGTACCGGCTGGTGCTGACGGGCTACCCGCGCAGCGAGGTGGCGGCGGCCAGCCTGCAGGGCCTCGTCGCCAGCTACAGCCAGATCGGCGAGTACGACCTGGCGCTGGAGGAGCAGGAGAAGTTCCTCTTCGAGCTGGCCAACGCCGACAGCGAGGAGGGCGGCAACTCGCTGGCCCTCGGCGCGCTCTACTTCAACCAGCACGACTACCAGAAGGCGCTCGAGGAGATCACCAAGTTCCTGGAGCGCAACCCCGAGGGCCCGCAGGCCGCGACCGCGCTGCTGAACCAGGGCGACTGCTACTACCGCCTGCAGTACTACGAGAACGCGGTGGAGGCCTGGCAGAAGCTGGTCACGAGCTACCCGCGGGCGAACGAGGCCGAGGAGGCCCTGTACCGCCTCGCCGACACCCAGTTCGGCCTGGCCCGCTTCGAGGAGGCGCGCGCCAGCTACCTGACGCTGCAGAAGCGCGCCCCGGACGGTCCCCACGCCGCCGACGCCGCCTTCGGCCTGGCCAACTGCCACTACAACCAGCAGCAGGACCAGGCCGCGATCACGGCCTTCCAGGCCTTCGTCGAGGCTTTCCCGGAGGACCCCCGCGTCGAGGACGCGGAGCTGGGCATCCAGAGCTGCTACTACCGCAGCGGCAAGGACATGGAGGAGTACCTCGGCAACCGCCCGGACAGCCCCCTGGCCGGCGACTATTACTGGACTAAAGGTCAAAACCTCTTTGCCGAAGGAAACTACGAGGCCGCCGCCAAGGCGTTCGAAAAGGTCACCATGGACTACGCCGACAGCGAGAGCGCCCCGGGCGCCCTCTTCTACCTGGCCGAGAGCTACTACCGCTTGGAGCAGATGCCGATGGCGCTCGCGGGCTACCACAACTTCCTGAAGACGAACCCCGACCACGAGCTGGTCGGGCTGTCGCGCTTCCGCGAGGGCACCGTCCTGTACAAGACGGAGCAGTACGCGGACGCGGCCGAGGCCTACGAGTACCTGGTCGACACCATGCCCGCCGGCGAGTACTCGCCCCTGGCCCTGTTCAACGCCGGCCTCTGCTACCAGGAACTCGAGGACTGGCCGGCCGCCATCGGCGCGCTGGTCCGCTTCCAGGCGGACTACCCCGACGACGAGCGGGCCAAGGGTCTCTCCTTCCAGATCGCCACGCTGTACCAGGACGAGCTCGGCGACTACGAGAACGCCGCGAAGACCTACAGCAAGGCGCTCGAGAAGGGCGAGGCCGGCATCGAGGAGATCGGCTACCGGCAGGGCCAGTGCTACGAGAAGCTCGACCGCATCGAGCAGGCCGTCGCCAGCTACGAGATGTCCGCCAGCGGCGCCGACGTCGCGGCCCCGCACCGCATCGCCAGCCTGGCTCAGATCGGCCAGATCAGCGAGGAGCGCGGGGACTGGAACGCCGCCGTCCAGGCCTACAACCGGATCGTGCAGACCAACGGCAAGCCGGAATGGACGGCGATGGCCGAGGGCCGGCTCGCCGAGATCCAGGCCATGACCGCCGGCAACTAGCCGGCTCAACCCAGAGAGAGGAACCTTCACATGTTGGGGATGTCGCTCACCAAGGTCCTGTTCGGTTCGCTGTCGATGATCGTCCTGATCGCGTGTTCCGTCATCACCGTCGGCTATGCGATCGAGCGTATCGTCTACTTCTACCGCTCCCGCTTCGACGCACGCGCCTTCATGAAGGAACTCGCCGGCCGGATGAAGGGCGGGGACCTGAAGGCCGCCGCCCAGTGGTGCGACCAGCAGAAGGGCGCGGCCGCCCGCGTCGTCAGCCAGTGCCTGCCGCAGGCATACATCGACCACGGCGACCTCAAGCAGCGTTTCGACACCGCGATCGAGATGGAGCAGGTGGAGATGGAGCGCAACCTGAGCGTGCTGGGCACGATGAGCAACATCGGCCCGCTGCTGGGCCTCTACGGCACGGTGGTCGGCATCATCCGCGCCTTCTCGGACATCGCGCGCACCGGCGCCGGCGGCAGCGCCGTGGTGGCCATGGGCGTGGGCGAGGCCCTGCTGACCACGGCGGCCGGCATCATCGTGGCCGTCACGGCCTCGATCTGCTTCAACTTCTGTGTGCGCCGCATCCGCACCCGCATCATCGAGTTGGAGGACGTCCGCGAGGAGTTCTTCAGCGTGCTGCGCAACCTCGCCCGGCAGGACGGCCAGACGGGGGCGCGCGCCAAGGCGGACAAGCGCGACGTCAACGCCCTGTGCGACGCCGTCGTCACCACGGCCCAGGAACCCGCCGCGGTCGGCCGGTAGGAAGCGAGGCCGACGTGGCGAGGAGAAACAAGTCCCATCTGCATGAGGAGAACGCCCCCAACATCACGCCGTTGGCGGACGTGACGACCACGCTGATCATCGTGTTCCTGATGACCATGCCGGCCATCCTGGGCAACGGCATCCAGGTCAACGCGACGCGCGCCGAAGCCAGTGAGACCGTGGTGACGACGCGGGAGAAGCAGGACGAGGAGATGCTCATGGTGAGCGTCACCCCCGAGGGCATCAAGCTCAACGGCGAAGCGGTGGCGCTCGCGGACCTCGAAAGCCGGCTGACGGACGCGCTCTCCGCACGCACCGACAAGACCGTCGTCATCGTGCCGAGCGATTTCGTGAAGCTCGGCGACGTGGTCGACGTCATGGACGCCGCCAAGGGCGGCGGCGCCAGCAGCCTCGCGCTCCTCAACCGCAAGGAGGGGGCGCGATGAAGGTCTACCGCTACGAGTCCAAGACCGACATTGTGCCGATGATCAACGTGTCGCTGGTGGTCGTGCTGACCCTGATGATCATCTCGCCGTTCCTCAACGACACCACCCACAAGGTAGAGCTGCCGGAGGCCCGCGCGAGCCAGATGGACGACACCGACAAGACAGAGATCATCTTCACCCTCGAAGGGCAGATCTTCGTGGGCGAGGAGCAGCTGGCGCTGGAAGAGGTGCGCGCCCTGCTGACGCCGCTGTTCGAGAACAACCCGGACGCCGTGGCCGTCGTCAAGGCGGACAAGAGCCTCCTGTACGGGGACGTCGAGCGCCTCATCGCCGAAGTCGAGGGGGCCAAGGCGGCCCGCATCGCCATCTCCACCGGCAAGAAGTCCGGCGAGGGGGTGGGGCTCTGATGATGAGGCACGAGATCAGCCGCCGCGCGGCGACCACGGGCGGCTTCACCACCAGCATCGTCATCCACGTCGGGATCTTCCTGCTGCTCGCGCTGATGCTGCGCGAGGGGGCGCGGAACGCCGGCGAGGCCATCGACGAGCTGACGGAGATCGCCTACATCGAGGCCCGCTACGGCGAGGACGTGGCCCAGAAGGTGCGCGTCAAGACCCAGCCCGTGGTCCAGCCGAAGCAGGAGACGCCGGCCGAGGTCAAGGCCGAAGAGGCGCCCATCCCGCAGCCGGAGACTCCGCAGCCCGCATTGCAGAGCCGGCAGCTGCTGCAGACGCTGCCCAACAAGCTGGCGACACGGCCCTTGCTGCCGAGCCGGCGGGCCGCGGACGTCGACGCGCCGCGCCTGTCGTCCGCCCAGCAGCGCCAATTCCTGGACACCACCTCGCGCCAGCTGGATTCCCGGACCTTCGCCGACGCTGCGCCCCGGCTCGACACGCGCAACCTGCGGGACCCCTCGGCCCTGGCGGCGGACGCGAACGCGCCGCGGCTGACGTCGAGGGAGGCGCAGGCCGCGTTCCAGGGCAACGATGTGGCGCTGGTCGGGCGCAAGAGCAGCGTGGACCTCTCCGAGGTCGACTTCGAGGTCGGTCAGGGCGGCGCCTCGTCCGGCGGCGGCCGCATGGCGCTGCAGCTGGCCACCGGCGGCAGCGAGACGGGCCACGCCGGCCTGGTCGGCGGTCGTCTCGAGGAGGGCCAGACGGCCTACCAGGGCTCGGTGGCCGCGCTGGTCCAGACCGCGAAGGACAACGAGCGCCGGGCCGCGACCGCCGTCGACGTGGCGGCGCCTGCGCGCTCCACGCAGGGCCGCACCACCATCC
>DYDD01000392.1 GCA_020718045.1 Fibrobacter sp. | reverse complement strand
CGACCTGGACCACGGCCCCGGCCGGCAGCGCGGCCACGGCGTCGGTCGCGGCGGCGAGCGCGGCGTCGAAGCGCGTGCCCCGGTCCTGCTCGGCGCGCATGCTCGCGCTGGCGTCCAGCACCACCAGCAGCGCCGTCGGCGCCGTCGTCGCGGCGTCCCGCCCGCCCAGCCGCGGCCGGGCCGCCCCGGCGACGACCAGCAGGATCGCCAGCATGCGCAGCAGCAACAGCAGCCAGCGCCGCACCCCGAACGCCCGCGAGCGCCGCGCCTGCACCTCTTCGAGGAAGCGCAGGTCGCTGAAGGCGATCTCGCGCACGCGCCGCCGCTGCAGCAGGTGCAGCAGCAGCGGCACGGCCGCGGCCGCGGCGCCGAACAGCAGGCCGGGGTTCAGGAAGGTCAGCGGCACGTCGTCATGCTCCGATCAGGCCAGCCGGCGCCGCTTGGACAGGTACGCGAGCAGGGCGCGGTCGAACGGGGTGTCGGTCGACGTCTCGACCAGGTCGATGCGCTCTCGGCGGCACGCCCCGCGCAGCTCGCCGCGCCAGGCCTCGCAGCGCTCGCGGTAGGCCGCGCGGGCGTGGGCCGGTTCCAGGCGCAGCGTGCGGTCGGGCCGCTCCAGGTCGCGGAAGCGCGCCTCCCCCTTGAAGTCCAGGTCCAGTTCGCGCGGGTCCAGCACCTGGAAGACGATCACCTCGTGCCCGCGGTGGCGGAAATGGCGTAGTCCGTCGGCGACGTCCGCCGGGGAGTCCATCAGGTCGGAGATCAGCACCACCAGACCGCGCCGCGGCAGGCGCTCGGCCACCTCGTGCAGGACCGGTCCCAGGGCGGTGCCGCGGCCGGCCGGCAGGTCGTCGAGGCGCTTCAGGATCTCGAAGAGCTGCCGGCGGACGGCGCGGGCCGGCACCGACCCCAGCCGCCGGCTGTCGAACAGCTCCAGCCCCACGGCGTCGTTCTGCCGCAGCAGCAGGCGCGCCAGGCTGGCCGCGAGCAGCCGCGCGTAGGCCAGCTTCGTCGGCCGGGCCGGGTCCGAGCCGTAGCCCATGCTGGCCGAGCAGTCGACCAGCAGCGTGGCGCGCAGGTTGGTCTCCTCGCTGAAGACCTTCCGGTAGAGGCGGTCGCTCTTGGCGTAGACGCGCCAGTCGACGTGGGTGACCGGCTCGCCGGGGAAGCAGGCGCGGTACTCGGCGAACTCCGACGAGAAGCCGTGGAAAGGGCTGCGATGCAGGCCGACCAGGAAGCCCTCGACGACCAGGCGCGCGATCAGGTCCAGGCGGCCCAGCGCGGCGAACTCGGCCGGCGAGACGGTCGCCGTGCTCACGCGGGGACCTCGTCGAGCAGGCGATCGATGATGCGGTCCTTGGCGACGCCCTCGGCCTCGGCGTGGAAGTTGGCGACCAGCCGGTGGCGCAGCACCGGGTGCGCCAGCGCGCGCACGTCCTCCAGGGCGGCGGTGGGGCGGCCCGCCAGCAGGGCCCGCGCCTTGGCGCCGAGCAGCA
>DYDD01000124.1 GCA_020718045.1 Fibrobacter sp. | reverse complement strand
GCGGCCGCGCACGTCGAAGACCGTCAGCTCGATCACGGCCGCGGCGCGCAGGTCGAAGGCCACGGTGGTGCCGGGATTGAAGGGGTTGGGATGCACCGGGCCGAGACGGTCGACCGTCGCGGCCGGGGGCGTCCCGGTGCCGCCGCCCTCGATCGTGAAGAGGTTCCCCTGGTCGGCGCCGATCCCGCCGAAGCGGTCCACGGCCTCCACCGCCAGCATGGCCGCGGCCGTCGCGTTGTCGGGGACGGTCCAGATCCAGGCGTACTGGCCGCCGGGGTCGGGCGGCACCAGCGCCTGCGCGAGCACCTCGGCGCCGTCGAACACCGTCACGGTGATCGCGGCCGGCGCGGCGCCCCAGCTCGACTCGTCCACGCTCCAGCGCAGCGTCTCCTGGGCGGCGGCCTGCAGCGTCTCGCCGCCGGCCGGGTACAGCACCGACACCAGCGGCGGGCGGCTGTCCAGGGTGTCGGGAGCGGAGACGGCGTTGCCCGTCGCGGCGGCGGCGAGGCCGGAAGCGAGCAGGACGGCGGTCATCACGACGGCCGGCAGGGAGACGCGCGGCGGCAGAATGCCACGGATCGTTGCGGTACGCATGGCTTGCACCTCTGGTTCGGGGGCTCCGGACGGACGCAGCAAGCGCCGCGCCGGGGCGGCATGATCAAGATAAGGATGTTCCCGGCAGCGCAAAGGAAGGGCCGCCCGCGGGGGCGGCCCGGGAGGGGGCGGTCGGCGCCCGCGGGGTCAGTCGATGCCGTAGGACACGGTGACCACGGCCTTGACCACCTTCTCGATGGTCGAGGTGTCGTAGGTGCCGTAGTCGTCGACCATGGTCGAATTGGCCGGCGTGATCTGGAAGACGCCCTGGCTCGCCGACTGCAGCTTGCCGGCCTTGCTGCCGCTGTTGCCGGCCAGCATCTCGGCGCGCTCGCGGGCGTTGCGGGTGGCCTCGCCCAGCAGCTCGAGCTTGAAGGCGTCCAGGTGCGCCACGAAGTACTCGGGCTGCCAGGACTCGAAGGCGACGCCGTCCTTGATCAGGTCGGTGGCGGCGCGCGCGACGGACTCCACCAGCTTCACGTCGGCGGACTCGACGCGCACCTGCTGGCGCAGCACGTAGCCCTCCACGACGTTGGTCATGTGGCCGGCCTCCGACACGCGCTGGAGCGTCTCGGTCATCACCGGCTGCAGGATCACGGCGCCCTGGGGCAGGCCGCGGGCGGCCAGGAAGACCTGCACCTTGGCGCGATCGCGTTCGAGGCCCTGGTAGGCCTCGGCCAGCGATGTCGCGCGGAACGAGAAGCTGCCCGACCAGGTGGCCAGGTCGGAGGTGACCATGCGCTCGGCGTAGCCCTTCACCACGATCGCCTGCCCCGAGGGGCGCACGTCGCGCAGGGCGTCCGCGCCGATCCAGGCGGCGATGATGAAACCGGCGGCCAGGAACAGGCCCAGCGGCGCCAGCCCTCGCGAAGATTCCCTGACGTGGTCTCCCATGCTATCTTGCCTCCCTGTTGCGCACCCTCCGCGGCCGACTCGATCCGTTCCGACTCGGTCCGCGCCGTCGCCAGGATAGACCGAAAGGGACCGGCACGCATGGGAAATCCGCTGCTCGCGGCCGCCATCCTGGCGGTGCTCCTGTTCGCCGCCGTGCCCGCACGCGGCGATGACGACCGCCTCTGGGGCGCGCCCGCGGCGCCGGCGGCCGGCCCCGAGGTGCGCGACCCCTTCTTCGCCTTCTGCGTGGCGCTGGCCGAGGGGGACTCGCTGGGCGTCTGGTCGGGCCCGGAGCTGGCGGCGCGGATCGCCGCCACGGGGCGTCGCAGCAAGCTGCCGGTCGAGATGGTCGTGCGCCTCGAGCGGCGCGAGGTGCTCCTGCCGCTGCAGCCCTCGCACCGGGGCCGGCACGCTGTCCGGCGGTGGCGCGTCGAGCTGGACGGCGACCTCGCCCGCCCGCTGCCCTACAGCATCCTCGGCTACCACCCCGGCACCCTGCACGTGTCGCGGGTCCTGGAGGCGCTCGAGTGGGTCCTGCCGGGCTCCTCGGTGCGGGTCGACGGGCCCGACGGCCCCGAGCTGCGCGTGGGCACGATGCACGCCCTGCGCCTGGAGGTCGGGCACGTGATCCTGGACGCCGACGGCCTGGTCGACCGGCTCCTGGGCAAGAAGCTGGACGACACCTGGACCGAGGCCTTCGTCCTGGCGCGGGTCGACGGCGCCGCCGATCCGCGGGAGAACGGCCTGAACGGCGTCGCGCTGGGGCGCTCCCGCAGCGGGCGGCCGCTGAACGGCGCCTTCGACTTCCGCCGCGACGAGGTGCTGCCCAACGGGCGACCCGCCGCCCGCGCGCTCAGCGGGCTGTGCCGGCCCGTCGTGGCGCCCTACGAGCAGCCGGATCCGCGGGCCTGGACCTGGAAGCCGTGAGCGGGCGCCGCGGGTGACAGGCCCGGGCCGGGGTGCTATCTTGCCCCGCATGCAAGACAAGGAACGGCAGGATCGTTGGCTCGTGGCCCTCGACGTCGACGGCACGCTGCTGAACACCGAATTCGAGGACGTCGTCCACGCCCGCGAACAGGCGGCCATCCGCAGCCTGCGGGCGGCCGGCCACGTGCTGGCGCTGTGCACCGGGCGCAACCGCCGCTCGGTGGCCGACGTGGTGGGCAGCGCCGGCGGGGCGCTGGACGGCGTGCCGCAGGTACTGCTCAACGGCGCGATGGTGCTGTGCGGCGACCCGCCGCGCCTGCTGCGCCACGCGGGCCTGGAGCGGGAGCAGCTGCGCCGCGTGGTCGCGCTGTTCCGCGCCGCGGGCGCGCTGCCGATGATCTTCGGCACCGAGGACGACGGCGGCGACCTGCTGACCGAGAACATCGCACCCAACGGCGTGCTGGGCACCTACCTGGCGCGGCGGCGGGACCGGGTCGGCGCGATCCGCATGGTCGACGACCTGATGGCGCACCTGCCCGAGGCCGCGCTCGAGATCGGCACCATCGACCGGCTCGAGGTGGCGGCGCCCCTGGCCGCGGCGATCCGCGCCGAGATGGGCGACGGCGTGCGCGTGGTGCTGACCGAATCCCTGCTGGAGCGGGGATCCTACCTGTGGGTCGAGGTGTATCAGGCGGAATGCGGCAAGGGGGCGGGCCTGACGCTCCTGGCCGAGGCCCTGGGCGTGCCGCGCGAGCGCACGCTGGCCGTGGGTGACAACTACAACGACCTGGACATGTTCACGGCGGCGGGCCACAGCGTCGCCATGGGCAACGCGCCGCCCGAGGTGCGCGCGGCGGCCGACCGCACGGCGCCGCACGTCGCCGACCACGGCGCCGCGGTGATCTGCGAGGAGATCGCCGCGGGCAGGTACCCGCAAGCGAGGGGGCGGTGATGGCCGGACGCGGCGACGACTGGCTGGCCGACGGCGGCGGCGACTGGCAGGACGGGGACTGGAACGACGACGAGTTCCGCCGCGTCGGCTACGCCTTCGTCGACCTCATGGCCGAGTACCTGCAGGGGCTGGAGGGCCGCCGCGTCTACGGGCCGGTCTCGCCCGCGGGCCTCGACGACCTCTTCGCCGAGGACCTGCCCGAGGAGGGCGCCTCGAGCGCCGACCTGCTGACCGAGTGCCGCGCCAAGATCTTCCCCAACTCGATGGCCATCGGCAGCCGCCGCTACTTCGGCATGATGAACCCCGCGCCGCTGCCGGTGGCCGTGTTCGCCGACGCGCTGGCTTCGGCCATGAACCAGAACGCAGCCTCGTGGCGCAACGCGCCGGCGGCGACGGCCGTGGAGAAGCGGGTCGTGCGCTGGCTGTGCTCGCTGTTCGGCCTGGGCGACGTGTCCTTCGGCACCCTGGTGCCGGGCGGCTCCTTCGCCAACCTCACCGGCCTGAAGCTGGCGATGAACCGCTCGCTCGGACGCAACCTCGAGACCTGGGACCCCGAGGAGGCGCCGCACCTGGCCGCGACCGCGAAGCTGCGCTTCTACGTCTCCAACCAGGCGCACTACTCGTTCCGCAAGGCGATCGACCTGCTGGGGCTCGGCCACGGCCAGCTGCGCAAGATCCCCGTGGACGGCCTGTTCCGCATCGACCTCGCCGCGCTCGAGGCGGCCCTGCAGGCGGACCGCGAGGCCGGCCTCGCGCCCTGCTGCGTCATCGGCATCGCCGGCACCACCAACACCGGCAGCATCGACAAGCTCGACCGGCTGGCCGACCTGGCCGCGGCGCAAGGCTGCTGGTACCACGTCGACGCCGCCTACGGCGGCGCGGTCGTGCTCAGCGAGAAGTACCAGCCCATGCTCAAGGGCATCGAGCGCGCCGACTCGATCACTGTCGACCCGCACAAGTGGTTCTACGTGCCCTTCGAGGCGGGCGGCATCCTGGTGCGCGACGGCGACCTGCTGCGCGAGACCTTCCTGGTGCGTCCCGAATACTACATGGAGCGGCGCAGCGACGGCGCCGCGGCGCCCGACCCCCGCAGCTTCCACATGGGGGAGCGGGTCAACTTCTTCCAGTACGGCCTGCACGGCAGCCGCCGCTTCAATGCGCTGAAGCTGTGGCTGGCGATGAAGAGCGTGGGCCGCCGCCGCTTCGCGGCCTGGGTGGAGAAGGACATCGAGCTGGCCCGGGTCCTGGCCGGCCTGCTGCAACGCGCGCCCGAGTTCCGCCTGATCGGGCCCAACACCCTGGGGATCTGCACCTTCCGCTGGGAGCCCAACGGCGCCCCACGCACGCCCGAGCAGGTCGACCAGCTCAACCGCGACCTGCAGGAGCTGGTGGAGCGCGAGGGCGACGCCTGGTTCAGCCACACCATCCTGAACGGGCGCGTGGCCCTGCGCGTCAACTTCGAGAACCGCCAGATGCGCCGCGAGGACGTGCTGCGCCTGCTGTCGGTGCTGCGCCGCGCGGCCGACCGGCTGCGACCCTGAATCCGAGGAGATCGAGATGCCGCGAAGTAAGATGACGATGATCCTGCTGCTGCTGACCGCCGCCGCCGCGTCGGCCCAGGGCCTGCGCGACTCCGGGTCCGTGGTCAAGATGACGGTGCAGCCCAAGTCCGTGACCGCCGCGGTGGGCGACCAGGTCTCCTGGACCGTGACCCTGGACATCGACAAGGGCTGGCACCTCTACGCGCACGGCGACCCCAAGTACTACGGCATCGCCGTGACCGGACTGGACAGTCTGCCCCTGGTCGGCGCCGAGGTGGCGTACCCGGCGGGGAAGAAGGGCAAGTTCCTGGACGAGACGGTGCAGCTGCTCGAGGGCCGCCAGGCGCTGACCATCGGCGGCTTCCTCGCCGCCGAACCGACCGGCCCGATGCTGCTCGAGCTGGAGCTGCAGGCCTGCGACGAGAAGTCCTGCCTCGCCCCGGCCTTCCTGCAGGTGCCGCTCGTCGTCGAGCCGAAGCGATGAACGGACCGCGTATCCTGCTGGTCGAGGACGACCCGGACAACCGCCGGCTGCTGCAGACGATGCTGCTGAAGCTGGGCTGCGCCGTCGACGCCGTGGCCGACGGCGAGTCGGCCTTGGCGGCGCTCGGCGGCGCGTCCTACGCCTGCGTGCTGATGGACGTGCAGCTGCCGGGCATCGACGGCCTCGAGGCCACGCGCCGGCTGCGCGAGAGCGGGCTGACCGGGCTGCCCGTGATCGCGGTCACCGCCCACGCGATGCAGGGCGACCGCGAGCGCTGCCTGAAGGCCGGCATGAACGCTTACCTGACCAAGCCGTTGACGTTGGAGATGCTGGGCAAGGCCTTGCGGGAGGTCGGGGTGGGGTGAGGCTTGACTCGCGGCGCGGGTATTGATATTCTGAATTCATGATCGCTTGAGAATATCCAATAATCGGAAGGATCGATGATCATGGGCCTGACCAGAATCCTGCTCGTGCTCACAGCTCTGGCGCTGTTCGGCGCCTGCAACGACGCCACGCCTCCCGATCCAGCGCAGAACGACATCACTGGGCTGGTCGTCGACACCCTCGGGCAGCCGGTCGCCGGGGCCACGGTCGTCTTACAGCTCGATACAGACCCACCCATGTACGTGTCGCCCGACAAGCCGCAGACGCAGATCGAATGGGAAGCGCCCGAGCCGGGCGAGATGAGGGTCTGGATCAGTTCCTACTGCGACGGGGATGTCCTGCGCTTGCTCATGGACGGGCTGTTGCCCGCTGGCGTCCACATGTTGACGTGGGATGGGATGAACGAAGCCGGCCTGGTCTTGCCGGACGGGATCTATCGGTATCACCTGGTGACCGAGACCGGCGAATCGACTGTCGCCTTCCCGATCCTGCACCACGGCTACGGGAGCTTCGATGCCGAGACCGCGTTGGCGCCCCAGGCGACCACCGACGCGCAGGGCAGGTTCCGGCTGGACCAGACATGCCTGCCCTTCGGTTTCGCTTTCGATTCCGTCGATGATTCCGGCGATCCCATCTCGATGATCACCATCACCCGCATCGTCCGCGTCTGGGCCTTCAGCGGGGACGCGTACGGAACTAGTCACTCGGTGACGGTCGACCCCGACGCCGGCGCCGAGGTCACGGTGGCCCTGGATCGGTAGTGGATTACGCACAGGATCGGCAACGAAATGCGGAAGGGGGGGGCATGAGGACGACCAGAATCCTGTTCGTGATCGCGACCCTGACGCTGATCGGCGCCTGCAACGACGCCACGCCCCCCGACGAGACGAACAACGACATCCGCGGCCGGGTCGTCGATGCACAGGGCCAGCCGGTGGCCGGTGCGGCGGTGGTCCTGCAGCTGGACACCGACCCGCCGCCCTTCGTCAAACAGGACAAGCCGCAGACGATGCTCGACTTCGACCTGCCCGCGACGGGCTGGGTCAAGGCCTGGCTCTGTTCCTATTGCGACGGCGACACGGTGCGCCATCTCATCGACGGGGAACTGCCGGCCGGAGCGCACATGCTGTTGTGGGACGGGCTGGACGACGACGGCCGGATCCTGCCGGACGACGTCTACTGGTTCCACGTGGTGACCGATGCGGGGGAAGACACCAGACCCCTGCTGCTGCTGCGTCTCGGCTACGAGGATCTTGCCGCCAACGCGTTGGCTCCGCAGGCCGTCACCGATGCGGAAGGCCGTTTCGACCTGTCGCAGGCGTGCCTCCCCTTCGGCTACGCCTACGAGGCCGTCGATGAGATGGGAGATCCCATCGCGACGATCACCGTCATCCGCTCCGTCCGCATCTGGGCGTACTTCGGAGACGTCAGCGTCGCGAGCGCCGCGGTGACCGTCGATCCCGACACCGGCGCCGAAGTCACGGTGACGCTCGATCCGTGATGGACTATGCAAGGGATCGGCAAGAGGAAGCGGGCGGGGGAGGGACCCCGCCCGCTTCCTCTTGCCGATCCCGTGTCTAGAGGTTGGCGAAGATCCGGTCGAACGCCTCCCGCATCCCTGCCTGCAGCTTCGCCACATCGTCCGCCGACCAAGTCTCCTGCGGGTCGCGGATGAAGGTCGTGCGGTCGACGCGGTTGTCGAAGCGGCCCAGGGGCAGGTGGTAGGTGCGACCGTGCGCGCGCACGGTCACGGTGTCGGACTTCTCGGTGTGCTCCAGCAGCCACGCCATGTCGTCGCAGCCGTAGTCGCCCAGCATGACCTCGATGGGCACGCCGTGGTGCAGGATCGAGCCGGGGTCGTTGGGGTCGGTGCGGGCGTCGTTCTTGCGGCGGGACTCCTCGGGCGTCACCCAGATGTAGAGGATGCTGGCGCGCTCGAGCATCGCCGGCGAGAGCATGCGCAGCGAGTACTGGTAGCCCCAGGGATCCCGCAGGGGCAGCGCCGAGCCCTGGCCGCCGCCGCGGGCGAACTCCACCACGACGGTCTTGCCGTCCAGCGTGTCGGGCACCTCGCGCACCTTGTCGTCGAGCAGCTTCTTCGCCTCGGGCTGCAGGGCCGCGATCAGGGCGGCGCGTTCGGTCGCGGGCAGGTCCTTCCAGATCGCCGCGGCCCCGACCTTGGCGCGGCAGGCGTCGAAGCGCTCCATGAGCCAGGTCGCCGGGCAGGCGGGGGCGGGGCGGCGGCGGGCGACCAGGTCGACGTAATCCTCGTTCAGCAGCTCGATGAGCGTGCCCCAGTCCAGGGGGTTCTTCATCGGCAGGTTGTCGGCGTCGAAGAAGGCGGGGTCGTAGCCCAGGGCGCGCAGCTCCTGGCTGACGCGGCGCATCATGTGGACGTAGGGGTAGTCGTCGAGCTGGACGGTCTGGCCGATGCCGAACTGCCGCTCGCACTCGGCGGCGCTCAGGCTGGCCAGGTAGCGCCGCGCCTCGGACTTGCCGGAGGCGGGCAGGGCGCAGAGCAGCAGGACGTCGATGTGCTTGGCCATGGTCATTCTCCTGTCGAGCGGTCCGTTGATGGTGTGCCGACCAGGAACATGGCGGGGGCCGCGGCC
>DYDD01000391.1 GCA_020718045.1 Fibrobacter sp. | reverse complement strand
ACCACCAGCGCCAGCCCGCTGTCCGGGGCGGCCGGCTCCACGCGGCAGCCCAGGTACCCGCGCTCGAGCCAGCGGTCGCGCACCAGGGAGGCGGCCGGGCGCCGCGCCTGGCCGTCCGGCCGTGCCGGATCGGCGAGCCAGCCGGGCAGGGAATCCTCCCTCGCCTCGGCGGTCATGACCGTGATGCCGGTCGGGAGGGACGACAGCCACGCCGCGTCGTCACGGAGCAGGGCCTGCAGGCCGCGATCGCCGGCCGCCGCGGCCGACAGACGGACCGACGGCGCCGGCGCGGCGACGGCCGTTGCGCAGCCCAGCAGCGCGATCAGCAGGACGCTAGAAACGGGCCGTCGATTCCAGGCGGACATCGTGCTGCCACCCCCTCTCCCCCAGCCGGCGGCCGAAATAGCCGGCGGTGACGGTCAGGGTCGGCGACGGGGTCCAGGCCAGCCGGGACGCGGCCTCGACGTTCCCGCCGGGATAGGGGTAGAAGTACGGGCGCAGCGCGCCCGGCGGCTCGTCGGCCTCCACCCACGACCAGCGCATCTCGGCGTACCCCGTCCAGCGGCGCTCGAAGCGCAGGCGGGACTGCGGCTTCAGACCCCAGTCGCGCTGCCGGACGCCGGAGACGAGGTCGCGGCGCTCGGCACGGTCCAGGGCGATCACCAGTTCGTTGCCGGGCGACGGTCGGCGGCTGGCCTCGACCTCCCAGCCCGTGGTCAGCGAATCGTAGGGGCGGTTGCTGGCGACCGCCTGCTCGCGGTTCGCGCGGGTCTCGTCGGTGCGCGTGGCGCGCAGGCGCAGGCTGGTGCGCTCGTCGACGTTGTAGGTCAGCGTGCCCTGGTGCAGCCGGCGCAGCCGCTCCTCGGGGTGGGTCGCGTACTGGCGGTCGAGGCCCTCGTCGAACTCGAAGCGCCCGCGCAGGTCCCAGCGCTTCAGGTGCCGCAGCAGCCACAGGTCCTGCCGCAGGGAGATCTCGCCCAGCACCGTGTCCTGTTCGTCGAGGATCCGCGCGGGATCCAGGCGCATCAAACCGCCGACGTCGTCGGTCCGGCTGCGGCCGCGCACGGTCGCGCGCGTCACCGACTGCCAGGCGCCCCAGAGGCGGTCCTTGCCCAGCATGGCGAAATCCTGCCGCCAGGAGAGGTCCGCGCTCACCTCCGTGGTGGCGATCAGCGAATCGGTGCCGACGGTCACCACGTCGAAGTCGCCCAGGTCGTGGCCGACGAAGGCGCCGCTCTGGTCGTAGTCCCCCTGCCGCAGGCCGACGAAGAGGATCTGGCGGTCGAGCACCTCGCTGCGGCTGCTGTCCACCGCGTAGACCAGGCCCCAGTCGCTGCCCGCGCGGTCCCAGCGGCCGTGCAGGTCGACGCGCGCGAGGCGCGTGGTGAGGTCCTGCCCGTCCGGGACCTCGACCC
>DYDD01000123.1:3163-8512 GCA_020718045.1 Fibrobacter sp. | reverse complement strand
GCGCCGTGCCAGCTGCGTCGCCGCCGTGCCCACGCCGCCCGCGGCGCCGTGCACCAGCACCGTGTCGCCGGGCCCCGCCGGGGCCATGACCTCGAGCATCTGCCAGGCGGTCAGGAAGTTCACCGGCAGCGCGGCGGCCTCGGCCGTGCTCACGGTGTCGGGCAGGGGGAAGACGGCGCCGGCCGGCACGCAGACGACGTCGGCATAGCCGCCGAAGTCGCAGAAGGCCAGAACGCGGCGCCCGGCGAGGTCCGCCGGCGCCCCCTCGCCCAGCGCGTCGACGACGCCCGCGACCTCGTAGCCGGGGACCATGGGCAGGCGCGGCGCCCCGGGGTACAGGCCGATGCGGATCATCACGTCCGCGAAGTTGACGCCGGCGGCGTCGACGCGCAGGCGCACCTCGCCGGGCCGCGGCGCGGGATCGGGCTCCTCCCGCAGGGCCAGCGTGCCGGGACCGCCGCGGCGGGTGATCCAGACGCGGTTCACCTCAGCGGCCGCCGGCGAGGTCCGCCGCGCGGCCGGCGCGGACGACGACGTCGTCCACCCAGAAGCGGCCGGGACCGTCGCTGTAGATCGAGACGCGCAGCTTCCCGGGCCGCTCTGCGGCCTTCAGCGGCACCCGCACCGCGACGTCGGTCCAGGGGACGGTGCGGCGGATGGCGGGCAGGGCGGTGCGCACCAGGCGCGGTTCGCCGTCGCGGGGGAAGACCCAGAGATCCAGGAAGATCTCGTTCTTGAGCAATTCGCCGCGCAGGCGGGCGTCGACGGCGATCGTCTCGACGTCGCCGCGCGGTCCCTCCGTCTCGCAGAGGTTGACCAGCAGGCGCGGCTGCTGGGTGTCGATCCGCAGCACGCCGCCGTCGGGGCCGTCTTCGAGGACCGCGTCGGGGTCCAGTTCGAGCAGGCCCGCCGGGCCGTCGAAGGCGAGGGTCGCCAAGGTCTGCGGCCCCTTGCCGCCGCAGCCGGTCAGCAGGACCGACAGGGCCAGCAGCGCCGCCGCCAGGCAGGATCGCGGATTCGTCGTTGCCTTCATCGCCGTCTCCCTGATGGAAGGGGGCGGCCCCGCGGCCGCCCCGTCACCGTTCGGCCAGGATCGGCCCGGGTCAGTCCTTGGCGGCCGACCGCGAGCTGCGGTACAGGTAGTAGCCAAGGCCGCAGAACATCACCAGCGTCAGCACGGCCGAGGCGGGGTTCTCGAGCCACCCGTCCGTGCCCAGGACGCGATCGACGCTCCACTCGGCGTCGCCGGTCGCCTGGATCCCCGTGAACTTGATGATCGAGGCGATGACGCCCATGATGGCGCCGCCGGCCACGAACCCGCTCGCGATGAGCGTGCCGCGGTCCTTGCGCGCGGTCTGCGTCTTCTCGCTGCCGCCCAGGCCGACCCAGTAGGCGATCAGGCCGCCGGCCAGCACCGGCGTGTTGACCTCCAGGGGCAGGTACATGCCCAGCGCGAACGCGAGCGCCGGCAGGCCCGTCCACTGCAGGATCAGCGCCATGAAGATACCCGCCATGTAGAGGAGCCACGGGGCCGGCTGGCCGGTCATCAGGGGCTCGATCACGGCCACCATCGCGTTGGCCTGGGGCGCGGGCAGGGCGCCCTCGCCGGAGAAGCCGTAGCTGGTGTTCAGGATCATGATCACCGCGGTCACCGAGACGGCCGCCACGACCGTGCCCAGGAACTTCCACTTCTCCTGGGTGGAGGGCGTCGTGCCCAGCCAGTAGCCGATCTTCAGGTCGCTGACGAAGCCGCCGCTCATCGAGAGCGCCGTGCAGACCACGCCGCCGATCAGCAGCGCCGCCACGATGCCCTCCGGGCCCTGCAGACCCACGGCCTTCAGGACCACCGAGCTGATGATCAGGGTCATCAGGGTCATGCCGGACACCGGGTTGGTGCCCACGATGGCGATGGCGCGGGCGGCGACCGTCGTGAACAGGAACGAGATGCCGGCCACGACCGCAAGGCCGGCCAAGGCCTGGCCCATGCCCACGCCGGGCACCATGAACCAGAAGAAGCAGAACACCGCCAGCAGGGTCATGATCAGGCCCGAGGTCACGATGTTCATCGGCAGGTCGCGCTGCGTGCGCTCGACGACGCCGCCGGCCGCGGACTTGGCCGCCGCGCCGCCGGCCGCCAGCTTGAAGGCGCCCAGGATGATGCTGCGGCTCTTCCACACGCCGATCAGGCCGCTCATCGCGATCGCGCCGATGCCCACCGGCCGCACGAAGTTGCGGAAGATCATGAGCGTGTCCAGGCCGTCGAGGGCCTCCAGGCGGTACAGCGTGCCGGAGATCGTGACGCCCTTGCCCAGGATGCCGATCATCGGGGTCATGACCCACCACGACAGGAACGAGCCGCAGGCGATGATCAGGGCGTAGCGCAGGCCGATGATGTAGCCCAGGCCGATGATCGCGGCCTCGGTCATCATGTGGAACTCCAGGCGGACCTTGCGGGAGAGCGACTCGCCCCAGGCGAACGCGGGCGTGCCGAAGGTCTCGCGCCACAGGCCGCATGTCTGCGAGAACAGCTGGAAGCCGCCGGCCAGCAGGCCGCTCTTGACCAGCACGCCGGCCTGGCCGCCGCCGGCCTCGCCCGCCATCAGCACCTCGGTGCTGGCGGTGGCCTCCGGGAACGGGAACTCGCCGTGCATCTCCTTGACGAAGAAGCGGCGGAACGGGATCAGGAACAGGATGCCCAGGAAGCCGCCCAGCAGGGAGGCCAGGCACATCTGCATGAAGTTCGTCTTGTCCGACAGGTTCAGGATGTAGATACCGGGCAGCGTGAAGATGGCGCCGGCCACGACCACGCCCGAGGCGGAGCCGATGGACTGGATCATCACGTTCTGCTGCAGGGCGTCCTTGCGCTTCGCGCTCAGGCCGATCGCCAGGATGGTGATGGGGATGGCCGCTTCGAACACCTGGCCGATCTTCAGGCCCAGGTAGGCGGCCGCCGCCGAGAAGATCACCGCGAACACCAGACCCCAGACCAGGGAGTAGGGGGTCAGTTCGGGCACGATCCGGCCGGTCGGCACGACGGGAACGAATTCCTCGCCGGGCTTGAGCTTGCGGTAGGCGTTCTCGGGGAGGCTCTTGGCCTTGCCGCTGACGTCCATGGACACCTCCGTCATCGCACGCGAAAAAAGGGGGCCCCGGGATCGCTCCGCGGGGGCGCCGGACATGTGGGGGAAGCTACCACCTCCGCCGCTCCGGGACAACCACAAGCACCGGAACATCGTTGTTGAATCGGGAGCGGGAGCGACTAGAATCGTGCCGCTTCGAATTTCCACCCGGGGGGAGACCACATGGCCGTCGCGCACGCGCGTGCATTCCGGATCGTCCTGCGGATCGGCTACCTGCTACTCGCCGCTGCGCTCACCTGGCTGTTCGTGGCCGGGATCGACTACTACAGCCTGCCGCTGGACCAGCGCCCGCACCACCCGGACTTCCGCAGCCTGCGCCCGGCCGGCACGGTGGGACACGGCCTGGGCATCGTCGGCAGCCTGCAGATCCTGCTGCTGCTGCTCTATTCCCTGCGCAAGCGCTGGCACCGGCTCGCCGGCCTGGGGCACGTCGGCCGTTGGCTGGACGCCCACATCTTCCTGGGCGTCTCGGGCCCGCTGCTGGTGACCCTGCACACCTCGTTCAAGGTCCAGGGCCTGGTCGCGGTGAGCTACTGGTCGATGATGGCCGTGGCATTCAGCGGTGTCTTCGGCCGCTACCTCTACCTCCAGCTGCCGCGCAACGTGCTGGGCGAGGCCATGACCCTCGAGCAGATCCAGGCCCAGCTCGCGGAGACCGACCGGCGCCTGCGCGAGCAGCACGGGCTGGACCAGCGGATCATGACCGCTCTGGAGACCGTCACGACCGCCGGCGGTAGCCTCTGGCGCCTCCCCTTGAACAACATGTTGCTGGGCATGCGGCTGCGGAGCCATTTGCCGGCCGGCGCCTCGCCGGGCGTCTTGGGCGACGCCAAGGCGCGGGTCTTGCTCGGTAGGCGGATCCTGTTCCACAACCGCATCCGGGAGTTGTTCCACTATTGGCACGTCATCCACAAACCCTTCGCATTCCTCATGTTGATCATCATGGTGATCCACGTGGGCGTGACCGTGGCCTTGGGATACCGGTGGGTGTTTTGAGGCACGTGTCTCATATTGCGATCAATATTGTCCTAATTTTCGGCCTACCGACCCTTGCCATGGCACAGCTGTCGCCCGGCAAACTTAGCCGGGCCCACGAAAAATTCGAAGGCGTCCGCCAGTGCACCACGTGCCACGAGCTGGGCGACCAGACGGTCGGCCCCAAGTGCCTGGCCTGCCACCAGGAAATCGCCACCCGGGTGGCCGCGGGGCGCGGCCTGCACGCCGCCGCCGGCCACGAGCAGTGCGCGACCTGCCATGTCGAGCACCAGGGCCGCGATTTCGATCTGGTGCACTGGCCGGCCGGCGCCAAGGCCCTCGACCACACGACGACCGGCTGGCCCCTCGAAGGCGCCCATCGCAAGCTGGAATGCCGCCAGTGCCATCGGGCCGATCTGCTGCAGGACCTCTCGCTCGTTCGCGAACGCGACAAGAACCCCGGGCGCACCTACCTCGGCCTGGGCACGGCGTGCCTGGACTGCCACCGCGACGAGCACCGGGGCCAGTTCGAACGCGCCTGCACGGACTGCCACGGGATGGACGCCTGGAAGCCGGCCGCCGGCTTCGACCACGCCAAGATCGACTTCAGGCTCGAGGGGAAACACCGCGAAGCGGCCTGCGATCGCTGCCACCCGGTCTCGACCGAGACCGTCGAGGGAGTCGCCGATTCCTGGAGCCGCTACCGCCCCATCGAGCACGACGGCTGCACGGACTGCCACAAGGACCCCCACGCGGGTTCGCTCGGCAGCGACTGTGCGCGCTGCCACGATGCCACCAGCTGGCGACGCGTCGCCGGCGGCGCCTTCGACCACGACCGCACCCGCTACCCGCTGCGGGGCCGCCATGCCGCCCTGAAATGCGACGCCTGCCACCGCGCGGACGCCCCCCGCGGCTCCCTGGTCTACGCCCGCTGCGACGGCTGCCACCGGGAACGCCACCCCGCGGCCGCCGACGGCCGCGCCTTCGACGCCTGCAGCCGCTGCCACACCGTGATCGGGTTCGCCCCGTCGTCGTTCACGGTCGCACGCCACGACTCCACGGACTTCGATCTCGAGGGCGCCCACCTCGCGGTGCCCTGCAGCGCCTGCCACGCGCCTGCCCGCAAGGGGGCGCCGACGCCCCTGCAGCGCCCGGCGGCGGCCTGCACGGATTGCCACCGCGACCCCCACGCCGGCACGAGCACCGCCGACAAGGCCGAGACCGGCTGCCGGCT
>DYDD01000123.1:0-3133 GCA_020718045.1 Fibrobacter sp. | reverse complement strand
TCGTCGTGGCGAGCCGTGGCCTACGATCACGGCCGCACCCGCTTCCCCCTCGTGGGCAAGCACGCGACGACCGCGTGCCGAGCCTGCCATGCGCCTCCGGGCGCGCTCGCCGCGGCGGACAGCCTGCGGTTCCGCCCCACCCCGGAGCGCTGCGACGCCTGCCACAAGGACCCGCACCGCGGCCAGTTCGCCGCGACGACGGCACCGCCCGTCACCGATTGCGAACGCTGCCACGCCACCGTCGCCGGGTGGCGGGCGGTGCGCTTCGATCACGATCGCGACACGACCTTCAAGCTGGCGGGCGGCCACCTGAACGTGGCCTGCCAGGCCTGCCACCCCCGCGAAGGCCAGGGCGAAGACCTCGCGGTCAGGTACCGGCCCGTGGACAAGCGCTGCGAGGCCTGCCACACGACGGGATTCCTCGACACCAGGAACAAGGGAGACCGGCCATGATGCGACGCTGGCTGCTGCCGCTGTCGATCCTCGCGCTCGTCGCGGTGCGGGTCGCGGCCCAGACCCCGGACCTCAGCCCGCACGGGGATCTCGACGTGCGCTGCGAGACCTGCCACGACGGCTCGTCCTGGGTCGTGCCCTGGCCGACGCCGTCGTTCGACCACGCGACGACCGGCTACGTCCTGACCGGCCGTCACGCCCAGGCCGTCTGCTCCGGCTGCCACGAAGACCTGCGGTTCCGCCGGGTCGCCTCGGCCTGCGCCGACTGCCACCTCGATGTCCACCGCCGCCGCTTCGGCTCCCACTGCGATGACTGCCACGACACGTCCGGCTGGGACGTCCGCGACGCCAGCCGCGCCGCCCACCCCGCGACGGGTTTCCCCCTGCTCGGCGCCCACGCCGTCGTGGACTGCGACGATTGCCACCGGGGATCGCCCGGCGAGGAACACACCACGATCCCCGCCGACTGCCTCGGGTGCCACGACGCCGACTACGAGGCGACGCGCGACCCCGACCACGCCGCGAACGGCTTCAGCACGGACTGCGTCAGCTGCCACGGGATGACGGCGTCCGGCTGGGGCTCCGGCTCTTTCATCCATTCGCCGGCCTTCCCGCTGACCGGCGCCCACGCCGCGGCGACCTGCGCCTCCTGCCACGTCGCCGGCTACGCGGGCACCCCGACCGACTGCTACGCCTGCCACCGGCCCGACTACGAGGGGACCGTCGACCCCGGCCACGTCGCCGCCGGCTTCAGCACCGACTGCCGGCAGTGCCACAGCGACGTCTCCTGGGACGGCGCCGACTTCGACCACGCCACGTCGGGCTTCGCTCTGACCGGCGCCCACATCTCGGTGTCCTGCGTCTCCTGTCACGCCGCCGGCTACACGGGCACCCCGACCGACTGCTACGCCTGCCACCGGCCCGACTTCGAGGGGACCAACGACCCCGACCACGTTGCCGCCGGTTACAGCACCGACTGTCGGCAGTGCCACAGCGACGTCTCCTGGGAAGGCGCCGACTTCGACCACGCAACCGCCGGCTTCCCGCTGACCGGCGCCCACACGACGGCGACCTGCGTCTCTTGCCACGCCACCCGTTACGCGGGCACGCCGACCGACTGCTACACTTGTCACCGGCCCGATTACGACGGGACGAACGACCCCGGCCACATCGCCGCCGGCTTCAACACCCAGTGCGCCTCCTGCCACACGACCTCCGTCTGGCAGCCGGCGAATTGGAACCACGACACGCTGTTCCCGATCTACTCGGGCCGTCACGACAACGAGTGGAACGCCTGCGTCGACTGCCACGTGACGCCCACGAACTACGCCGTGTTCGAGTGCATCACCTGCCACGAGCACAACCGCACGGACACGGACCGGGATCACCAGGGCGAGAACGGCTACGTGTACCAGAGCGCTGCCTGCTTCCAGTGCCACCCGCGAGGTGACTGATGAACATCAAGAGCCGCTGCGGAATCCTGCCTGTCGTCATGGCGTGCCTGCTGGCCGCCTCGGCGGCGCGCGCCGGAGACCCGCCGGGCAACCCGGACCCGCCGCGCGCCAAGGTCAGCTACGTGTCCGCCGAGCAGGTCTACCTGGACGCCGGCCGCGCCGACGGCCTGCGCACCGGCGACGTGCTGCGGATCCTGCGCCGCGACGCGCCGGTCACCGAGGTCACGCTCGAGCACCTGGCCGAACATTCGGCCTCGTGCCGGATCACGGGCGACGCCGCGGACGTCCATCCGGGCGATGCGGCGGTCGTGATCCAGCAGGGCCCCGCCCCCGCCTCCGCCGACAGCGTCGCCGTCCCGGCGACAGCCCCGGTGTCGGCGGCGGTGATCGGCACCGCCCGCGCGAAGCCAGCCGCGCGGGACCGCCCCTTCTTCCTGCGGAGCCGGTTCACCCTGCAGTGGCTCCACAGCAACGACCGCAGCGAGGCGGACCTCGACCTGACCCAGCCGTCGCTGCGCTTCGACCTGCGCTCCCGCGAACCCTTCGCGGGCGGCCACGAGCTGCAGGTGCGCGGCACCCTGCGCCAGAACCGCCGTGCCGCCGGGTTCTCCTCCCCGGCCGAGAACGAGTGGCGCAACCGCGTCTACCTCGTCACCCTCTCGCGCGAGCGCCCGGACGACCGCTGGCATTACAGCCTGGGCCGGATCACCAGCCGGGCCGTCAGCGGTTTCGGCCAGATCGACGGGCTCCTGGCCAGCGGCCGCGTGGCCGACGGGTTGCGGCTGGGCGCCTTCGCCGGCTTCACGCCCGACCCGCGCACGAGCGAACCGAACGGCGACGAGCGCAAGGCCGGCGGCTTCCTGGCTTGGTCCGATGCGGACGGCGTCGACCGCGCCTGGGACCTCGTGTTGGCGGCGGTCGGCGAATACGCCGGCGGCGAGCCCAGCCGCGAGTACCTCCTGCTGGACGGCGACCTCGGACGAGACGGCCCCATCCGCTTGCACCACAGCGCCGAACTCGAAGTCAACCGGGACTGGCGATACGCGGCGGCAGGCCGACGCTTCGCCCTGAGCAACACGGTCACCACCGTGTCCACGCGGCTCACGCAGCGCTGGAGCGCCTCCATCAGCCACGACCGCCGGGAGCTCTACCGCACCTGGGCGACCCGCTCCCTGCCCGACAGCCTCTTCAGCGACGCCGAGCGGTCGGGCCTGCGGCTGCGGACG
>DYDD01000006.1:18602-34074 GCA_020718045.1 Fibrobacter sp. | reverse complement strand
GTCCGCGTGCCGGTCACGCGCGACGGCGGGACCCATCGCGTCGAAGCCGTCCTCGGCGACATCCCCGGGGGCGCGTCGTGACGGCCGCCGCCGGCTTCCCCGCCGGCTTCCTGTGGGGCGCGGCCACCTCGGCCTACCAGATCGAGGGCTCGCCGCTGGCCGACGGCGCCGGCCCGAGCAACTGGCACGTCTTCTCGCACACGCCCGGCTGCACCCACGGCGGCGACACCGGCGACGTCGCCTGCGACCACTACCGCCGCTGGCGGCAGGACGTGGACCTGATGGCCGGGCTGGGCCTGAACGCCTACCGCTTCAGCGTCGCCTGGAGCCGCGTGCAGCCCGACGGCCGGGGCGCGGTCAATCCCGCCGGCCTCGCCTTCTACGACCGGCTGGTCGACGCCCTGCTCGAGCGCGGCCTGGCGCCGAACCTGACGCTGTACCACTGGGACCTGCCGGCGGCGCTCGAGGCGGCCGGCGGCTGGACGAACCCGGAGATCGTGGAGCGCTTCGCCGACTACGCGCGCATCCTCGCCCGCGCGCTCGGCGACCGCGTGGGCCTGTGGGCGACCCTGAACGAGCCGTGGGTCGTGGTCGACGCCGGCTACCTGCACGGCGTCCACGCGCCCGGCCGCCGCGATCCGGCTGCCGCGATGCGCGCCGCGCACCACCTGCTGCTGGCCCACGGCGCCGCGGTGCGCGCGCTGCGCGCCGAGTCGCCGCGCGCGAAGGTCGGCGTCGTCGTCAACATCGAGCCGAAGTACCCGGCCGGCCCCGACCCGGCCGACGCGGCGGCGACCGCCCGCGCCGACGCCGCCATGAACCGCCTGTACCTCGACCCGCTGCTGCTCGGACGCTATCCCGAGGAGATGTCCGCGATCTACGGCGACGCCTGGCCCGACCACCCGGCGAGCGACTTCGCCCTGATCCGCGAACCGCTCGACTTCCTCGGCGTCAACTACTACACGCGCGCGGTCGTGCAACACGACGACAGCGTGCCGTTCCTGCGCGCAGCGCCGGTGACCCAGCCCGATGTCGAGCACACGGATCTCGCGTGGGAAGTCCACCCCGCGAGCCTGACGCGCGTGCTGCTCTGGATCCGCGAGCGCTACGGCTGCATCCCGCTGTACGTGACCGAGAACGGCGCGGCCTTCCCGGATCCGGACACCTCGCCCCCCGAAGGGCTGGATGACCGGCGCCGGGTCGCCTTCTTCCGCGCCCACCTGCGCGCGGTGCGCGAGGCGATCGACCGCGGCGCCGACGTGCGCGGCTACTTCGCCTGGTCGCTGCTGGACAACTTCGAGTGGGCCTGCGGCTACGCCAAGCGCTTCGGCATCGTCCACGTGGACTTCGCCACGCAGCAGCGCACGCCCAAGGCCAGCGCGCGCTACTACGCCGAGGTGGTCCGCACCAACGGCGCCGAATTCGACGCCCCGGAGGTGCCGCGATGAAACGCCGGCTGCTGGCGGGAGGCCTGATCATGATGCTGTTCAACGCCGCGGTCACGGCGGCCGGCGGCCACGCCACCGGCTTCCTCGACCGCACCCTGACGCAGGACGGGCGCGCCCACCGCTACCAGGTCTACGTGCCGCCCGATTTCACGCCGGACCGCACCTGGCCCGTGATCCTGTTCCTGCACGGCAGCGGCGAACGCGGCGACGACGGGCTGCGGCAGACGCAGGTCGGCCTGCCGGCGGCGATCCGCTGGAGCCGCGATCGCTTCGCGGCGATCGTGGTGATGCCGCAGCTGCCGGCCGGATGCACCTGGACCGGGGACATGGCGGAAATGGCGCTGGCGACGCTCGAGGCGGCCGTCGCCGAGTTCCACGGCGACGCGGACCGGCTCTACCTGACCGGGCTCTCGCTCGGCGGCTACGGCACGTGGCTGCTGGCGGCCGAGCATCCCGGGAAGTTCGCGGCGGTCGCGCCGGTGTGCGGGGGCGTCGTGCCGCCGCCGGGCGGAGCGACGTCGGTCGTGCAGCTGCCGGCGACCGTCGGCCTGGCGGATCCGTACGCGGAGACGGCGCGGCTGGTCGGCGCGACGCCGACCTGGATCTTCCACGGGGCTGACGATACGGTCATCCCAGTGTCGGAGTCGCGGCGCATGGCGGCGGCTTTGCGGGCCGCCGGCAACGAGGCACACTTCACCGAATACCCGGGTGTCGGGCATGGGGCCTGGGATCCGGCCTACGGTGATCAGGATTTCTGGGCGTGGCTGTTCGCGCAGAATCGGGGCCGCTGAGCAGAAGGCTCAGCCTGCCACATCACGGCGTAGCGAAGACAATCTCAACGATCTTCATCGCCGAGGCTTGCCTCGTCGCGACTCAGCGTCTGACCATCGCCGCCTGTCTGCCTTTTTGAACCACGGCTTCGAGTTCGGCTGCGCTTGGCAGCAGCACCTCATACCGCGCCGCCAGGATCCGCTTCTCCCCTTCCGGCAACGTCATGCGCACGACCGCGTCGTTCTTCCGCGAGCACAGCGCGATACCGACAGTCGGTTCCTCGTGACTCTCGCGTTGGGTGCGGTCGTACCAGTTCACATACATCTGCAATTGACCAAGATCACGGTGAGTGAGCTTGCCGAGCTTGAGATCGATCAGCACGAAGCTGCGAAGCAGCCGGTTGTACAACACGAGATCGACGAAGAAGTGGTCGCCGTCCAGCTTGATGCGCTTCTGGCGGGCGACGAAGCAGAACCCCTTGCCGAGCTCAAGCAGAAACTCCTGCAGGTGGTCGATGATCGACTGCTCGAGGTCGCGCTCCCTCCACTGGGGGCGCTCCGGCAGGCCGAGGAATTCGAGAACAACGGGGTCCTTCACGACGTCTTGCGGGGTGACGACCTCCTGGCCGCGGTGAGCAAGAGCTAGGACTGCGTCCTGATTGCGACTGGCGGCAAGCCGCTCGTAGAGGAGTGAAGCGATCTGCCGCTCGAGTTCGCGGCTAGACCAGCCTTCGCGTGCGGCTTCGACCTCGTAGAAGCAGCGGGCGGCGGGATCGGATACGGTCATCAGCAACCGATAGTGAGACCAGCCAAGCTCCTGTTGGAATTGAGGATGCGTGGTTGACGGCAATTGGATCCGCAGTGTGGAGCCAATTAGTTGATCGTGGTTCTCAATGCCTGGCGTTGGCGACCCCGGAACAACCGCATAGGTTTTATAGAATTGCCGCATTCGCTTGAGATTCGGCAAGCTGTAGCCCCTGCCGAAGCTGGCCGTCAGATGCTCCGAGAGTCGGCCAAGAACCTGTTCTCCATAGCCGGCCCGTCGCTCTCCTTGCTGTTCGACCAGCACGATTTCGCGCCCGATCTCCCAGTAGGTCTGAACCATCGCCAAATTCACGGCCCGCGCCACACGCCCGCGAGCCCCGTCGATGATCTCGGCGACTCGCCCGAACAAGGCCCCTGCAGCGACGCCTAAGTCATCGACTGTCGTCGGCGGTTGACGATCGTCCCCTTGCATCGTGTTTCCCTTGATGGCTCAAGGAACCGCAGAGCCGAGTTGCGGCTGATCATCCGACTCTATCGGCGATCGGTGCGTGGGGGGATATATCTGGAAGAACCGTGCCGACGTGCACAATACCCAACGACTGCTCGTACACCGGCGCAGCCCAGGATGACCTCCGGCGGTGGAATGTCGTGTGGTCAGCAGACCTGCCACCAAGGCGCCGCGAACACGCGACGGGTCAGCGGGTAGGATTCCGTACCGTCGTGAAGCAGCAGGGCGCCGCTCGCCAGATCCGGGTACTCATCCAGAAACGCCTCCAGACCCTTGGCGTCCGCAGGGTGGACTCTTCCAGCGGCCTTCACCTCGACCGGCAAGACCCTGCCGCCGGATTCCACGACGAAGTCGACTTCTAGTCCCGTCGCCGTGCGCCAGTACATGATCTCGGGCCTGAGGCCCTGGAGATCCCGCCATGCCATGAGATCGCTGAGGACCAGATTCTCCAGATGGGCGCCACGCGGCTCGGTTTCGCCGCCGAGGTACATGCCCAGCGCCGTATCCGACCAATAGAGTTTTGGAGTCTTGATCAGTCGGCTCGTCCGGTTGACGGCGAAAGCCGGCAGTCGGACGATCTGATAACTCGATTCCATCAGTTTGAGGAAGCGGTGGACCTGCACCTGGGAGATCCCGACATCGCGCCCCAGTTCCGTCTGGTTCAACAACGCGCCCGTCCGCAAGCTGGCGGCGCGCATGAGCCGGCGGAAATCCACGAGGTTCTCGACCGCGCGCAGGGCCTGGAGATCGCGCTCCAGGTAGGTCTGGACGTACCCCGCGTACCACAGAGCCCGCGCTTCGGCGCCGGTGAGGTCCAACGACGGCACGGGCAGCCCCCCTCGGATTGCCGTTTCGCGCCAATTTTCCGGAAGCGGCGGTTCTGTGGACATGACCTCCGGCCAGCTCTCGAACGGCGTCTCCATCAGTTCGGACCAGCGACCGGCACAGCCGTGACCCAGCCGCTCCCGGCGGGTGAACGGCCAGAGCGTGACGTAGACCGCGCGTCCTGCGAGCGTCTCGCCGATGCTCTCCATCATGAGCAGGTTGGCCGATCCCGTCAGGACGAACCGCCCAGGAGTTCGGACCGGCTCCTCGTCCACGGCGCGCTTGACCGCGATCAGCAGATCACGCGATCGCTGGACCTCGTCGAGGATCAGGCGCGGCGCGCGGCGGACCACGCTCTCCGGGTCGGACTTCGCCTGGGCGCGCAGGTCGAAGTCGTCCAGCGTGAGGTAAGGCCGGTCGCGGAGTTCCGGCAGCGAGCGCACCAAAGTGGTCTTTCCGGTCTGCCGCGCGCCGAGCAGCACGACGACCGGAGACACACCGAGCGCTCTTCGGACGGCTGCGGCGGCGGCTCGCGGGAGGATGGTTGGGATCTGGCTGATTTCCATGTAAGTATGATAATCATACATTCAAAGAATTACAATACAATTCTCTTTGATGCGGACATAGGTTGGTGTTGTATTCACAAAATCAACCACTAAATGGGTAATTTTGTATAAATATATAGATATCATTGGCGTCGTGCCGATGCTCTGGGATCGCGCTCATGGCTCGAAACTGACCCGCCACCACCCATCATCGAGGGAGTGGAAATTCACACCCGCCGACACCCCCTCCAGGCGCCGGACGATCGGCTCACCGTCGTCCAGCCCTGCCGCCGCGGGAGAACAGTCGACGATGAGCAGGGGAAGGAGCTCCGCGACCGGTGTTCGATCCCGGTGCAACTTGATCCGCGCCAGAAGCGCCTCCCGGGACGGGGGCGTTGCGACGTCGAACACCAGATTGCCCAGGCTGTAGAACACCAAGGTCCGGCCGATCCGTTCGACCGGCTGGATCACGTGTGGATGGTGGCCGAGGATCACGTCCACTCCGGCTTCGGCGAGCCGGTGCGCCAGGTCCGACTGCCGCTGGTGTGCGTAGGGAACGTGTTCCACACCCCAGTGCACTGTAACCACAACCCAATCGGCCTGAAGTCGCGCCGCTTTCACGGCATCGAAGAACAGCTCCGACGACGCGTCGGCGGGCCCCGGCAGGCTGTCGAGCGGTGCCAACCCTTCGAGAGGCAGGTCGACGCACGCCAACAGCGCGACGGTGCCGTCCGGCGTCTCTACGAAGTGCGCGCGGCACGCCTCGATCTGGTTCTCGCCGGCTCCCAGGGGGAGGATCCCCACCGCCCGCAGGTGGCGCGCCGTCTCGAGCAGCCCGTCGCGGCCCGCATCGTAGGCGTGGTTGTTGGCCAGGGACAACGCCGTGAATCCCGCGGCGCCCAACGCCGACGCCCATGCCGGGTCGGCGCAGAACATGAAGGGTTTGTGGATCACGGGCCCACCGGTAGCGAGCGGGCATTCCAGGTTCGCCAGGACGATGTCGGTGCCGGCGAACAGGGGCGACAGGCCGGCGAACAACCGGGCGGGGTCGCCGGTCGACTCGATGACCTCGCGCACGCCCCGGTCCAGCAGCACGTCGCCGCCCGCAACCAGATCGGCGGCGCAGCCGGCCGCGGCTGCCAGCAGGACGAAGAACAGCGCCGCCGGCCTCAGCATCCCGAGGAATAGCGGTAGCGTTGCGGCAATTCCGGCAAGGGCGCCGGTCCGATCAGCTCGCGGATCCAGGGCAGACGCGGCTGCGCGCGGCCCGCGTCGAGGAGTTCATGCCACTGCTCGTCGGTCAGTCGCTGCCCGACCGGGTGTACGAATTCGTGGTATGAGAAGATCGCGCCGCGGGCGATGACGAGATCGCCGCCGCAATCGACAATCACGTAGATCTCGTCGGCGTCGCCGACGCCGACCTCCAGCACCGCGTCGCCGGAGGTGTGCACGTCGGCCACGACGGCGATCCGTCGGTCCGGGCCGGTGATCTCGTGCCAACCCCCGCCCTCCGCGCCCAACAGCAGGTATTGGGTGTAGTACTCGACGCCACCGCCGAAGGTGCGGATCTCGTCCAGTTCGCGAAGCGTGATCTGCTCGCCCGCCAACTCCTTGCGGGCGATGCCCGCCAGGAAGACCAGCTTCTCCTGCAGGCCGCCGCCCGCCCGGCGCAGGTGCGGGGTGAGCAGACCCCAGGCTTCGAGACGAGTCGTCGTCAGGGCGATGAGGTCCCGGAGTTCCTCGAAGACGTCAGGGCGCGCTTCGACGAAGCCGGGAATGTACGGCGGGAGCGTGTTGCCGCCGCATTCCGCGCTATGCTGCTTCGCATAGAGGATGGTGTCGTGCCGCAATTCGGCCCAACTCGCCAGGCCGGTGACGAGGTTCTTGCGCCCCCAGCTCGGGGAGCGCATGAACTCCGGCGCCGCGGCAGGCGCCTGGTCGTTCAGCGTGCGCAGCAGGTGGAACCAGCGCCAGTAGAGGTTGTCGGCGGTGCCCGGCGGCGGCAGCTCCGCGAACGCGGTCTGCAGTTCCGTCAGACCGGGGGCGTAACCCGCCCAAGTCGGCGGATCATCCTGCAGGACCGCGAGGGCGGCCGGGACCCTCATGACGGCGAAGAGGTCGAGTCCCGACGGGAACGGGCGCTGCTGCCAATCGGTCAGTTTCAGGAACATCTCCGAATCCGGGATGTAGCGCTGCCCCATGAACCGGACCTGCGGAAGACGACGGTCGTCGGGACACTGAGGCACGATGCGTGTGGGGTCTCGGCGAATGAGTTCGTCGCGGATCTCCCGCTGCCGGCCGCACCATTCGTCCAGGCTCGCCCCCTCGCCGCAGATGCTGTCCGCCACCGCCCGCACCAGCTCGGGCGTGATGTCGTCGCAGGGTCCGACGTAGAAGGCGACCGGAGCTTCGATCGCCTCGTAGCGCTCCCGCAGCGCCGGGTTGCGCGCCAGGGCGTGGCTCAGCGCCAGCGGGGTCGCGAAGGGGACGATCTCCTCGTCGAAGACGAACCCCGGCAGCGCCAGCCACATCATCGTCCGGAAGTAGCGCGCGAGCGCCGCACTGCGGGTGTAGTGCCCGCGCACACGGAACATGGTGTAGTCGACAGTGCCCAGCAGCGGACCCTTGTGGAGCTCGTCGGCTTCCAGGATCAACCGTGCTTGCTCGGCCATGAGCGCCGCCTGCTCCCCCTCGGCCCAATCCGGCGGCGTCCAAACGGAATCCGTGGCGCATAAACCTACCGCCACGCCCAGATAGAGCACGGCGCGCTCGATCGCCGGCGCCTGCGGTCCTGCCGCCGCCGCCTGCCCGCGCAGCTCCGCGCCCAGGGACGTACACAGCGCCGCGACCTCGGCGAGCAGCTTCTTCTCCTCGATCTCGCGCAGCGTCAGATCGAAGTAGAGGTGCCCGAGCTGGAGCATGAGGTCGGTCGTGATGAAGTTGGGCACCAGGCGGTACTCGTTCTGCTCGTAGATATGGTAGAGCTGCTGCTGGCCGCCCTCGGCCGCAACCCAACCGTCGCGCAGCAGGC
Organism: Fibrobacter sp.; assembly: GCA_020718045.1. Lineage (GTDB taxonomy): Bacteria > Krumholzibacteriota > Krumholzibacteriia > LZORAL124-64-63 > LZORAL124-64-63 > PNOJ01. Next base: position 26,182 of record DYDD01000006.1, on the reverse strand, counting down.
GCTCGAAGACGGGGCCGGAGAGGTTCGTGAACAGGGAGCGGTTGACGATCGCCAGGGAGTCGTAGACGGCGCGGCCGGGGACATGCCGAAGACTGCCGGATCGCAGGTCCTGCTCACGGCGCGCCAGCCTCTGCAGGAGCTGTTCCTCCGCCGGTGTAGGATCCGTGGCGTTGCCCGCGTCCTCATGAGAGTGGGTCAGGGAATTATCGAAGCCGCAATGCTCGAGCTGGTAGCCATGGAAGGCGCCGCGGGAATAGGCGTCGTCGAGGCGCCGGCAGTGCTTCGCCAGGACGGCGTCGCGATGCAGCCTGACCTGTTCGAGGCTCAGGCCAGAGACGTCCATCGCCGGATCGATGGCCGCGGGATCGACCGCGAGCGCGTTGCCGGACAGGGCCAGGAACGACAACGTCACGATGAGCAATTTCATGATGTTCCTTCCGATGCGACCTCGGCTTCCCAAGTGAAGCCGAAGCCGTGCCAACGATAACGATGGGTGATTTCCGGACGTCCCTCTTCGACGCAATGCAGCCGGTCGCGGCCGTCCGGTCCCGGCCCCACGAAGAACCGCGACGGCGTCCCGCCCAGTTTCGATCCGAGCCACTTGGCGTAGAGTCCGCCCTCTGCGGTCAGGTCGTAGACGAAGATCCGGTTGCGGACGACGGGATCGAAGCGCGTCGATTTGTGGGCCCCCACCACCACTTCCGGCAGCGGATCGCCGTCGAGTTCGGCCAGCTCCAGCGCCCAGGGGCGGAATCCCCGGTCGCTGTCCAGGAACAGGCGCCGCCAGCCGACGGCCGTGGAGTCGAAAACTGCGAGTGTCCGGCCGCGCTCATCGCCGGATTGGCCCAGGATGCAACATGCAAGATGCCTCGCATCGTTGTCGCGCCAAGTGCGGTACACCTTTACTTCGTCATACGGGTCGGGATCGATCGCCGGTCCGGCGGTCGTGAGCGAGATGATAATTGCAGCAAAGACAGCAAATATGAATCCCATAGGAGCGATGATCCGACATCGGCAGACCCGGGTCAATGAGGAGTGACGGATCGGGGTGACGGCTGTCAATGACCGGAAGCATTCAAGACGCGATCCGCAGCGCTCTTCGTCAATTTGCTTTTCGAAGCGGTGGTGTCGACCACGGGATGCCAGGAAGCGCGCCAACGTCCCAACCAGGAAGTATTCCGCGAAATCGGTATCATCGAACCGCTTGTGCCGCACCAGCGCTTTCGCGGCGATGATGAACGCCATGGCGGTGTATTCTCCTCTGGTGACGACGATGCAGGCCTTCCGCCGCTCGAGGATGTCGATCGCTTCACCCTGCCTCCCGGGCTCCGATCCCGCAGACGGCGGCGTTCCTAGCCGACTCTGGAGACCGGGTTGGGGAGGGCGCATCATGAGGCGGAATCAAGGACAGGGAAATACGCGCGGGGTCGGACGTTTACGGGCGGCTGGCGTGGTGATTGCGCTCCCCCTCCCCATGGTCTAAGCTGGGCACTCGACCATCGCGAGGCTCCCTTTCGTGTGCTTGGCGGCTCGCGAGGGGGAGTCTCCGTGGTGGGCCTGGATGATGGCAGACCCCGACCGAGCCCTGGAGTAACGATCCCTATGCCACGCATGATCATCGCCGACCTGGCGCACTTCCTGGACCAGGGCATGTTTCCTCCCGGCCTGCATCCGAGTGCGCTGCGATTGGCCCGGCATCTGGCCGCCATCGTGGCCTGGGTAACCCATTCTCTCGCGGTGGGTCCGCAACAGACGAACGTCGCCTGCCGGTGCCGCCCCGGGCGCCGCCCCTGTCCGGGCGACATCGTCGCCGATCACGATCGGGTCACTGATCGGATCGTTTGGGAATGTCCCTCCTGTGGTGACGGTGGCACCATCGGAGGCTGGCGCGGCACTCGCTGGGATTGCGGCCTATCCATGCCGTCCGCCGCCACGACCGCCACAGAGACGGTGCCCGCGGCCCCGGAGCCGCAGCAGTCTGCGGCGACGGTGACCCTCACGTTCACGGCACTGGAAAAGAATCTTTTGGCACAGGCAGCCGTCGACTTTTCGCTGGTGACCCGGCTGGTCCCGCTCCCCGGCGACAGGCAGTGGTCGGGCGCCTTCACGCTCGCGGAGATCGATGACCTGGTGGAGGACGTGGCGCTGGCGGCCGACAACTCGGAGGAGCCGGGGTTGTGTCGACGTCTGTCGCGGCTGCTCGAGCGGCTCGAGATGATCCAGGTGGCGACCGAGGACCGCGGTTGGCACGATCGGATCAACTGAGTCGTCGCCCAACCCGCCCCGGCGCACCGCCACTTATCGGAACAGCGTCTCGATATCATCCCGCGTCAGCGACTTCAGGAAGCCCGCCTCGGCGGTGATGAGGTTGCGGACCAGGGTGCGCTTGCGCTCCTGCAGCTCGAGGATCTTCTCCTCGACGGTGTCCCGCGCGATCAGCTTGTAGATGATCACGGGCCTGGTCTGCCCGATGCGATGCGCGCGGTCGCTAGCCTGCATCTCGACGGCCGGGTTCCACCACGGATCGAGATGGATCACATAGTCGGCGGCCGTCAGGTTCAGACCCACACCCCCCGCCTTCAGGCTGATCAGGAAGATCGGCAGCTCCGGATCGGCCTGGAATGCGTCGACCCGCGCCTGCCGGTCGCGCGTGCGGCCATCGAGGTAGGCGTAGCGGATCCCGCGCTCCTCCAGCCCGCACTTGATCAGCTTCAGCGTCTCGACGAACTGGGAGAAGACCAGCGCCTTGTGCCGTTCGGCGCCAAGCGTTTCCAGGATCTCGTACATCGCCTCGAACTTCGCCGCCTCGCCGTCATAGCCTCGCCGCACCAGCGCGGGGTGGATCGCGATCTGGCGCAGCCGCAGCAGGCCCTCGAGGATCCGGAAGCGCGCCTCGTTCATTCCCCGGCGCTCGATCAGACCCAGCAGGTCCGCGCGGTACTTGTCGCGCGTCTGCGCGTAGAACCGCCGCTGCGCGGGTCCCATCTCCGTGTAGACGATGCGTTCGGTGCGCGGGGGCAGTTCCGGCGCCACCTGCTCCTTGGCCCGCCGCATGATGAACGGGTGCGTCAGGCGGCGCAGCAGCGCAACGGCCGCCTCGCTGTTAGCCGAGTCGCCGCGACTCTCGATGGGACCGGCGAACTCGCGCCGGAAGTACTCTTGGGTGCCGAGCAGGCCCGGATTCACGAAGGCGAACTGCGACCACAACTCGAAGGTGCTGTTCTCGACCGGGGTGCCCGTCATCACGAGCCGCTGCCGGCCTCGCAGCCGCCGCGCCGCCTTCGCACACTTGGCCAGGGGGTTCTTGATCGCCTGTGACTCGTCCAGGACGACATGGCTGAATTCGTAGCGGTGCAGATCCTCGATATCGCGCAGCATCGCGCCGTAGGTCGTCAGCACGATGTCCCACCCGTCGAAGCTGGCGGTGCCGCGGTTGCGGGCGGTCCCGGAATGATCCAGGATGCGCAGCTCCGGCGCGAACCGGCGCGCCTCGAGCTGCCAGTTGAGGACCAGGCTGCGCGGCACCACGAGCAGGGTGGCCGGTCGCACCTCGTCGCAACGGTGGCGGGACAGCAGGTAGGCCAGCACCTGGACCGTCTTGCCCAGCCCCATGTCGTCCGCCAGGACGCCGCCGAACCCGCACGATCCCAGGAAGTGCAACCAGTCGAAGCCGTGCTTCTGGTACGGCCGCAGTTCGCCCGTGAAACCGGCGGGCAGCTTCTGCTCCGTGATTCCGGCGAAGTCGCGCAGACGCTCGCGTCGCCGCGTCAGTTCCGCCGGCACCGTCACGGCCTCCTGCTCCTCGAGCAGCTGGTCCAGCAGCGGCAGGTGGCAGTCGTGAACACGCAGCCCGTCCTCCGTCGACTCGGCCAAGCCCCACAACCGGCGGTACTTCTCCAGCCACTCGACCGGGATCCGGCCCAGCGAACCGTCGGCGAGCTTCACGAACCGCTCGCCGCGTGCCGACGCCCGGCGGATCTCCTGCAGCGACACCTCGAGCTCCCCGAAGGCCATCACCGCATGCAGATCGAACCAGTCCAGGCCGGAGGTGATGCTCATCCGCACCGTGGGGGTATTGCGGTTGATCCGGCCGACCTCGAGGTCCTCGGCGCCCAGGATCACGAACCCCGCCTTCGCGAGACGGGGAACATCGTCGACGAGGAAATCCAGCGGGTGCGCCCGCGTGCGCAGCACGAACGTCCCGGGCAAGGCGCCGGCGCGCTTGAGGTGACGCGCCGTCGCCCCCACCAGCTTCACGAAATGATTCTCGCGCTCCGGCTGCCGGCGCACGTGCGCGAACTCCCAGGTGCCCGGGATGTTGCGCGTCACGACCTCGCGCGGATCCCGTTCCGGCGCCATCTTCGCGTCGCCGTAGTGGAACCACAGCTCGACGTCAAGGGACTTCCGCCCCTGGTCGCACAGGACCAGGTGCGGCACCGGCTCGATCTCGACATCGCGCCACGTCACGGATTCGCCGCGGAAACGAACCCGCGCCGCGATGACATCGGCGAAGCGATCACGGAACTCGTCGACCTGCGCCGCGGGGATCTCCAGCGGAAACGCACCCACCAGCGGCAACGAGTCCTCATTGCCGATCTGCACGACGAGGCCGCCGGCCAGCAGCCACAGGGGGCGATGGCAGAGGACTTCGCTCCCCGCAGGCAGCTCCCGGAAATCCTCGCCATCGCCGTAGCCCAGGCGCAACACGGTCTTGCCTTCCGTCTCGCGCAGGTCCACCTCCAGTTCAATCGGCCGGGACACGAAGCGCAGCGGCCGTTGGACCCGCAATGGGTACCGGGTCCCCTCGAAGACGGGGATGCCGGTCCGGGACAGCAGCGACAGGTAATCCGCGAAGTTCGGCTCGCCGGACCGGCGCCCGAGGATCGCGGCGCTCATCATGTTCAGCACCGAGACGGCGTCGGCATCGAGGTTGCGGCAGCAACCGGCGTCCAGCGGGCGATGCAGTTGCTCGATGAACGGGTGCCAGTGCGATCCGGATTCCAGCCACGCGTTCACGTCGGCCGGGGCGGTCGGCTTGTCGACCTTGATCCTGTCCCAGGAGGCGGCATTCACGTACACGGGCAGGATGGACTGCAGTATCGAGTCCGTCCCGGCAGCGCCGTAGCGATGGCCGCCGTAGCGCACGCGCTCGAGGATCACCGCCGCCACCACCGGGCGCGGGGTGTGGGCCCGCACCGCCACGTACTTGTCCGCGAGGGCGGCTGTGAGCTGCCGACGCCAGTCCTTCTGCTTGGGTTTCGGGTCGGGCCTGGGCTTCGGCTTCGGCCGGGAGGCCGTGCGGCGCGCCGGCCCTGGCGGCAGAACCCAGCCCCCGAGCGGTTCATCCGTCTCGTCGTCGAGATCATCGTCCTCCGTCAGCTCCGCCAGGTGTTCGCGCAGTTCGAACACGCCGGCCACCATGTGCTTACAGACGGCATGATCCTCGGCGAACGGACAATCGCACGCGAGCTTCGGTCGCCGCGCGTCCTTGCCGAGCCTGATGGTCACGGTGTACTCACCGGAATCCCCGTCGACCTGGCAGATCGCCGTATCGGGTTCGTCGAGACTGATCGCTTCGACGCGCCCCCCGTTGAAGTACGCCCGGCCGCGACGCACGATCACGGCAGGAACGTTGCTGAACAGGATGCGGGGGTCGAGATGCTGGATGGTCAGCGCAGGCATCGCGGGCTCACTTTGCGGATGGTGTCGCGTGGGGTTTCATGGACTTTGCCGGCGGCGCGGCACCCAATCTAGGCTTTACCGTGCAGCAGCGACAGCGCCGGCGCGAGATTTCTCGAATCGACGAGCGTCAGGCGGTGAATGCCGGACGACGCCGCGCGGGCCCGCGCGATGTGGTCCGCCGGGTCGCGCGAACACAACTCACCCCACAGGGCGGGGTTGGCGTCCTCGAAATGCCGCAATAACGACTCGCGTGAATCTGCAGCGCCACAAGTACCACGGAGACTGGAACTACGCCATAAGGCCCCAATCACAGTAGGCTATTGCTGCTTTTATTTATGTACAACGCCTTACCGTTCCCGCCAGATGACGGTCGACGGCAATGCCGTCAGGAGGATGTCGCTGTCGGTTGTCGATCGTCGTCCATTCACTTCGACGCCGGCGACCTCCCTCATCGGCGGCTGCCGCAGCACGACCCCACCCGTCGGCACCTTCAACCCGCCTCCCACGACCGCGGTCACGACCTCGCCGTCGCGCCGCAGCGCGAAGTCGAGCGGTCCGTACTCCGTCGCCAGCCCCTTCACGCTCACGCCACCCTCTTCCAACCACGCCGCCGGCACCCCCGCGCCGATCACCAGCGCGTCGCGCTCCTCATCGGCGTAGGCGAACATGTCCAGCACCGACCGCACGAAGTCCGTGCCGACCCAGGTGTGGGGCATGTCGCCGAGGTAGCGCGGCACGCGCTCCTCCCGCGCCACGACCTCGCCCCACTCGCGCCAGCCGGCCGGCCGGCGCAGCGTCAGGAAGTAGTCGACCAGTTCGTGCGCGCGGTCGCGCCAGCCCAGGCGCACGAAGGCGCCGATGGTGCGCATCTCGTAGGGCGTCATCGCGTCCCAGTCGCCGCCGTCGCGGCGGTCGACGAAGAACTCCCAGTACTTCTCGAAGGTGCGCGCGATCGCGCCCGGGGGCGCCAGCGCGGCGCCGCCGGTGGGGGTGAGCGCGATGGTGGTCGAGGTGGCGTCGAAGTCGCCCAGGTCGGCGCAGCCCGGCACGTAGTCTACGCCGTGGCGCGCCATGGCGGCGGCGATCGACGCGCGCAGGTCGGCGGCGAACTCGTCGTGGATCGCGGTCAGCCGCGCCCGCTCGTCGTCCAGGCCCAGGTCCCCGGCCAGGGCCGCGGCGTCGCGGAAACCGCGCAGGGCGAAGAAGTCGTCCCAGTAGGAATGCATAGGCTTGGCGGAGTAGCCCTCGTGGCTGATCGAGGGCGGGAGCAGTCCGTAAAACTCGGTCTTGTCCGGCGCGCGCCACTCGTCGGTGCGGCGCTGCCGGCGCAGGCCGTCCAGGTAGCCGGCCGCGGCGGCGACGCGCGGCCACAGCCGCTGCAGCAGTTCGCGGTCGCCGGTGTGGCGCCAGACCTCGGCGACCAGGAAGATGAACTCGCCGCTGCTGTCGTGCTCGGGCACGGGGTCGGCGCCGCGGCGGTCCACCACGCAGGGGATCTTGCCGTCGGGGTACTGGTGCGGCGCGAACCACTCCAGGAAGTCGACCGCCGGCTTGGTGAGACCCATCTGCAGCAGGGCCCACCCCGTCAGCGAGCCGTCGCGGATCCAGGAGCGCTGGTAGCTGCGCGTGCCGGGCTGGATGCCCGCGCCCGCGCGGTTGACCAGCACGTAGCCGAGCTGCGCGCGCATCGTCTCGAGGGCTTCGCGCGCCGCGGGCGGTCCGGTGATGACGGCACCGTCGAGCCGCGCCTGCCAGTCGCGGCGGCAGGACTCGCGGGCCGCGGCGGCGAACGCCACCGCCTCGTCGGCCGACAGCGGCGGCGGCGGCGGGGCGTCCTGGTCGGGATCGACGAGGATCACGACCTCGGCCGAGTCGCCGGGAGCCAGGTCGAAGGGCCA
>DYDD01000006.1:0-18573 GCA_020718045.1 Fibrobacter sp. | reverse complement strand
CGCAGGTCGCCGAGCGGGCCGCCGGCAGCCGGCCGTGGCGCAGGTGGTCGGCGACGACGTCGCCGCCGTGGAAGTTGACGGCGCCGAAGCGGCCGCCCGGCGTCAGCGCGACCGCCGCGGGCGCGCCGTCGAGAAACACCACGCCGCCCGACTGCGCCAGGGTGCGGATCGGCGCGGCGCCGCCCGGCCGGTTGAGCGTCTGCGAAGGCGGGTTGACCTGGAAGGGGCGGATCGCCAGGTCGAGGTCGACCCGGCGCGGGGCGGCGCCGCGGTTGAGCACGCGGTAGCGCGCGACGACGCCCCGCAGCCCGGGCTCCTCCGAGACGAAGGCCGCGACCGTCAGGTCCAGGTCGCCGGTGCGCCGGCGCACCGAGGGCATCGGCAGTTCGCCGTCGGCCAGCTCGTGCGCGGTCTCGGCGTCGGCCCAGGTCAGCAGGCGGCCGTCGGTGCGCAGGAACGGCTCCACCGAGCCGCGGTAGGGGCCGGTCTCGAGGCCTCCGTCCTCGTCGAACAGCACCTCGCGCGGGTCGGCGTCGCGCCCGACGACGGTCCAGTAGACCTGTTCGCCGCTGATGCCGCGCGGGTAGCAGCCGCGGGGCGACTCGGCCGCGATCGCCGCATGGAAGGCTTCGCGCGTGCGCGACCACGCCAGCGGCATCACCCGGATCGCGGCGAGCTCGGGCGGGAACTTGGTGGACGAGCGCAGCAGCAGCAGGCGCAGGCGGCGGGCTTCGCTCTCCGGCAGGCAGAGGTGGTCGCGCCCGCCGTCACTGCCCGAGACGACCGTCAGCTGCCGCCACGTCAGTCCGTCGTCGGAGGCTTCCACGACGTAGTCGAGGGCGTGCCGGTCGGGTCGCCAGTCCAGCTGCAGGCCGCCGAACTCGCGCGAGCCGCCTAAGTCCAGGTCTAGGGCCGGGCTGCGGTCCGTCTGGTCCGGGGTCCAGGCCGTCGCCGCCTCGGCGTCCAGGGCGGCAGCCGCGTCGCCGGTGGTCGCCGTCGCGACGGGCGCGAGGTCCGAAGCGGCCGGCGGCGGCAGTTCCTCGAGCGTCAGGTCATCGATCCAGACGCTGCCCACACCCCCCTCGGCCGCGGTCACGACGATCTCGACAGCCGAGATGCCGCGCAGCGGCGCGCCGCCGCTCGGCCCCCACGCGAACTCGAGCTGGCGCCGCTTGATCGTGAACGTCCGCCACTGCGCCGGGAACTCGATCGCGCGCTCGACGCGCCACCAGACGTTCTCGCCCGTCTCGTCGAGCAGTTTGAATTCCAGCGTGTTGGCCGGGCCGGCCCCGCGCAGACGGAAAGAGAAGGCGTAGTTCTGCGGCAGCGCGAGATCGACCTCGCGCCGCGCGATGGCGTACCCGCCGCCGGTGAACCCGAAATCCAGCCGCAGCGCCCCGTCGTCGTCCGCCAGCGCCATCGTCACGCCGTCCGCGGGATGCGCGCTCCAGTCCTTCGCCGCCCCGTCGGAGATCACCAGCGGCGCCCCGCCCGACTCCTGCACATTGCTGTTCACGCCAGAGCCGCGACATCCCCCCAGCACGGCAAGCCCGCATATCAAGAGAGCCCCGATGAATAACACCAGCCGTTGTCGCATCATAACCCTTCTTTCGAGGCACGCTGAAGGCTGACCCGGACATGTTCGACCTGGTGCGGCCGGGGTGTCCGAAGGGCCCCGGAACCAGGATGGCGGAGGGGCCCGAAGGTCAAGCGTTGCGGGCACAGGAGGTGCCTGGAACGCGCCCCCGGCCGCACCAGGTCGAACATGTCCAGGTCACCCCTTCACGCTGCCGGCGGCGATGCCGCGCACGAAGAACCTCTGGAAGACCAGGAAGACCGCCAGCGCCGGCAGGATGGTGAGCATCGAGCCGGCCATCATCAGTTCGGTGTCCTGGACGTGCTCGCCGACCAGGCCGGCCAGCGCCACCGGCAACGTGGCCATGTGGCCGTCGCTCAGGATGATCAGCGGCCACATGAAGTCGTTCCAGGCGCTCAGGAAGGTGAAGGCCGCCAGCGTCGCCAGGATGGGGCGGATGATCGGCAGCACGATGACCGCGAAGATGCGCAGTTCGCCGGCGCCGTCGACGCGGGCGGCGTCGAGCAGGTCGTCCGAGACGCCCAGCGCGTACTGGCGCACCAGGAAGATCCCGAAGATGCTGGCCAGGTAGGGGACCAGCACCCCCGCGTAGGTGTTGACCAGGCCCAGCTCGCGCAGCAGCAGGAACAGGGGCAGCATGCCCACCTGGGCGGGCACCACCAGGGCCGACGCCAGCCGCTTGAACAGGCGGTCGCGCCCGGGGAAGGGCAGCTTGGCGAAAGCGTAGCCGGCCATGGCGTTGATCAGCACCGACAGGACCGTCGCCAGCACGGTGACCACCGCGCTGTTGAGGAAGGCGCGGGCCATGTCCAGGCGCGTGAACAGGGCGACGAAGTTCTGGAGCGTGGGGTCGTGCGGCAGCAGGTGCGGCGGCAGCGCGTTGGCCTCGCCGGGCTGCATGAAGGCCGCGGCCGCCATCCAGCCCAGCGGCGTCAGGCTGGCCAGCGACGTGGCGACCAGCGCCGCGTGCAGCAGCAGCGTCTGCGGGCCGCGGCGCCTCATGCCCGCTCCTTCTGCAGGCGAAACTGCAGCAGCGCGCCCGCCAGGGTGATCAGCAGCAGCACCACGGCCGTCGCGGACGCCGTCCCGATGCGCCACCAGCGGAAGCCCTCCTCGTACATGAACAGCACCACGCTGCGCGTGCTGCCCAGCGGCCCGCCCTGGGTCATCACGTAGGGTTCGGCGAAGACCTGGAAGTAGCCGATCATCGTGGTGACGCCGACGAACAGGAAGGTGGGCGCGAGGCCCGGCAGCGTGATGTGCCGGAACCGCCGCCAACCGCCGGCGCCATCGATGGCGGCGGCCTCGTAGAGCTCCGCGGGCACGGCCTGCAGGCCGGCCACGAAGATCAGCATATTGTAGCCGAAGTTCTTCCACACCGCGAGCAGCACAATCGCCGGCATGGCCCAGTGCGGGTCGCCCAGCCAGTCGATCGGCCCCACGCCGACCAGGCCCAGGACGTGGTTCAGCAGGCCGTAGCGCGGGTGGTACAGGTAGCGCCAGATGATCGCCACCGAGACCAGCGTGGTCACCACCGGCGCGAAGTAGATGGTGCGGAACAGCGGGCGCAGGCGCGTCAGCTTGGCGTCGACCAGCATCGCCGTGCCCAGCGACACGGCCACCGACAGCGGGCCGCCCAGCGCGACGAAGAACAGGGTGTTGCCCAGCGACCGCCAGAAGACGTCGTTCGAGAGCAGGCGCGCGTAGTTCTCCACCCCGACGAAGCGGGCGTTGCCCGGCGAACCGATGGCGTAGATGTCGAAGTCGGTCAGCCCGAGCAGCAGCCCGGCGATCACCGGCAGGAAGAAGAAGACCAGCAGCAGCAGCAGCGCCGGCGCCAGGAACCACGCCGCGGCCCGCAGCTGGCGCTTCTCGAGCGGCGATCTCTTCGTGAGCGGCGATCTCTTCGTGAGCGGCGATCTCTTCGTGAGCGGCGATCTCTTCGTAAGCGGCGATCTCATGGGCGCCGCCCCTTCTCCGCCAGCCAGCGCCTCTTCTCCAGCATGCGCGCCACGTCGCGGTCCAGCGCCTCCAGCGCCTCCTGCGGCGTGGACGCGCCGCGCACCGCCGTCTCCCCGCGCTCGAAGACGCGCGTGGCGATCTGCTCCCATTCGGGCAGCTTGGGCGTCGACACCACGTGCTCGAGCTGCGTCCGGAACGCCCGGGCGCGGGGATCGTCCGCGATGCCCGTCGTCTCCCAGGCCGTCTTGTGCGCGGGCAGGTCGCCGGTCAGCTCGTAGAAGCGGGCTTGCTGCTGCGGCCGCGACAGGAACTCGATCAGCTTCCAGGCCGCGTCGGCGTGGGGCGAATCCTTGAAGATCACCAGGCTCGAGCCGCCGGCCAGCGAGACGCCGGGCACGCCGGGCTCGGGGCCGGGCAGCGGCGCCGTCGCCCAGGCGTCCTGCAGTTCGGCGGGCAGCCGGCGCTGGAACTCGCCCAGGTTCCAGGGACCGGTGATGTACATGGCGAAGGTGCCGCGGGCGAACTCCTGGTACAGGTTCGCGATCTCGTTGTTGGAGACCGGCGGCGCCAGGCCGTCGCGGAACAGGCTCAGGTAGAAATCGAAGGCGCGGCGGAACTCGGGCTGCGCGAAGGCGCCGTAGCCGCGCTCGACGTCCAGCAGCGGGGAGCCGGCCTGCAGCCCCAGGATCACCGTCGGCGGCCACTCGTTCAGCGGCAGCAGGATCCCGTAGCGGCGCGCGCCACCGCCGCCGGCGACCACGTCGCGCATGGCGGCGCGCCACTCTTCCCAGTCGGCCGGCGGGTCGGGGTGGCCGGCCGCGGCCAGCAGGTCGCGGCGGTAGAACAGCACGCGCGTGTCCACGTACCAGGGCACGCCGTAGAGCCGGCCCTCGATCACGTTCGTGTCCCAGATGCCCGGGAAGTGGTCGGCCGGGTCGATCGTCGCGCTCGCGGCGATGCGCGCGTCCAGCGGCGCGATCGCGTCCAGCGCGACGAACTCCGACAACCAGGTATTGCCGAGCTGGGCGACGTCGGGCGTGGCCTCCCCGACGTGGGCCGTCAGCAGCTTCTCGTGGGCGGCGGTCCAGGGGATCTGCTGGACCTCGACGCGCAGGCCGGGATTCTCGCGCTCGAACTCGGGCAGCAGCTCGCGCACGACCTCGCCCTCGCGGCCCATGGCCCAGAAGCGCAGCGTGACGCCGCCGCCGTCGCCGCCGCAGCCGCAGCAGAGCGCCAGCAGGACGGCGATGCCGGCGGCACGGCTCACGGGCCGCCCTGCGCCGCGTCGAGCCATCCGCCGGCGAAGCCGGCCGCCCGCAGGCCGCGCACGACGTGCGGGTTGCGCCGCAGGCAGTCCCAGACCAGGCCGCTGCGGTGGTTCTCGATCATCACCAGCAGCGGTCCCTGGTCGATGCCGAGGTAGTCGACGTCGTACCAGCCCCGCCCGGGCTCCACGTGCCCGTGCTGGACGGAGGTCGCCAGGTCGAAGGTCGGGTTCAGCGCGTCGCGGAAGCCGTACGGGCCGAACAGCAGGTCGCCGTGATCCCGCCGCATCGCCAGCAGCGTCGGCAGGACCAGTTCCGGCGCGAAAGGCAGGGACGAGGCCGCGGCCGAGGGGCAGATCGTGCCGTCGTCGTTCACCTCGGTGAACGAAGCGCCCCGCGCCCAGTAGGTTTCGAAGTTCCGCATCCGGCCGTCGAGATCGAACCGCCCGTGGACCGGGCCGTCGCAGGCGGTCAGACCCCAGAGGCGTTCGCCGTAGCCGCGCCAGCCGCCGGGGTTGGCCAGCGCGTAGGCGTGCTGGGCCAGCGTCGCCCGACGCGAGTTCTCGAAGTAGTCGCTGCCTCGCTCCCGCATGTAGTCGTCGCGGATCCCGCGCAGATCGATCCAGCAGTGGGTGAACTGGTGCCCGAAGAGCGGGCCGAAGCCCAGGTGTTCCTGTCCCTGGAACTCGCCCCAACGGTAGCCGGCGGTCCAGGCGGACCAGGCGTCGGGCGAGACCGGATGCGTCGGCGAACCGAGGGCCAGCAGGTAGAGGATCATGCCCTCGCTGTAGCCGCGCCAATCGTAGGGCAGGTGGCCGCCTTCCGGCGTCCAGCCGTGGCCGATGGTCGGCGGCCGGACCTGCGCCCAGGTCCAGTCGACGCGGGCGTAGAGGGAGTCGGCCAGGGCCCGGATCTGTGTCTCGTCCGCGTCCGCGCGGTCAAAGTAGGACTGGCAGCAGAGGGCGCCGGCCAGCAGCAAGGCGGTGTCCACGGTGGACAGTTCGACGTCGGCGAAGCGGGTGCCGGTCTCGGGCTCCAGGAAGTGGTAGAAGAAACCGCGGTAGCCGGTCGCACCGGTTTCCGCGGTACCCTGGGGGGCGGTCCACAGGAAGCGCAGGGTGGTCAGCACCCGTTCGGCGGCGGCGGCGCGGGACACGTAGCCGCGCTCGGCTCCGATGGCATAAGATGTTAAAGCAAAGCCGGTTGCGGCGGAACTAGCGAAGGAGGGCGTCGGGGCGCGGTCGGGGGCGAGTCCGGTTTGGGGGTTGCACAAGTCCCAGAAATAATGGAAAGTCCGTTCTTGCAGAGTGTCCATGAAAGCGGTTTCATGGACCGGGCTAAAAGAAAGCCCGGGCTCGATTCCGACCCGGGAACCAGAAGTTTCGGCACGGTGCTGGCAGCCGGCGGCGAACCCGCCGCACAGGACGAAGCCGGCGACCAGCAGGATGGCGCTGCGTTCGTGGCGCGACGTGTCCATGATTCAGCTCCTGGCCCGGTGGATCGGAGTGCGGGGGTCGTCGGTCCGCCGTCGCGGACCGACCGGAGACTACAGGCCGTCGAGGGACGAGCGCAACCGAAAACGAGGCCCGATGGCGTCGTCCCGCCGCAGAACCTGGTTCCTGGTCCGGATCGCGGTCTACGTCGCGGTCGTGGCGACCCTCGCCCTGGTCAAGGGCGGCGTGGGTTGGCGACGGGTCGTCGGCGCCTTGAAGGCCGATCACGCCCACCCTTCGTTGGTGATCGCGGGGCGAGACCTCGCACCGGAGCTGGTGGACGCCCTGGTCGGGAAATACCGGTTGGACTACCCCGACCTCGACCTGACCGTCCGCGGCGGCGGCACCAACCAGGCGCTCCAGGACCTGATCAACGGCCGCGCCGACGTGGCCTTCCTGTACCGCCGACCCGATGCCGGCGAGATGCGGCTGTTCCGGGCCGCCGACGGCGACACGGCGATCGTGGTGCCGGTGGCCATGGGGGGGATCGTCCTGCTGTCGCCCCAGTCCGGCGACACGGCCGCGCTCTCCCTGCCGGAGCTGGACGCGATGCTGGCGGGCGACCCCTCCGCGCTGACGTCGCCGTTGTATGCTCCGGACCCCAACGACGGCCTCTGGCAGTCGTTCCGGGGCGAAGCGCACCCTGCGGCGGCTGCGCGCGTCGTGCTGCTGGCCGACGCGAACGCCATCCTGGCCGCCGCCCGCGACGGCGGCGGCGCCCTGGGCCTGGCCTCGACGCTGACCCTGCCGGCCGACCTCGTGGCCGCGGGCGTGCGCGCGAGGTCGCTGATCGCGGACGGGGACTCCGCGCCCGCAGCCCCGACGCCCGAGAATCTCGCCACAGGGCGTTATCCCCTGCGGCACCGCCTGTACGCTGCCTGCCGAGCGACGGGCGGCATCGAAGCCGGGAAGTTCCTGACCCACCTCGCCGGCGGGCGCGCGCAGCGTCAGGTCGAACGGGCGGGATATCTGCCCGACAGTCGCGTGTTGAGGGACGTCGTGCTGACCCGGCATCCGGTCGACGACTGAATCCCCTCGTCCAAGGAGCAGCGACGTGTCTCGATCCAGACATCCGCGACGACTGCTGCCGGCCGCCGCCCTGCTGATCACCGCGGTCTGGGCCGGCCTCGCCGCCGCCGAACGCTCCCCCTACACCATGGACACCGACCCGCTGCGCAAGGGTTTGAAGTCGCTCGAGGCGGGCCGCCTCCAGGAGGCGCGCGCCCACTTCGAAGAGGCCGTCGCCCACAACCACCAGGTGCCGCGAGCCCTGTTCGGCCTAGGCCGGATCGCCGACCTGGAGGGGCGCTTCGCCGAGGCGGAAACCGACTACCGCCGCGCGCTCGAGTCCGGCGGCGACCAGGCCGAGGTCCGCGCCCGCCTGGGCCTGGTCCTGCTGCGCGCCGGCCGCGACCGTGAGGCCGCCGCGGAGTTCGACGCCGCGCTCGGCGCCGAGCCCAAGCTGTGGGAGGCCCATTACGGCCGGGCGCGCCTGCTGCTGGCGCAGCAGCTGTGGGACGAGGCGGATAAGGAGTTGGCGCGCGGCAAGGGCCGCCAGGGCGTGGCCGAAGGCGAGGACCTGTACCACCACGGCCTCGCGCTGCTGCAGTCGGGACGGGGCGACCTGCCCGCGGCCGAACTGTCGGCGCTGCGAGCGCTGCACCTGAATCCCGGCGACCCGCAGTACGGCGCCCTGGTCGGCGAGATCTACGAGCGCGGCGGTTCGCCGGCCCTGGCCATCGACGCCTTCGAGCAGGCGCTGGACTCGCCGGGCATGACGCCCACGGCGCCGATGTTGAGCGGCCTCGGCGGCCTCTACCGCAAGGTCGGGCGCTACGACGAGGCGCGCGACAGCTACCTGCGCGCAGTGGCGATCGACTCCACGTACACGCCCGCGCTGCGCGACCTCGCCGACCTGCTGCGCGCGGCCAAACGCTACGAGCAGGCCGCCCGCACCTACCTACGCTGCGCGATGCTCGATCCGAGCGACGTCGGGGCGCACCTGGGCGTGGCCGCCTGCTGCCTGGAACTGCGCAACCACGTCCAGGCCGCCGCGAGCGCCGCCGCCGCCCTCGCGCTGGCCCCCGAACGCCCGGATGCGAAGTTCCTCTACGTGCGCGCCGCCCTGCGCGGCGACGCCGAGGCGCGCGCCGCCGCCGCCGCCATGATGGCGGAGATGGCGACCCGGCCCTCAGCCTTCGCCTGGACGGCCGACGACCTCACGGCGCTGGCGGACTGGCAGTCGGGACAGAAGCGGTACGACGAGGCCGCGGCGTCCCTGGCCCGCGCCGCCGCCCTGGATCCGGCGGACGCGAACGTGCCCTTCCAGACCGGCGTCTTGTCCCTGCGCCGGGGCGACGCCGCCGCGGCCGCCGACCACTTCCGCGCGGCGATCGCCCTGAACCCCGACGCGCCGGCCTTCCACCTGAACCTCGGCATCGCCCTGTACCAGTCGTCGCTCTTCGACGAGGCGATCCCGTCGTTCCGCCGCGCGCTCGAGCTGAATCCCGACTTGACCGTGGGCCGCCTGCTGCTGGCCCAGACCCTCGCCTCGCGCGATGACCTCGCCGGCGCCGAGACCGAGTACCGCCGCGTCCTGGTGGCCGAACCGCAGAGCGCCAAAGCGCAGCGCGGCCTCGGCTTCTGCCTGCTGCGCCGCGCCGACTACGCGGGCGCCGCCGCGGCCTACCGCGCCGCGACCGAAGCGGACCCCGACAACGCCGACGGCTGGGCCGGGCTCGGCAGCGCCGAGCTGGGCCGCGAACGCCTCGACGATGCCGAGGCCGCCTTCGGCCGCGCGCGCCGTCTGGATCCCGACAACGCCATGCTCATGAAGGGGGCCGCGATCCTGGACCAGGCCCGCAACCAGGCATCGGGAAGATGACCGCCCAGCGCGGTCGCCCCCGTCGCCGTCCAACCCGGAAAGGAAGTCCCTCGCGATGAAGAACTACGTCCTGGCCATCGTGTTCGCCCTGTCGCTGCTGGTGTCCTGGCTCATCTGGAACAGCACGCCCCCCTACATCAAACAGGGCGGCCCGCTGCTGGTGCTGGGCCTGACCTTCTTCTTCCTGGCCCTGACCTTCGCCGTCGAGCGCTTCCTCGTGCTGGGGCGGGCCGGCGGGCGCGGCAACGTGGCGTCCTTCGTGCGCGCGGTGAAGGAGTCGATCCGTGGCGGCCGGCACGCCGAAGCCGTCGCCGCCTGCAAGCAGCAGGGCGGCTGCCTGGCCAACGTCATCGGCGCCGGCCTGGAGGGCTACCGCGACCGCAAGCCCCACGCCGCCTCGAAGAAGGAGCTGATGGACGAGACGCGGCGCGCCCTGGCCGAGGCCGGCGCGCTGGAGAGCCCGAACCTGGAGCAGAACCTGACCGCCCTGTCGACCATCGCCTCGATCGCCACGCTGCTGGGACTGCTGGGCACCACCATCGGCATGATCCGCTCGTTCCAGGCCATGTCCCACGCCGGCGCGCCCGACGCCACGCAGCTGGCCCTGGGCATCTCCGAGGCGCTGGTGAACACGGCGCTGGGCCTGATCACGGCCATCCTGGCGACGGTGCTGTATAACTACTTCACGACGAAGGTCGACCGGTTCAACACGATGGTCGAGGAGACGTCCTACGAGGTGCTCCAGCTGCTGGAAAACGCGAAGGAGTCCTGAGCCATGGCCCGCCGCACGCGTGTCCGCATCGACATGACGCCCATGGTGGACGTGGCGTTCCTGCTCTTGATCTTCTTCATGTCCACCACCCAGTTCAAGCCGCCGGAGCAGGTGGCCGTCCAGCTGCCCTACTCCACCTCCGAGATCCACGTCCCGGAGACCAACACGATCATCCTGACGGTCAACCGCGAGGGCCGGATCTACATCTCGAGCGAGCGGGGCGTCGACGCCCAGGAGCTGATGCCGACGGAGGCCCTGAAGGCCATCGTCGACTGGCGCAGCCGCAACCCGGCGGCCGTGGTCGTGCTCAAGGGCGACAAGGACGCGTCCTTCGGCGCCGTGGCCGACCTGATGGACTCCCTGGCCGACGCCAAGACGCTGCGCTTCAACCTGATGACCGATCTCAAGAAGAGGACGCCGGCACAGCCGGCTTCCTAGAGGAGACCCGATGGCAGACGTCGCCGTCGCCGAGAGCGGCAAACAGAAACCGCAGGACAGCAGCTCCGTGTTCCGGCCCCGGAAACGGAGGTCGGCCATCCGCATCGACATGACGCCGATGGTGGACGTGGCCTTCCTGCTGCTGATCTTCTTCATGGTCACCACGGTGTTCCGCCGCCCGCTGGCCATGGAGGTGAACATGCCCGAGCCGGGCGCCAAGGTCGAAGTGCCCGAGTCCAACGTGATGACCGTCTTCGTCGACAAGGACGAGTCGCTGTACTTCAAGCTGGGCACCGGCGCCCTGTCGAAGGCGACCTGGGCGGAGCTGGCCGCGGACTTCCGCAGCTTCGGCGCCGCCAACCCGGAGCTGATCGTGCTGGTGAAGATCCACCGCGACGCCCGCTACGAGCCGATGGTGGACATGATGGACACGCTCGAGGACTGCAACATGCAGCGGTTCAGCCTGATTCCGATGCAGGAGGGCGAGGCCGCCGCGCTGGAGGGAGTGCGATGAGCCGCAAGGAAGCGGCGCCGGGCGCCGCCACCCACATCCCGGCTGCCCACATCCCGGCTGCCCACATCCCGGCTGCCCACATCCCTTGGGCCTTCCGCCTCGACGACGCGCCGCGCCTGCCGCTGACCGGCGAGGACCACCCGCTGCGCCGCGAGCTGGCGCGGTGGCTGAGCTGGGCCAACGGCATCACGCTGCTGCTGGGCGTGCTGGCGTTCGCCGGCTGGTGGCTGTGGAGCCATCGCCTGGTCGCCGAGCCGCCGCCGCGGGAGATCCGCATCGTGCGCTACACCGACCTCGGCGTGCCGCCGTCGATCTCGCGACCGACCGCCCCGCAGGTCAGCATCGCACAGGCCGTGGCCGACCTCGCCGCGCCGCCGTCGATCGGCGTGCCCGAGCCCGTCGCCGACGAGCTGGCCACCTCCCAGACCATCGCCACGGTGACCGAAATGTCCGAGGCGCTGGCCCCCATCACCATGGAGGGTCTCGGTGAGGGCGAGGGCGGCGGCCTGGTGGTGGACGTGGACATCGACGTCTCGCCGTCGCCGGACGACTTCATCGCCGTCGACGAGGAGCCCGTGCGCATCTCGATCGACCCGCTGAACTACCCGCCGATGGCGCGTTCGGCCGAGGTCGAGGGCACGGTCACCGTCCGCGTGCTGGTGGGGAAGAACGGCAAGGTCAAGGACGTCATCGTGGTCGAGGGCGAGCAGATGCTGCGGGAGGCGGCCATCGCCTGCGCCCGCACGTCGGTGTGGAGGCCGGCTCAGGTCGACCACAAGCCGATCGAAGTCTGGGTCCTGATGCCGCTGACGTTCAAGCTGCGCTGAATCGCCGGAATCGCGCCGGTTGCACCTCGCGACCGGCGCAAACGGCGAACGCCTACTTGTGGATATTGATAATTAATATCTTTAATTGCGGTTTCTTTCGTTTTGCGTGAAAACGGTTACACGACGATCTCTTTTGATATGCTACCATCATCCTCAGGTTGGAGCCTCGGGTGCCGTTCGCGGCAGGGTCGCCGGGGACTTTCAACCCCTCGTGTCCACGTCCAGCGAGCGGGGCCGCGCCGAACATGACCAAGGCCGAAACCGCACCGTCGCTCACTTGATCCCAGGGGAGGAGAGTCGCCATGACATCGAGAAAGCTGCTGGTGCCCGTTCTTGCGGCGCTGGCCCTGCTGCTGGCCGGAACATCCGCGCTGGCGCAGTTCAGCAACGGCCAGCCGGCCGTGGGCGTGCTCGGACCGTCCGACCTCGTGACGAGGCCCGCGGCCGCGACGACCAACAGCCGGTTCAACGGCCCCAACGGCCTGGCCATCGACCCGCTGACGGGCAAGCTGTTCGTCGCGGACCGCGGCAACAACCGCGTGCTGCGCTGGACGTCGGTCGACGCCATGATCAACGGTGCCGCCGCCGAGGCCGTGCTCGGCCAGCCCGACTTCACCACCGCCTCGACGGGCCTCAGCGCCGTGAAGATGAACAGCCCGATCGGCGTGCACGTCGACGCCGGCGGCCGGCTCTGGGTCGGCGAGTACGGCAACAACCGCGTCACCCGCTTCGACGACGCCTCGAACAAGGCCACCGGCGCCGCCGCCGACGGCGTGCTCGGCCAGCCGAACTTCACGACCAGCTCCTCCGGCACCACCGCCGCCAAGATGAGCGGCCCGGTCGGCATCTGCGCCGACGGCGCCGGACGTCTCTGGGTCAGCAACTTCGGCAACCACCGCGTGCTGCGCTTCGACGACGCGGCCAACAAGCCCATCGGCGCCAATGCCGACGGCGTGCTCGGCCAGCTCGACTTCACCACCGGCACCAGCGGCCTCACCCAGAGCAAGCTGAACAACCCCAACAGCGTGTACGCCGACGACGCCGGCCGCGTCTGGGTCAGCGACTACACCAACCGACGCGTGCTGCGTTACGACGGCGCGGCGGCCAAACCCAACGGCGCCAACGCCGACGGCGTGCTCGGCAAGCCGGACTTCACGACCGGCGGCTCGCAGGTCACCCGCAACGGCTTCGGCACAACCCGCTTCGTCAACGGCGGCGTCGATGGCACCGTCTATGTCGTCGAGGAAGCCAACAACCGCCTGATGATCTTCAAGAACGCGGCCGCGCTGGCCAACGGCGCCGACGCCGACTTCGTGCTCGGCCAGGCCGACTTCACGACCAACGCCGGCCCGAATCCGCCGACCGCTTCGAGCTTCGCCACGCCGCGCGCCTCGATCGTCGACGACGTCAACGGCCGCCTGTGGGTCGCCGACTGGGCCAACAACCGAGTCGTGCGCTTCGAGTTCTCGCCCGGCGGCGCACCGGCGCTGACCCTGATCGCGCCCAACGGGGGCGAGACCTGGACCATCGGCACCGTCCACAGCATCGCCTGGACCAGCTCCGACGTGACCGCCATCGACATCGACTACTCCGTCGACGGCGGCGCCAACTGGCTGCCCGTGGCGGCCGGCGTCGACGCGGCGTCGGGCGCCTACGCCTGGACGATCCCCGCCGGCGCGACCACCGACGCCCTGGTGCGCCTGACCGACGCCGGCGATCCCGGCCTGACGGACGTCAGCGCCGCGGCCTTCACCATCGCCGAGCCCGTCTACTCGGTGACCGTGCTGTCGCCCAACGGGATGCAGCGTTGGGAGACCGGCGCGCAGCTCGACCTCCTGTTCGACAGCGAGAACGTCGCGAACGTCATGATCGAGCTCAGCACCAACGCCGGCGCCTCGTGGTCGACGATCGCCGCCTCGGCTCCCGCCGCCGGCGGCGCCTACGCCTGGATCGTGCCCGGCACGGCGAGCGACGCCTGCCTGATCCGCATCGGCGACGCCGGAGCCTCGGGCGCGACCGACACGAGCGACGGCGTGTTCGCCGTGATCCCGGAGATCACCGGCGACGAGTTCGACTACGTGTTCTTCGCCGACAGCCCGACCCCCGTCTATTACGACCCGAGCTGGACCTACGTCACCGCTCCCAGCACGCTCGCCCGCCAGGGCGAGAAGATCCCGGTCGAGGCGGTCCGCTCGCTGGTCGGCAACTACGCCCTGAAGCTCAACTGGACCTCGAACGCCGGCGGCGATTGGGGCGCGGCGGTGGCCGGCATCGGCTGGATCGGCCGCGACGTCACCCAGCGCGACAGCCTGATCGTCCACGTGTACACCGACGCCGTCGTGGCGCAGGCCGCTCTGCCCTGCATCTATCTCGAGGACACCTCGAACGCGAAGACGACGAAGATCCCGATGTCGACCCTGCTCGGCGATGTCGCCGCCGGCTCGTGGCAGCGGCTGGCCCTCCCCCTGCAGGTCTTCGTCGACAACCCGGGCGCGGCCGACCTGACCCGGATCAAGACGATCTTCTTCGGCCAGCAGGCCGCGGACGGCGTCTCCCACCTATGGTACCTGGACGACATCCGCATGACCGGCGGCGAGACCCTGACCGGC
Source organism: Fibrobacter sp. (assembly GCA_020718045.1). Lineage (GTDB taxonomy): Bacteria > Krumholzibacteriota > Krumholzibacteriia > LZORAL124-64-63 > LZORAL124-64-63 > PNOJ01. Next base: position 4,212 of record DYDD01000006.1, on the reverse strand, counting down.
GACGACGTGCCCACGATCGTGGTGCTCGGCTCGTCGACGGCGGTGGGCACCGGCGCCTCGTCGCCCGCGACGTCGTGGGTCGGCCTGTACCGCGCGTACGTCCAGAGCCAGGAGCCGACCGCGCAGGTGGTCAACCTGGCGGTGGGCGGCATCACGACCTACCAGGTGATGCCTTCGGACTACGTGCCGCCGCCGACCCGGCCCTCGCCGCTGGCGAACAACAACATCACGATGGCGCTGGCCTACAAGCCGCACCTGATCATCGTGAACCTGCCCAGCAACGATGTGAACGCCGGCTACGCCACCGCCGAGGTCATGGCGAATTACGCCGCCGTCCAGGCGGAAGCCGCGGCCCAGGGCGTGCCGGTCTGGTTCACCACGACGCAGCCGCGCAACTTCGCCACGCAGGCGCAGCGCGACCAGCAGCTGGAGATCGCCAACCTGACGCTGGCGACGTTCGACGCGTTCGCCGTCGACGTCTGGAACGGGCTGGCCGCCGCCGACGGCACCATCCTGCCCGCATACAGCTCCGGGGACGGCGTGCACCTGAACGACGCCGGCCACGCCCTGATCTACGACCGCATGCTCGGCGCCGGCATCTGGGAGTACATGCTGACGGTCGGCAACGAGGATCCTGGCGAGGAGGAGCAGCCCGAGCCGAACGCGACGCCCCGCGCCACCCAGCTGTTCCAGAACGCGCCGAATCCCTTCAACCCGGCCACGGTGATCAGCTTCGACCTGTCGCGCCCGTCGGCGGTCTCCCTGGAGATCTACGACCTGCGCGGCCAGATGGTGCGGCGGCTGGTGCAGGGGAACCTGCCCGCGCAGCACCACGCGGTCACCTGGGACGGACGCTGCGACTCCGGGCAGCAGGCGCCGAGCGGCACCTACCTGTACCGGCTGCGGTCCGACGAGTCGACGTTCGCGAAGAGCATGTTGCTGATAAAATAGTTCCGGCCGGATCCGGCCGTGGGAACGAGGCGGGGCGGAGGGTCACCTCCGCCCCGTTCCCATCCCGTTCGGGCCGCCCTTCAGCGGCGCGCTCTCAGCGGGCCTCGTCGGCCTGGAAGGGTTCCGCCGGCAAGCCCTCCCGGTCGAACAGGCTGGCGAGCGGGTTGTTGGACCAGCCATACCGCACGGCGACCGGTCGCTCGACCAGCGGCGAACCGACGACCGCTTCATCCCCTTCGACCCGCACCTCGGCCCACGCCCAGCGCCCGTCCTCCCCGCACACGGCGAAGCCGCCGCCGCCTCGCAGCTCGAGCCCGGCGCTGGTCTCGAAAGACAGCCGCGCCTCATGGCCGCGCACTTCCAGCGATCGGAAGACGGGTCCCGCGCGGGAGATCTCCTCGCCGTAGGCGACCGCCCGCGCGGCCAATCCCAGCCGGCGGCCGACCTCCTGCTTGTTGCGGGGGTGGATGTCCAGCGCGTCGCCGATGTCGATGGTCGCGACCAGGACCGTCGCCGGCACCGTGGCGGCGACCCGTCGCTGCGCCTCGCGCAGGTTCGGCCAGGGATCGTTACGGGGCTCGTCGTCGGGCGGCATGTAGGCCGCAAGCTGCACGATCAGGAAGGGGAAGTCCCCGACCCCGAACCGCGAGCGCCAGTCCGCGACGAGCGTCGTCAACAGGTGGGCGTAGCGGTCGTGCCGGTCGACGTTGCATTCGCCCTGGTACCAGATCGCGCCCTTGATCGGGAACGGCAGCAGGGGTGAGATCATGCCGTTGAACAGGGTCGAAGGGGTGTTGGGATCGCTCTCCAAACGCTTCGGCGGGTATCCTGTCTGCGACAGGGGTGCGCTGACCCGGTAGCGCCAGGCGCCGGCCAGGGACAACCGCCGCTCGTCCTGCACCAGCGCGAGCTGCTCCGGGCGACCGTGCAGCCCGCCGCCGCCGATGACGTCCATGACGCGCACGGCCAGCAGGTTGCGTCCCGGGCGCAGCAGTTCGCCGGGCACCGCGTAGGACCGCGGCAGGTCCCAGCCGGCCGTGCCGCCGAGGCGCCGGCCGTTGAGCCAAGTCTCGTCGATGTCGTCGATGGGGCCCAGTTCGAGCACGGCGTCGCGGCCGGCCCCCTCGGCCGGCAGGTCGAACCCGCAGCGGAACCAGACCAGGCCGTCGAAGTCGGGCAGGCCCCTCTCCTCCCAGACGCGCGGCAGATCCATGAGCGGCCAGTCCGCATCGTCGAACTCCGGGGCGGCCCAGCCGGCGGCCCCGCCCCGGTCGACGGCGGCCCACCAGTCGGTCAACTCGCGATCGAAATCGTAGACGCCGGCGGTGACACGGTCGCGGTAGGTCGCCAGGGCCTCGAGCTCGGGACGCAGTTCGGGCAGGTGGGCGGCCAGAGCCTCGGCGCTGGTCCAGGTCTCGGCGCAGGTGCCGCCCCAGGAGGCGTCGATCAGCCCGATCGGCACTCCTCTCTCGCGCACCAGGTGGGAGCCGAAGAAGTAGGCCACCGCGGAGAAGTCGGCGGCCGTGGCTGGCGCGCACACGTCCCACGACGCGTCGACGACGACGGCGGGTTCGGTCGCCGTGACGGTAGGCACCGTGAACAGCCGCAGACGGGGCCGGTCGGCCGCGGCGATCTCGCTCGCCGCGTCCTGCGTCAGCGACAGGGGCCACTGCATGTTCGATTGGCCGGAGCAGAGCCAGACGTCGCCCAGCAGGAGGTCGCGCACCGTCGCGCGTTGCGGGCCGTCGACGGTCATCTCGTAGGGACCTCCGGCCGCGAGCGCCGGCAGCGTCGCCTGCCAGCGGCCGTCCGGGTCGGCGACGGCTTCCGTTCTGCTGCCGGCCAGTTCGACGGTCACCGTCGCACCGGGAATCGTCCAGCCCCAGATCGGCAACCGCGTTTCACGCTGCAGCACGGCGTGGTCGGTGAACAGGGGATGCAGGAATGGCGGCGGGGGCGGCGCGGCGGCCGCAGCCGCGACAGCCGTGAACACCAGCATCGACGCAACGACACGGAGGTTCAGGAGCATCGCCACTCTCCGGTTCACGGGTTTCCGGATCGTTTCCACGACAAACGAACCGTGGTATCATAAGCCGAACATGATGCCGCTGTCATCATCCACGGCGGGGGCGACCCACGGGTGCAACAGCCGGCCGATTCGCGCGTAGACCCGTTCACGACCCCGGATCGATCCACGCCACGCCAAGGAGCTGAACGTGTTCAAAGTCTTCAGCGACATCAAGTTCCTCTTCACGGCGCCTCTGATCCTGGCCCTGCTGTTCGTCATCAACCTGGCGACCTCGCCCGGCGATTGGTGGGTCCAGTGGGCGGCGCTCGGGATGGGCATCGCGTGGGTGGTCTGCCTGCTGCGCGTGGCGCGCACCGTCCTGGTGGTCGGCGGCCTGGCCGCGCTGGGGGCCTGGCTCTGGAAGCGCGAATCGACGGGCAAGGCCGCGGAGGCGACGGCGCCGCAGAACGGCGGCCCCGCGGACGGGGCCTGACGCGCATCCCGGCGGAAAGAGAAGGGGCCCCGCGCCGACCGACGCGGGGCCCTTGCTCGTTCCGGGATCGGTGCCGCCGCGGTCTACATGCCCCAGAGGTGCATGGTGTTGACGTCGCGCCCCATCAACTTCAGGTAGTAGAAGAGCTGGCTCTTGTGGGCCGACAGGTGACCGGCCATGATCAGGAACTGGTGGCCCAGCGAGCGCTCGGTCGGATCCCAGGGCGCGGCCACCATCTGGTTGGCCAGCTTCTGCTCGCCGGCCTGGGCGATCATGTCCAGGGCAACCTGCTTGTCGGCGGCCAGCAGGGCGCGGGCCTCCTTCACGCTGGCGACGGCGGGCAGCGTTAGGCCGCCGAAGCCGTCGTGCTGTACGATTCGACCGGCGTGTCGCATCCGGCCGGTTTCTGGCAAGCGACACAACTACCGAATTACGGTGTCATAAAAAATGAAACTGACTACATACCCGGGATCGGATCCTTATTCTGTACCAGTACACCTTGAGCATAGAATGTGTGAGGATCATCAACAGTAAGATTGTATGCTCGCACTCCTTTGCTAATTCTGTTGATAGACTGCACTAAGATAGCATCGCCAGTTCTGCCGTCAAGCGCATCACCGAGCAATAAATCGCCGGCCTTCTTCCAGATACCGCCCACCATGAACGGATGATCGGTGGTGGCGAGAATATTGCCGTTAATCTCAATACTGGACAGTGCCAAGTTCTCAGCGCCCGACAGACCGCTCAGTCATCCGTCTCG
>DYDD01000390.1 GCA_020718045.1 Fibrobacter sp. | reverse complement strand
ATCGTTTCCGGGCGCGCAAGGGCCAGCAACTGGTCATCGCGGCCAGCGCACGGGAATTGGTCCCGTATATTTCCGACGCGGTGCCCGGATGGTTCCAGGCCACGCTGACGCTCTACGACGCGAAGGGCAGTGAACTTGCCTACGATGACGACTTTCGGTTCCATCCCGACCCGGTTCTCTTCTATCGCATCCCCAGCGACGGCGAATATGTGATCGAGGTCAAGGACGCCATCTACCGCGGTCGCGAGGATTTCGTTTATCGCGTCACCATCGGCGAGCAGCCGTTCGTGACGAGCATCTTTCCGTTGGGCGGCCCCGCCGGCGCGCAGACCGCCGTCGAGTTGAAGGGCTGGAATCTGGCGGTGGACAAGTTGACCGTGGACGCCAAAGACAAGCAGTCGGGCATCATTCCGCTTTCCGTGCGCACGGGCGGCCAGGTCTCCAACCCCGCGCCGTTCGCCGTGGACACGCTGCCCGAATGCATGGACAAGGAATCGAACAACTCGCGCGACAGCGCGCAGAAGGTCGCGCTGCCGATCATCGTCAACGGGCGCATTGATCAACGCGGCGATGTGGACGTGTTCAGCTTCGAAGGCCGCGCCGGCGACGAGATCGTCGCGGAAGTCCTGGCGCGCCGGCTCGATTCGCCGGTGGATTCCATGCTCAGACTGACGGACTCGACCGGCAAGCAACTGGCGACCAACGATGATCACGAAGACAAAGGCTCCGGCCTGAACACGCATCACGCCGATTCCTATTTCCGCGCCAAACTGCCCGCCGACGGCGCCTACTACGTTCACATGGCCGACACGCAGCGCAAAGGCGGCCCGGAGTTTGCCTACCGCCTGCGCATCAGCCCGCCGCGGCCCGACTTCGAGTTGCGGGTCGCGCCGTCCAGCATCAGCGTCCGTCCTTTCATGAGCACACCCATCACCGTCTATGCGCTGCGCAAGGACGGGTTCGCCGGCGACATCACGCTGGCTCTGAAAGACGCGCCAGCGGGATTCGCGTTGAGCGGCGGCTGGGTGCCGGGAACTCAACAAGTGGCGCGGCTCACGTTGTCGGTCCCGCCGATGTTCACGAAGGAACCCATCACCGTCTCCTTGGAAGGCCGCGCAACAATCCAGGGACGCGAGGTCGTCCACAAAGCTGTGCCGGCGGAAGACATGATGCAGGCGTTCGCCTACCGGCATCTGGTTCCCGCGAAAGAAATGAAGGTCGCCGTTTCGGGGATGGGCCGTTTCGCGTCCAAAGGAGGCGGCGGGCGCTTCGGGGACAACAAGGGCCGATTCGCGAACGCCGCGGGCGCGTTCGGCTCGCAGTCCCAGCCTGCGGTGAAAGTCCTCAGCGAGCAGCCCGTGAAAATCCCCGCCGGCGGAACCGCCCAAGTCCGCGTCGCCGCGCCCGCTCTGTCGTTCATCGGCAAGGTGGAACTCGAACTCAGCGAGCCGCCGGACGGCATCGGCATCAAGAACGTGTCGGTCAGTCGCGAGGCCACAGAATTTGACGTGCAGGCTGACGCCGCGAAGATCAAG
>DYDD01000122.1 GCA_020718045.1 Fibrobacter sp. | reverse complement strand
CGACGTCTTCCTGGGCGCCGAGTACGGCTGGCGCGACGCGCTGCCGCCGATGGTCACCGCCCGCGTGGGCGTGGAGCTGCCGCTGAGGCGGTCGCACAAGCAGGACGCCGAGGCCCGGGCCGCCGGGCACGAGCACGCGATGGCCACAGCCGAACGGCGCGAGGCGCTCGCCATGGCCGGCGCGGAGGTCGCGAGCCTGCGGGCCCGCTTCGACGCCTCCGAACGGCAGGTCGTCCGCCTGCGCACCGGGATCCTGCCCCAGGCGACCCTCGCCGCCGAGTCGGCCCGCACCGGCTACGCGACCGGCGTCGCCGACGCCGACGAGTTGATCATGGCCCTGCGGCGGCTGGCCGAGACCGGCGCGATGCTGGCCGAGCGCGAGGCCGACCGCTACGCTGCCTGGGCCGCCCTGCGCGCGCTCGCCGGCCGCGACCCCGTCCTCCAGGAGATGCGCCCATGAGACCAGCGATGTTCCTCGCGCTCGCCCTCATCCTCGCCACCGCGCTCGCCGGCTGCGGCGGCGGCGACGGGCACGAGCACGGCGCCCCCGCCGGCGGGCAGGTCGCTGTCGCCGCGAAGAAGTGGCTGTGCCCCATGCACCCCACCTACATCTCCGACCACAAGGAAGCCTGCCCCATCTGCGGCATGGACCTGGTGCCGGCGGCCGAGTTCACCGCCCAGCAGGGCGACGGCGCCTCGGGCGTGCCGGGCATGGCCGCCATCGAGCTGAGCGACGAGGCCGTCCGCCTCGCGGGCGTGCGCACGCAACCGGCGACGGTCGAGACGATGAACACCGAGATCCGGGCCGTCGGGCTGGTCACCGTCGATGAGACGCGCGTGCGCAGCGTGCAGACGCGGGTCGCCGGCTGGATCGAGACGCTGGCGGTGAGCGCGGTCGGGACGCGCGTGGAGGCGGGTGCGCCGCTGCTGACCATCTACGCGCCCGAACTGGTGGCCGGCCAGGAGGAGTTGCTGAGGGCCGTCGTCGCGAGGGACGCCGCGGCCGGCGGCGACCCGCAGACGCGGGCGAACGCCGAACACCTCGTCGCGGCGGCGCGGCGGCGGCTGAGCCTCTTCGAGGTGCCCGACGAGTTCGTGGCCCAGCTCGAGCGGACCGGCAAGCCGGCGCGCGCCGTGCCCCTGCTCTCGCCGGCCACGGGCGTGGTCACCGAGCGCCTGGCCTTCGCGGGCATGCGGGTGGAGCCGGGCATGATGCTGCTGCAGGTGTCGGACCTCTCCGAGGTCTGGGTCGAGGCCCGCTTCTACGAGTACGAGGCCGCCCTGGTCGCCGAGGGCGCGCCGGTCGAGGTGCGGTTGCCGCACGACCCGGGCGTCGTGCTGCCGGGCCGGATCGACTACGTCTACCCGACGCTGGACGACGCCTCGCGCACCCTGGTCGCGCGCATCGTCCTGGACAACGGGTTCGGGCTGCTGCGGCCGGGCATGTACGCGAACGTGACGCTGCTCGCGGACCGCGGCGAGGCCCTGGTCGTGCCCGACGACGCCATCCTGGACACGGGCGAGCGGCGCCTGGTCTTCGTCTCCCTCGGCGAGGGCCGCTTCACGCCGCGCGAGGTCGAGGTGGGCGTGCGCTCGGGCGGCAAGGCGCAGATCCTGGACGGGCTCGCGGCCGGGGAACAGGTCGTCGTGCGGGCCAACTTCCTGCTCGACAGCGAATCGCGCCTGCGCGCCGCGCTGCTCGACGCCGACGCGGGCGCAGAGGCCGCGACCGCGACCCCGGCCGGCGGCCACGTGGGTGACCACCGGTGATCGCGCGCATCATCGAGTTCAGCGCTCGCAACCGGCTGCTGGTGCTGGCGCTCACGGCGCTGGCCTGCGCCTACGCCGTCCACACGCTGCAGACCATCCGCCTCGACGCCCTGCCGGACCTCTCGGACACGCAGGTCATCGTCGTCACGAAGTGGGACCGCTCGCCGGACATCGTCGAGGACCAGGTCACCTACCCGATCGTGAGCGGCCTGCTCGGCGCGCCCGGGACGAAGGCCATCCGCGGCTTCTCGGACTTCGGCTACTCCTTCGTCTACGTGGTCTTCGAGGACGGCACCGACCTCTACTGGGCCCGCTCGCGCGTGCTCGAGTACCTCGACGAGATCAAGCCGCGCCTGCCGGCGGGCGTGGCGGTCTCGCTGGGGCCTGACGCGACGGGCGTGGGTTGGGTCTTCCAGTACGCGCTGGTCGATCACGGGAACCGCCACGGGCTCGACGACCTGCGCTCCTACCAGGACTGGACGCTGCGCTACGCGATCCAGGCCGTCCCCGGCGTGGCCGAGGTGGCCTCCGTCGGCGGCTTCCAGCGGCAGTACCAGATCACGGTCGACCCCGTCCGCCTGGCCGCCCACGGGGTGCCGCTGCACGCGGTGATGGACGCCGTCCGGGCCTCGAACGACGAGGTGGGCGGCCGTCTGCTCGAGTGGAGCGGCGCCGAGTACATGGTCCGCGGGCGCGGCTACGCCAAGTCGCTCGCCGATTTCGAGCGGATCGTCGTCAAGACCGCTCCCGGCGGCGTGCCGGTGCTGCTGCGCGACGTCGCCCGCCTGGAGTTGGGCCCCGATCTGCGACGCGGCGTGGCCGACCTCGACGGCGGGGGCGACGCGGTGGGCGGCATCGTCGTCATGCGCCACGGCGAGAACGCCCTGAACGTGATCGAGCGGGTGAAGGAGAAGCTGCACGAACTGGAGCCGGGACTGCCCGAGGGCGTGGAGTTCGTCACCACCTACGACCGCAGCGACCTCATCCACCGCGCCATCGACACCCTCGTGCACGAGCTGCTGCTGCAGATGGTCATCGTCTCGCTGGTCATCCTGATCTTCCTGTGGCACGCGCCGTCGGCCATCGTGCCCATCATCACGATCCCGGTCTCGGTGCTGCTGGCGTTCATCCCGCTGCGCGCGATGGGCGTCACGATCAACATCATGTCGCTCGCCGGCATCGCCATCTCCATCGGCGTGCTCGTCGATGGGGCCATCGTCGAGGTGGAGAACGCCTACAACCGCATCCACCTCTGGCAGGCGGGCGGCCGCAAGGGGAGCTTCCACGAGGTGCGGCTGCAGGCGCTGAAGGAGGTGGGCCCCTCGGTCTTCTTCTCGCTGCTGGTGATCGCGGCGGCCTTCATCCCCGTGTTCACGCTGGTCGACCAGGAGGGCCGGCTGTTCAAGCCGCTCGCCTTCTCGAAGAACCTGGCGATGGCGATGGCGGCCGTGCTGGCCATCACCCTGGACCCGGCGATGCGCATGATGTTCGCGCGCAGCGAGCCCTTCCGGTTCCGGCCGCGGGCGCTGGCGCGCCTGGCCTCGGCGGCCCTGGTGGGCACCTACCACGCCGAGGAGAAGCACCCGATCAGCCGCGCCATCGCCCGCGCCTACGACCCCGCCTGCCGCTTCGTGCTGCGCCACCCGCGCGGCGTGATCGCGGCGGCCCTGCTGGCCGTGGCGGTCACGGTGCCGGCGTACTTCCGGCTGGGCACGGAGTTCATGCCGCCCCTGAACGAGGGCTCCATCCTCTACATGCCGACGACGCTGCCCGGCATCTCGGTGACCCAGGCCGCCGAGCTGCTGCAGACGCAGGACCGCGTCCTGAAGTCGTTCCCCGAGGTCCAGAGCGTGTACGGGAAGGCCGGCCGCGCCGACACGTCCACCGACCCGGCGCCGCTGTCGATGATGGAGACGACGGTCGTGCTCAAGCCGCGGGACGAGTGGCGCGCCAAGGAACGCTGGTACACCGGCCGGCTGCCCGGCTTCGTCCTGCCGCTGGTGCGGCCGCTCTGGCCCGACCGCATCTCCTGGGACGAGCTGGTGTCCGAGATGGACCGCGCCCTGCGCATCCCGGGCGTGACCAACGCCTGGACCATGCCCATCAAGGCCCGCATCGACATGCTCACCACGGGCGTGCGCACGCCCGTGGGCATCAAGATCTTCGGCCCCGACCTCGCCGAGCTCGAGCGCCTCGGCACGCGCATCGAATCGGTGCTGCCCGCAGTCGGGGGGACCCGCAGCGTCTTCGCCGAGCGTGCCGCGGGCGGCTACTTCGTGGACATCGAGCCCCGCCGCGACGAGCTGGCCCGCCTGGGCCTCACCGTCGCCGACCTGCAGGAGGTGATCATGTTCGCCGTGGGCGGCGAGAACCTGGGCACCGTGATCGACGGCCGGGCGCGTTATTCCATCAACGTCCGCTACCCGCGCGAGCTGCGCGACGACCTCGAGAAGCTGGGGCGCGTCCTGGTCGACGCGCCCGGCGGCGCCGCCGTGCCGCTGGCGCAGGTCGCCGACCTGAAGGTCGTCTCCGGCCCGGCGATGCTGCGCGACGAGAACGGGTTCCTCGCCAGCTACGTCTACGTCGACGTCGCCGGCCGCGACATCGGCGGCTACGTGGAGGAGGCCAAGCGCGCCGTGCGGGAACAGGTGGACCTGCCCGCCGGCTACGTCCTGCAGTGGAGCGGCCAGTACGAGAACATGCTGCGCGTCGAGAAGCGGCTGCGGCTCGTGGTCCCGGCCACGCTGGTGCTCATCTTCCTGCTGCTGCTGGCGAACACGCGGTCCGCCTTCAAGACCGGCGTGGTCCTGCTGTCGGTGCCCTTCTCCGCGGTGGGCGCGATCTGGCTGCTGCACCTGCTCGGCTACAACGTCTCGATCGCCGTGTGGGTGGGTCTGATCGCGCTGCTGGGCCTCGACGCCGAGACCGCGGTGTTCATGCTGCTGTTCCTCGACCTGTCGTACGACCGGGCCCGCAGCGAGGGACGGTTGCGCAACCTCGCCGAGCTCGACGACGCCATCCTCCACGGCGCGGTCAAGCGCGCCCGGCCGAAGCTGATGACCGTCGCCTCGAGCTTCATCGGCCTGCTGCCCATCATGTGGTCGACCGGGGCGGGCGCGGACGTGATGAAGCGGATCGCGGCGCCGATGATCGGCGGGCTCGCGACGTCCTTCCTGTTGGAACTGCTGGTGTATCCGGCGATCTACAAGTTGTGGAAGGTGAGGGAATTGGGCCTGGGGCGCTTGCGTCCCGACATTCAGCGATAGGCGACGGTTCCGGTCGCGCGGATCCGCGCGAGCGCCCCGCTCCCGACGGGCGGGGCGCTTGCTTGATCCCGGCGAATTCGGTAGACTCAAGAGGTCGAATCGCCCGATGAGACACCACCCGCACCGCCGCGGACGCCTGCGCGCCCGCGCGGAGAGGAGTCGGTCGTGCACCATCGGCGCCAGATCCGCCCGCCCCTCGCGCTCCCGGCGCGAACCGCCAGCCGCGGCCGACTGTGGCTCTTCCTGGTCCTCATCGCCGTGTCGCTGACGGCGGCCCCCGGCGCGCGCGCTCAAATCGATGCCCTCTGCATCTGCGACAACCAGGAGGGCCGGCTCGGCGAGGGCTGCACCATCATGTCCGCCTTCGTGCCGACGCCCATCTACCTGCTCCTGTGCTTCCCGAGCGGGGCCCAGGTGCTGTCCTGGGAGGCCAGGGTCACCCACGACAACGCCAACGTCCTGATCGGCAGCTGGGCGGTGAACGGCGTGGACGTCGACCCGGATGCCGAGGATTTCGTCGTCGACTGCACGTCGGCGCCGTTGCTGCCCAACCCGCAGGATGTCGTCGTGCTGGCCTCGATGCAGGCCGTCGTCCTGGATGCGAACGAGCGCATCCACTTCTTCATCGGCCCCGTCCCGGGATCCGCAGTCTTCCCCGCGGGCATGCCGGGCTACGTCCACACGGCGGGGACCGCCACGCCCGCGACCGTGTGCAGCGGCGACTACACGCTGCCGGTGTTCCACATCAACATGTGCCTGATGGACGCGGTGGAGGAAGCCGACTGGGGCGCGATCAAGGCGCTGTACGGACGGTGAAGGCGTTGAGACAGCGTGCGCGGCCGCCGGCCGCACCGCAAGGAGGTCCAGCATGAGCTTCCGATTCCGGGACTGCCCCACGATCCTCGCCGTGCTGCTGGCGACGGCCGCCGGCGCGTCGGCGCAGCAGGACGTCATGTGCATCTGCCTCGATCCGATGTTCCCGAGCAGCTGCGGCGGCAATGCCGTGATACCAGTTGGCGAGCCGAGGACGATCTACCTGTGCCTGGTCAATCCCAGCGGAACTCCGATGAGGGGCTGGCTGGCCCGGGTCACCGATTCCCGCCAGGACGGCGACATGATCGGCGAGTGGACGATGTATGGCCTGGACGCCGACATGGATCCGTATAATTACATGGTCGTGCCCGAACCGTGCCCACATTATCCCAACGCCGCGAATGTCGTCGTGCTGGGGAGTATGTGGCTGCGGGCGCTGGACGAGACGGCGCCCATCGAGTTCTTCGTCGGCCCGATCCCCGGCGACGTGATCTTCCCCGAGGGCACTCCCGGCTATGTCCACACGCCGGGGATCAACACGCCCGCCACCGTCTGCAGCGGCGATTTCGACGAGCCGGTGTTCAGCATCAACGGCGTCGTCGCGGCGAACAAGAATACCTGGGGGGCGATCAAGAGCGCGTACTCGGGGGGGCCGGCGTCGAGCAGATGAGCGAGTCGGGCAGCGAGTGCTTGTAATCCCTCTTGCGATTTGGTAATATCGGCGAGTCAGATCGCCCGATGTGACACCCCCGAACTGCGGTCGGCGCCCGTGAGCCCGTGCGCAGAGGAGTTGGTTGTGCACCATCGGCGTCCGCTCCTCCCGCCGCTCGCGCTCCTGACGTGGCTGATCGTCCTGGTTCCCGTGACGGCGCTGTCCCAATCGATCGTCATCACCCTGCAGGCGCACGGCGAGGCGGTCGTCTCCGACGTCCACCGCTTCGGCGTGCACGACGACGCCCTGATGGGTCTGGACGGCTACGACCTGCCGGAGCCGCCGCCGCCGCCCGGCGGCTACCTGGGTCTGTCCTTCGTGATGCCGGGCGCGCCGGCGGAGCTGCCGAACCGCTGGCGCCACGAGCTGCGGCCCTCGGAGATCTTCATGGACCAGACCGAAACCTGGGAGCTGATCCTGGAGACCGACCAGGTCGGCCGGCCGCTGCTGCTGGACTTCGCGGCGGAGATCGGCGCGCAGTATCCGCTGGCGGTGACGATCCTGGCGCCGCCGGAGCGGGCGTACCGCGTCGAGCTGCCGGCGCAGCTGTCCTTCGTGGCGCTGGCGCCCGTCACGAGGCTGCTGTTGGAGTTGACGTCTGACGACCCTGTCGCGGCGGAGGTCGCCGCTTGGGGCGAGATCAAGAAGCTATACGGTCGCTGATCGAATTCGCGTCGGTATCCGCAACGGCCCGCACCGCCGCGCGGCGGGCCGATCCCCGTAACGGAGGTCTTCAATGCGAGTTCCCATCCGCTTCTGCCTGGCGCTTTTCGCTGCCCTGCTCGCGCTCGTCGGCGTCGCGCTGGCGCAGCAGGATGCCTTCTGCATCTGCATCGACCCGACGGAACCCGCCAATTGCGGCGGCAACGCCGACATCGCCGCGTTCGTGCCCACGAACATCTACCTGTGCCTGCTCAACCCGAGCGGCAACCAGGTCCTGGCCTGGGAAGGCCGGATCACCCAGACCAACGCCTCGAGCATGATCGGCACCTGGGTGATGTCCGGACTGGACGTCGACAACGACCCCCAGGATTTCGTCATCGGAAACGGCGCCTCGCCGCTGGTCCCGAACACGCAGGACGTCGTCGTGATGGGTCAGATGCAGGTCATCATCCTGAACGCCAGTGCCGAAATCGAGTTCTTCATCGGGCCGATCCCGGGATCGGTCTCCTTTCCCAACGGGACTCCCGGCTACGTGCACACCCTCGGCTACAACACGCCGGCGACCGTGTGCGGCGGCAATTTCGCATCGCCGGTCTTCAGCATCAACGGCGACGGTCTGCCGCCTCCCGAGAGCGACTTCAGCGTGACCATCGCGGCGGCGTTGGGCACGTACAGCGACCTGAACAACATCGCCGGCATGCAGGAGGGCGCGACGGACGGGCTGGATCCGAATCTCGACATCCCTGAACCGCCGGTGCCGCCTTCGGGCTACGTTTCGCTGTGCTTCCCGCATTCCGAGTGGGCTTCGCCGCTGGGCGATCGCTTCCGAACGGACATCCGCGCCACCTATGATCCGTCGACCACGGCCAGCATCTGGCTGATGCGCTTCCAGACCGACCAGAGCGGCGTCGCGACGCTTTCGTTCCAGCCCAGTTTCGATCAGACGTCGGACTGGGAACTGACGTTGATCGACCTCGACGCCGACCAGGTCGAAATGCTCTGGTACTCGGGCCTCAGCTATTCGTTCAATGCCACGGCCGGGCAGGTGCGGAGCCTCGTGCTGAAGGTGGGGCCGAACGAAATCCCGCCCCTCAGCCCCGCGTCGCGACTGCTGCCGACCGGGTGGTCCCTGGTGGGCATGCCCCTGCTGCCGGAATTGCCGGGAACCGTGGGCTCGGTGCTCCTGGACGACGCCGTCAGCGCCGCGTTCGTGTACGGCCACAACGGCAACTCGGGCTACCAGCAGGTGCAGCCGGCCGACGCCATGCAGCAGGGCCGCGGCTACTGGGTGGGCGCGACCAACCCCTTCACCTGGACGATGGAAGGAATCCACGACATCAACGGCGTTTCGCTGTTGTAGCCTGCCAGTTT
>DYDD01000389.1 GCA_020718045.1 Fibrobacter sp. | reverse complement strand
TGCCACTCCAGCAGGCGCAGGGCGCGCCGGTGCCCGGGGTCGTCCGGCAGCGCGGCCGACCCCTCCCAGCCTTCCAGTTCCTCCAGCAACGGGATCAAACGGTCACTTCCCGGGGTGCGCGGGGGCGGCGCGGGTCGTGTCGGTGGCGGACTTGCCGCCGTCTCCAGACTTGCCGCCGTCTCCAGACTCGCCGCCGTCTCCAGACTCGCCGCCGTCTCCAGACTTGCCGCCGTCGTCGGACTTGCCGAGCCCGACCGCGGACTTGCCGACGTCGACTGCAGACTTGCCGGCGTCGACCGCCGACCTGCCGGCCTGGGCCGCCGCGGCCGGCAGGTCGGCGGCGGCGTCCTTGGCGTGGCGCCAGAGGTCGTCGGCGTCCCGTTTGTCCACGACGGACCCGTAGACGGCGGGCGCGACGCCGTAGGCGAGCCGCGACACGGTCTGGGACTGGATGCGCGCGCACCAGGCGCCGCCGCGGTCGAGCCGGCAGACGAGCATCAGCGCCACGCTGACAACCAGCAGACCCGCGAGCAGCCCGCCCAGCAGGCCGCCCGTGTGGTCGAGCCAGCCCAGAGCCGACGCGTTCAGCGACTTGCCGGCCAGCCAGGCCAGCAGCCGCGAGACCAGCAGCACGGCCACGAAGACCAGCAGCCAGCCGGCCAGCGGCGCCACGGTCTCCCCGACGCCGGCGGCGCCCTGCAACCAGTCGCCGGCCGCCCGCCACTGCGCGGCGGCGATCAGCACCGCGGCGACGAGCCCGACCAGTTCCAGCAGCCGGCGCACCAGGCCCGCCCGCCAGCCGCCGGCCGCGAAGAGGACCACCACCGCCACCACCGCCACCGAGATCCAGGGCATGGTCCCCCCTATCCTCCGAGCTGCGCCTTGACCGCGGCGCCGACACGTCCGCCGTCGGCCTGTCCGGCGACGCGGGCCATCGCGGCCTTCATGACCTGGCCCATCTCCCGCGGCGAGGTCGCGCCGGTCTCGGCGATGGCCGCGCGCACGATCTCGGCCAGGGCCGCATCGTCGAGTTCCACGGGCAGGAACTCGTTGACCACGACGAGTTCGGCCTTCGCCTGGGCCACCAGTTCCGGTCGGCCGGCGGACTCGGCCCCGGCCAACTGGTCCTTCACCTTCTTGGCGTAGGAGCGCACGATCTTCACCGCGCCGGCCTCGTCGATCTCCTGGCGGGTGTCCACCTCGACCTGCTTGAACGCGGCCTGCAGCATGCGCAGCACCGCGAGACGGTCCTTGTCCCGCGCCTTCATGGCGGCGACGGTCTCCTGCTGGAGCCGGGCCGCCAGATCCGATTTCGCCATCGGTCCACCTCGTTCCCCGTTGCGTCCCGCGTCGCGCGGGATCTTGCCGATCATACTCCCGGGACGGCCCCGGCTTCGACGATCATCTCGCGCGCCGCGGCCAGCAGCGCCAGGCCGGCCAGGGCGGCGGTCCCGGTGCGCAGGCGGTGCGGCCCGAGGCGCAGCGTGCGGCCCGCGGCGGCCAGCAGCGCCAGTTCCTCGTCCTCCCAACCGCCCTCCGGCCCGACGCACCA
>DYDD01000121.1:7414-8805 GCA_020718045.1 Fibrobacter sp. | reverse complement strand
CGCGGCGGCGGGTTCCGGCTTCCACGTGGGCTGGAGCCTGCGGTGGTGACGAAAGGAAGGACGATGAACGCTCGCCTGCCGCTGCTCGCCCTGCTGGTCGCGGCCGGTCTGGCCCTGGGCTGCACCCAGGTCCCCGAGACGCCGGACTACGACAATCCCCTGGATCCGGACGGGACGGGCGGCGATCCCTTCAGCGTCACGGCGTTCTACGTGGCCGGCGGCGTGATGGTGAACTGGACGGCCCTGGACCAGACCGGCGTGGTGGGCTACGACGTCCTGCGTGCCGGCGGCCTGGATGGTCCCTACGACGTCGTCGGCTCGGTCACGCACCCGACGGTCCTGTACCTCGACCGCGACTTCGCACCGAACCTGCCCAACTACTACAAGGTCCGCGCCACCGACGCGTCGGGCAACGGCACGAACATCTCCGTCGTGACGGCCGCCCGCGTCGCGGCCCCGCCCCGCCTGACGATCGCCGACACCACCGTGTCCGCCACGCGCCACCTCGAACTGTCGCTCGAGGTCGCCATGGGCGACAGCGCCGCCGTCGATTCCCTGGGCAGCTTCGCCACCGCCGTCACCGCCGTCTTCGACGACGAGGGTGCGGCCACCCTGCCCTGGGACCTCGGCGCCGCCCCCGTCTCCGGCGTCTGGAAGCACGTCTACGTGCGCGTCTACACGGCCGGCCTCGCCGGGACCGTCTTCCACGATTCGATCAAGGTCCGCTTCGCCCCCGACCTGAAGCTCGAAGGCAACCCGGCCACCCTCGCCGACCGCACCCCGGCGCTTCGCATCATCGGCGACGGCGTGACCATGATGCGCTTCGCCCCGGACCGCGCCTCGCTGGCGGCGGCGGCGTGGCTGCCCGGCGCCCACACGCACGGGGACCACCAGCTGGGCGAGCAGCTCGACGCGCAGATGGTCTTCGGCGAGTTCGCCTGCGATTTCGGGTTCACGTTGATCGACAGCGTCGCGGCGGTTCCCGACGACCTGCAGCCCCTGACGCTCGTGGTCAACGGCGGCGCGGCCGCCCCCAGCGCCCTGCTGGTCCCGCTGTCGGCCGACGCGGCGGCGACCCACATGCGCTTCGCCGGGACGCTGCCCGAACTAGGCGCCGCGTCCTGGCGGCCCTACGCCACCCAGACGACCTTCGCCCACAGCGCCTGCGCCGGCGACCCGGCCAAGACGGTCTGGGCCCAGTACCGCAACGACTGGGTCACCGCCGATCCCGTGAGCGGGACCTTCCAGTGGCTGCCGCCCGAGGCGCTGGGCGTGACGATCGCCGCGCCGGACACCGTGACCGGCGGCGAGGCCGCGGCGATCGCCGGCACGGCCGTCGCCGGCACCTGCGGCGCGCCGCTGGATCTGGTCGAGGTGGACGCGGGCGCGGG
>DYDD01000121.1:0-7397 GCA_020718045.1 Fibrobacter sp. | reverse complement strand
GGCTCGCGGCGTGGACGTATCCCTGGACCGCGCCCGCGGTGGACGACACCATGACGATCACCGTGTCGGCGCGGGTGTCGGCAGGCGCCGGCACGGCGACGGACGTGCACGACATCGTCGTGCTGCCCGAGTAGTCCGGAGCAGGCCGCGGAAACCGCTAGAGGCGGATCACCCGCGCGGTCGCGTTCTGCACGCCGAGGATCTCGACCATGTTCGAGACCCGGCCGACGGCCAGCTTCTCCCTCAGCTCGAACCAGTCGAGGCAGGTGCCGCAGCAGAGCAGCTCCGCGCCGGCGTTCCGCAGCGCGCGCAGCTCGGGGAGGCAACCCGACCCCTCGCAGCACAGCTTCACGCCGGCGTTCAGGAACAGCAGGTGGGACGGCGGCCCGCCCGCGGCCTGCGGCAGGCTGCGCAGCGCGGACAGCAGCAGGGCCTCGCCGAGTTCGTCGTCGCCGCAGCCCAGGCCCTCGCCGGCGATCAGGATCACGCTTCCAGACATGGACGCTCCCAGGTTCGGCGCGCGAGCTACTTCAGCAACGCCAATTTCTCCACGTGCGACACCCCGTCCGCCGAGTACCGCGCGAAGTAGACCCCGCTGGGCACGACCCGCCCCGCGTCGTCGCACCCGTCCCACGCGCACTCGTGCCACCCCGCCGCGGTCTCCGCCTCCAGATCGCGCACCCGGCGCCCCCGCTGGTCGAAGACGGCGAGGCCGACCTCGCGGGCGCCGCTCGGCACGCAGTACTTCAGCACGGTCGCGGGGTTGAACGGGTTCGGCGAAGCCGGCAGCAGGCGCGCGACGAGGCCGGCGTCCGGCGTCTCTTCGGAACCGGTTGCGAACTCGCCGTCGAGGATCACCTCGTCCACCCACCAGCCGAAGCCGCAGAAGTTGCCGTCCTCGGCGGACCAGCCGCCGTCGGTGGCCAGGCGCAGCCGCAGGTCCAGCACCGCGAAGCCGTAGGCGTTGTCGCAGGCGCCGATCAGCGCCGACGGGATCGCCCAGGTGTCGGTGACGCAGGAGCTCACGCCGGTCAGGGCGGCGATCTCCACCCAGGGCGCGGCGGGGTCGCCGGCGCAGCGGCCCTCGACGAAGGCGAAATCGTAGTCGGGCTCGATGTCGTAGCGGTGCCGCAGGGTGATCGCGGCCCCCGCCGAGACGCCCACCGTCGTCCAGGTGAAATCGAACCAGCCGTTGCCGTAGCCGGGGCCGCACTCGAACTCGGGATCGTCGGTGCCGAACCAGAGCCCACCGTCGCCCGAGCAGGAGCCCGCCAGGGCGGCGTCGTGGTGGACGTAGCTGCGGCAGAACCGCCAGCCGTCGGTGCCGGTCTCGAAATTCCAGGCCAGCGACTTGTCGGCGGCGACGCGGAGCGCCCGCTTCGCGCCCAGCACGAAGTCGAGCGTCACGTCCTGGCCGGACGGCGCGATGTTTTCCAGGGCGATGCCGGTCGGGTCGCAGACGTTGTCGGTCGCCGGCGGGATCGTGTCGTCGGCGAAGCGGTTCCGATCGCGCGGGCCGCTCCAGTCCGTCGTGTCCGCGCCGACCGTCGACCATCCCGGCCAGGCGTCGCCGTTGTCGCCGCGGTTGTACTCGTCCAGCTGCAGCTGCAGCGCGACGTCGCGCGGGCCGTCCAGGTGCTCGATCCAGTCGCCGGGAGCGCGGACCCAGGGGCTGGCCTCGACCACGTCCACCAGGCGGCGCTTCTCGTCGCTGTTGCCGGAAGCCGACTCGTCGACGTGGTAGACGACCAGGCCGGCGGCCCGGGGCAGCCCGGCATCCACCTGCCGCCGGGTGAGCGCGGCGTCGAAACCCAGGGGCTGGCGGTTCTCGACCAGGAAGTACTCGCCCCCGGTCGCGGCGCCGCCGCGGAAGATGCGGTAGGCCGCCGGGTCGGTCTCCGCCGGCGGGACCGTGACGCCCGGCAGGTCGGCGACGACCGCGACGGGGGCGACCCAGCCGAGTTGGGCCTTGCACCAGGCGGTCAGATGCGAGGGGCTGCTGCCCGCCAGATCGCCGGGGCGGCGGCCCCAGGAGCCGCTGCCCATCAGGCACCACTCGCCGACGCCGCTGGTGCTGTAGTCGGTGTCGTAGAGATCCGGCAGCCCCAGCACGTGCCCGTACTCGTGGGCGAACACACCCATGGTGATCTGCGAGCCGTCCGCCAGCTCTTCCGGCTCCACGGAGTAGCGTTTCAGCGCCACGCCGTCGGCCGTCGCCAGGGGCGTGCTGAAGGACCAGGCGTGCGACCAGATGTCGCCGCTGTCGCCGGTCTGCTCGCGCCCCGGGCCGGCATGCACGAAGAAGAGGGCGTCGACGAGGCCGTCGTCGTCGTAGGAATGCGGCACGCCGTCGGGGCCGTCGTTGTCGTAGAGGGAGTAGTCGATGACCGGGTCGAGCTGGGTCAGCACCGCCGCGATCATCGAACGCACCGCGACGTAGCTGGATGGGTCGAGGTTCGCGTACGGCGCCGACGCCGTATGCCAGCCGGAGACCTGGCCCTGCACCCGGTAGAGACCGTGGCTGTTCTCCAGGTAGAAGTCGTTCAGGCTGCCGGTGGGGTGGGTCCCGGTGCTGAACATCATCTGCTGGTAGGCCGCGTTCGGGTGGGCCGTCGCGTCGGCGGGGTGGTCGTTCCACCCCACGAGCACGACCAGGCAGGCGCCGGAGCCGGTCGTCGCGACGCCGAGGCCCGACTTGCGCGCGTCGCGGGATTCCCGATACAGCTCGGCTTCCGGCAGGGCGACTCCGGCCACGCGGGCGGTCGCCGCGGTTCCGAGGCGGGCCAGGAGCACGGGATCCGCGGCCACGGGCCGGGGATCGGCCTGGCCGCTCGCCAGCGAGGCGGCCGGCGCGAGGTTCGGCAAGCAGGCCAGGATCCACAGCGTGAGCAGGCGCACCCTCATCGGAGCCTCCTTGCACCAGGAACGGCCGGATCGGCCGAATCTGCTCGATCTCTCATGATAAGGCCATTTCACGCCGCCTGTCACCCCCTGTTCGGTTCCGCCACGCAGCCCTGAATTCCTAATTATGCGATATGAATTGCAAAATATATTGACTTTGAAACCGCTGCCTTCCTATCTAGGGTGTTGGAATTATCACATCGAGGGCGTTCCGACGCTCTTCGCGCCCGCCCCCTACACCGAGCGAAGGAGACCGAGATGCGCAAGATCCTGTCCGGGCCGGGGCTGCTGGTCCTGGCACTGCTGTTCGCCGCGACGGCCGTCGCCGGCGACGAAGGCGGCGGCAAGAAGCTCGACGGCAAGCAGCTCTTCAAGGAGCGCTGCAAGACCTGCCACGGCGCCGACGCCCCGGCCGGCGAGTACACGCCCATGTTCCTGATCCAGGAGCAGTGGACGAAGTTCTTCGCCGAGGACTACGCCGCCACGCACAAGGGCCTGACGGTGTCCGCGACGGACACCACCAAGGTCCTCGACGCCATCACCCCGGAGATGCTCGAAGCCATCCGCGCCTTCTGCCACGAAGGCGCCGCCGACTCCGAGCACCCCATGACCTGCGGCTAGGCCGCACCCAACCCGAGGGGGACGAACGATGAAGAAGATCCTGGCTCTGGTCATCATGGCAGCCATCGCCGTCGCGGGCGCCGCCGCCGCCGCGGACGAAGACGTGGCCGCCCTCGAGAAGCGGATCAAGGAACTCGAGAAGCGCCTGCGCCCGCTCGAGGTCCGCGCCGCCACCGACCGCGTCGACTTCAACGGCGACCTGCGTTTCGAGGTCCACGACATCGACGCCGAGGTGGCCGCCTACTACGACGGCATGGAATTCCAGAAGAACTTCGTGAACACGATGTTCTACATGAACCCCGGCTTCGGCAACCCCATGCCGACCTCGGTCGACGTCATCGACGCCTTCGCCGCCAACCCGAACAACTACGGCGCGTACCACTCGTTCCTCGACAACCTGCAGTTCTCCGACCTGCAGGGCGCCTACGCCCAGTTCGCGTCGGACCCCGCCATGTTCCAGCAGATCATGGGCCTGCTCATGCAGGACCCCGACGTGCCGGTGGGGAGCTACGACTGGAAGAACGACATCTTCTACACGACGCGCCTGCGCCTGAACATGCAGGCCAAGATGGGCGACGACGTCAGCTTCGCCGGCCGCCTGTCGATGTACAAGCCCTGGGGCGACAGCTCCGGCGTCCAGGTCTTCAACGGCGCCGCCACGAGCATGAACATCGACGGCGCCACGACGCGCGTCCCCAACAGCGACCTGCTGCGCGTCGAGCGGGCCTACTTCAACTGGAACAACATCGCCGACACGTCGCTCTACCTGAGCATCGGCCGGCGCCCGAGCACCGGCGGCCCGCCGCTGCACCTGCGCGACGACGAGCTACGCGCCGGCACGCCGCTGGGCACCCTGATCGACTTCCAGTTCGACGGCATCACCGCCGGCTACAGCCTGAACGACCACTCGCACCTGCGCCTCTGCTACGGCCTGGGCTACGAGTCGGGCTTCGGCAGCGCCGAGAACCTCAAATCGCCCGCCGACCGCATGAAGGACGTGCACTTCCTGGGCGTGAACTGGGACCTCTACGACAGGGACGACACCTTCGTGCAGGGCACCGTGGCCCGCGCCTTCGACGTGACCGACGGCTTCAACGGCCTGGTCGTGATGCCCGTCAACCCGCTGACCGGCATGGCCGTGCCCGCGGGGATCGTCATGCGCTACAGCCCGTCGGCCAACCTGGGCGACATCGACCTGGCCAGCCTGATGGCGATGCGGCAGTGGCGGGGCTTCGACTTCTTCGCCAGCTACAGCTACATGAAGTCGCACCCCGACGCGGTGACCACGCCCTTCGGCGGCCTGTTCTGCGACCCGTTCGACGTGCCGCAGGAGCAGGACGGCACCATGTTCTACGCCGGCGCCCGCTACGGCTTCGCCGACGAGAAGACCAAGGTCGGCCTCGAGTTCAACCAGGGCAGCCAGTACTGGTTCAACTTCTCCCAGGGCGCCGACGACGTCTTCGCGCCCAAGACCGCGACCCGCGGCGAAGTGTGGGAGCTCTACGTGACCCACCGCATCACGCCGAAGTTCGTCGCCAAGCTGGACTTCATGGACTACCAGTACGACTACAGCGGCTCCGGCTGGCACCTGGGCGCGCCCAAGGACCTGGACCAGCAGCAGATGCTGGGCTTCCCGTCCTACAAGACCGCCACGAAGCTGGCCCTGAGCCTGACGGCCCGCTTCTAGCGGGCACGGGGCGATTGCAATGTACACGGGAGGCGCGATGAAGCACGCGATCATCCTCCTGGCGGTCCTGGCGGTCGCCGGCCCCTCGCGGGCCGGCGACCCGCCGGTCTCGACGCACCAGGAGTACTTCGAGCACTACGAGGGCACCGCCACCTGCCTGGGGTGCCACCAGGAGGAGGCCGAGTCCTTCTTCCACTCCCAGCACTACCAGTGGCGCGGCGAGACGCCGGACCTCGTCAACGGCGAGGGCCGGCGGCTCGGCAAGCTGAACACCATGAACGATTTCTGCACCAGCCCCGGCGCCAACTGGATCGGCAACGTCACCAACAGCGACGGCGCGGTGCTGGCCCAGGGCTGCTCGAAGTGCCACGCCGGCCTGGGCAAGCGGCCCGAGCCCGTGCTGAGCCGCGAACAGCTCGAGAACATCGACTGCCTGATCTGCCACGCCTCTGGCTACCGGCGCGACCTGTACCAGGACGCGGCCGGCGAGGCCGTCTGGAAGCCGATCCTCTGGCGCAACCAGCCCGGCCTCGACTCGGTGGCCAAACGGATCTCCCTGCCCAAGCGCGAGATGTGCCTGCGCTGCCACGCCGGCGCCGGCGGCGGCCAGAACTACAAGCGCGGCGACATCGAGTACGCGCTGGCTGGCTGCGACCGCGACTACGACGTGCACATGGGTTCGGACGGCCAGGACATGGCCTGCATCGATTGCCACACCGGCGCCGATCACCGCGTGCGCGGCCGCGGCGCCGACCTCTCCGGCACCGACGTCCCCGGCCCGCGGCTCGCCTGCGCCGAGTGCCACGACGAGGCGCCGCACGCCGAGCCGGTCCTGGACGCCCACGCCCGCCGCGTCGCCTGCGAAACCTGCCACATCCCCACCTTCGCCCGCACCGACCCCACGGACATGGTCCGCGACTGGTCGACGCCCCAACGGCACGAGGCGGCGAACAAGTTCTCCGCGACCATCACGCTGGAGAAGGACGTCGTGCCCGCCTACGCCTGGTGGAACGGCAAGTCCCGCCTGCAGCCCCTCGGCGAGCCGGTCCGCGTCGAGAAGGACGGCACGGTGGGGATCATGCTGCCGCAGGGCTCGCGCAAGGACCGCGGCGCCAGGATCTACCCGTTCAAGCTGCACCGCGGCCGCCTGCCGGTGCTGGCCGACGAGCGCTGGCTCGTGCCCATCGCGGTCGAGGAGTTCTTCGCCGACGGCGACATCGACAAGGCCGTGCGCGA
The DNA here is from genome assembly GCA_020718045.1 of Fibrobacter sp. Classification (GTDB taxonomy): domain Bacteria; phylum Krumholzibacteriota; class Krumholzibacteriia; order LZORAL124-64-63; family LZORAL124-64-63; genus PNOJ01. The sequence goes on along the minus strand of DYDD01000121.1, from coordinate 952 downwards.
GGGCGGGCACGACGCCTACGGGCGCGAAGCCATCGACTACGAGTGGGTCGACGTGAAGCGCTACATGGGCATCTACCACGGCGTGCGCCCCGTCGAGCACGCCCTGCAGTGCCTGGATTGCCACGGCGAGGGGGGCCGTCTGGACTGGGCCGCCCTGGGCTACGGCGAGGATCCGGTGCGCAAGCGCCTGAAGTAGCGCGACCGGATACCGGCGGCGAAACGAACGGCGCCCCGTCCGCGAGGACGGGGCGCCGCCGTGCATGGACGCGGATCAGGGGTCAGTCGGCGTCCGCGTCCACCACTTCGATGTCGCCCAGGCCCAGCTCGCGCAGCCCCGGCTCGATCACCGCGCGGTCGCCCACGATCACCAGCCTCATCGCCTCGGGGTCGATGTGCTCACGGGCCATGCGCGCGGCCTCGTCGGCGTCGACCGCCTCCACGCGCGCGCGGTAGGTCGTCCAGTCGTCCAGCGGCAGGCCGTAGAGCACCAGCTCGCCCAGCTGGCCGGCGATCCCCTGGATCGTCTGGAACCTCTGGGGGAAGGACTTGATCAGCTGGTTCTTGCCGGCCGCCAGCTCGGCGCCGGTGAGGGGGCGCTCGCCGCGCACCTCGCGCAGCTCCTTCAGCAGCTCGGCCACCGACTCCTTGGTGTACTGCGTCTGGACCGGGGCGTTGGCCAGGAACAGGCCCCCCCCGGCCATGTTGAAGCTCGAGGTGCGCGCGCCGTAGGTGTAGCCCTTGTCCTCGCGCAGGTTCAGGTTGATGCGCGACATGAACTGGCCGCCCAGCGGCGTGTTGAGCACGTTCAGGGCCAGCAGGTCGGGGTCGCGGCGCGCCAGGCCGGGCTGCCCGAGCAGGATCACGCTCTGCTGGGCGCCGGGACGGTCCACGAGGCAGACGCGCGCGCCGGTCCGCGGGCGGGCGGGCGGCACGACCACGGCGGGCGCCGGCC
>DYDD01000120.1 GCA_020718045.1 Fibrobacter sp. | reverse complement strand
CGCAAGCCGGCGCAGGCCGACGCCGCCACGCCGGCTCAAGCCGGTCCGGCCGCGGCCACGCCCCGCCTCGGCGCCGACGTCACCGTCGCGCCGCAGTACCAGTACTACCTCGACCTGCTCGAGCAGAGGATCGCCCGCAACTGGCAGCCGAGGAAGCTGGGGTTCCGCAGCGGGGCTCCGGTGACCTGCTCGATCCACTTCCAGGTCGAACAGGACGGCCGCCTCACGCGGCCGACGGTGAGCGCCGCTTCGGGCGTGCCCCTGATGGACCGCGAGGCCCTGCGGGCCGTGGAAGCGGTCGGCACCTTCCTGCCGATCCCCGCCGGCATGGCCGGACGCGGGATCGGCATCACCTACATCTTCACGCTGACGGCGGGGAACTGACCATGCGGCACGACATCGCGCGCGACATCCTGGCCACGACCCTCGTCCTGCTGGCGGCCGTGGCGCCCGCCGCCGCCCAGGATGAGTACATCATGAGGGCCGACCGTTCGGCGGCGGAATTGACCGACATCCTGGTGCAGCCTCCGGAGGTGCAGGCGGGCGGCGCCGAGGCCCGGGCGGCGGCCGGCGCCGTCGACGCCGTCATCCGCGCCGACCTCGACTACAGCGGCCTGTTCCGCCTGCTGACGCGCGACCAGGTCGCCGGCAAGACGCCGGGCCACTACCGCATCGACGGCGTGCTGGAGGGCCTGCCGACCGGGGGGGCGACCTCCCCCGCACTCACGCTGCGCCTGCTCTCGGAACCCGGCGGGCAGGTCCTGCTCTCCAAGCGCTACCAGCCGGGGCCCGACCGGCTGCGGGCCACGGCGCACCACTTCGTGGAGCAGGTCATCCGCATGCTCACCGACCTGCCCGGCATCAGCCTGACCCGCATCGTGTTCGCGCGCGGCAGCGGGGACCGCCGGGACATCTGGTGCGTCGACTACGATGGCGAGGGCCTGCTGCGGCTGACCGCCAACCGCACCCTGAACCTGTTCCCGTCCTGGTCCCCGGACAACAAGCAGATCGCGTTCATGTCCTTCCGGCAGGGCCAGCAGGGCACCTACATGCTCGAGGCGGCCACCGGGGCCGTGCGCCTGGTCGGCGAGACCAGCGGCTCGAACCTGGGGCCGTCCTGGCACCCGGGCGGGCAGGAACTGGTGGTGGCCCTTTCGAAGGCCGGCCAGCCGGACATCTACCGGCTGGGTCTGGAGGGCCGCGTGATCCGGCGGCTGACCGTGTCGGAGTCCATCGAGGTCTCTCCGAGCTGGTCCCCCGGCGGGCGCGACCTCGTGTTCACCAGCGACCGGACCGGCACGCCCCAGCTCTACGTCATGGACGGCGACGGCACCGGGCGGCGGCGGCTGACCTTCGAGGGGAAGTACAACGACTCGGCCGAGTGGTCGCCCCGCGGGGACCGCATCGTCTACGCCTGCAGGGAACAGGAGATCACCCAGCTCATGCTCATCGAGTCCAGCGGGGAGAACCGGCGCCTGCTGACCGACGCCTCCTGGCGCAACTGCGAGGACCCCAGCTGGGCCCCGGACGGGCGCCACGTGGTGTTCGCCTCGGACCGCACCGGGGTCTTCAAGCTCTATGTCCTGGACGTCGAGGACGGGTCGATCCGGCAGTTGACGAAGGGCGGGGAACCCGATACAACTCCTGATTGGTCCCAGTGAACATCCGTGTTACCTTGGCCCGGAATGTGGAATCCGGTGGGTTGAGTCACTTCAGAAAAGGAGTCGGATAGCCATGGTGCGGACCCTAGCTCTGATCGGCATGCTGTTGGCGGCCCTGCTCATGACCGTCGGCTGCGGCGGCAAGAAGAACGTTCCGGTCGTGGACAACACGGCGGCCGTCGTCACGACGGCGCCCGTCGAGGAGGTCGTCGAGGAGACGCCGGTCGCCGAGACGCAGGCGCCCGTCAAGAACTACGCGACGATGTCGCCGCAGGAGTACGGCATCGAGGACGTGTACTTCGCCTACGACGAGTATACCCTCGGCGCCGCCGCCATGGCCACGCTGACCGCCGACGCCAAGATCATGAAGGAGCACGGCGACGTCGTGTACCTGATCGAGGGCCACTGCGACGAGCGCGGCACGGTCGAGTACAACCTGGCCCTGGGCGAGAAGCGCGCGGCCGCCGTGCGCGACTACCTGGCGAACCTGGGCGTGAAGTCCGGCCAGCTGCGCGTCACGAGCTACGGCGAGGAGCGCCCGTTCGTCGCCGGCAGCACCGAGGCCTCCTGGGCCAAGAACCGCCGCGCCCATTTCGCGCGCCCGTAGGTGACCGCGATGCCGCAGCGCCGCACCGCCGGCTTCGCCGCCCTGTTGGCCGGCGCGCACCTGGCCGCTCTCGCGGCCGGGTGCGCGCCGCAGTTCGAAGAACTCGGGACGGCGGTCGACGCCAACACGGTCGAGATCCAGCGGTTGGCCGACGAGCAGACCGCGCTGCGGCGCGACGTCACGGCCCTGCTGGCGCTGCTGCGCAGCGGCGAGGGGACGGGCCTGGAGAGCGACGCGCGCCTGCAGACGCAGCTCTCGCAGATCCTGGCCCGTCTGGACCAGGCCGCCGGCCAGCAGTCCGACAACCAGGAATACATGCGCAACCTGTCGGCCCGCGTGGACCTCCTGACCACGCGTCTGGGCATCCCCACGCTCGGCGAATTCAAGCCGGCGCCGACCGGCGGCGCCGACCTTGCGGCCTTGCCGGAGGAAGGGCGCGCCCTGTTCAACGCGGCCATGGCGGACCGCGGCCGCGGCGACGACGAGGCCGCCCGCCAGGGTTTCCGGGATTTCCTGGGCCGCTACCCGCGCAGCGAGCAGGCCGACGACGCCGCGTACTGGCTGGCCGCGATGACCGCCGCCGCCGGCGACCAGCAGGCGGCCCTGAACGCGCTGCTGGCCTTGCTGGATCGCTATCCGGACTCCGACCGCCGGGCCGACGCGCTGCACAAGGCGGTCGCCGCGGCCCAAGCGCTCGGGCAGGACGCCGAGGCGCGCCGCCTGCTGGACCGCCTGCAGGTCGAGTTCCCCGGCTCGGAGGCGGCGGAACTGGCCGGGGCCCTCTTGTCCGAGTAGCGCGTTGGGAATACAGAGAGCAGGGAGGAGCGATCGTGCCCAAGATCCCCGTGCTGAAGCGGGCCCGCGATCTGGCCCAGCCTTTCCGGCCCGTGGAGGTCGCCGAACTGGACGGCGCCTATCACGCCTTCATCGTGCGCTACAGCGGGGACTACATCGCCCACAGCCATTCGGCCGACGAGTTCATCTACATCCTCGAGGGCATGATCGACATCGAGATGGACCGCACCACGGTCACGGTGCGGCAGGGGGAAGCGATGCTGATCCCCGCCGGCACGGTCCACCGGCCGCGCTGCAAGGCGATGGCCCTGGCGCTGGTCACCGAGACCAAGGGCCTGCAGACCAAGGACCGCTGACCCCGCCGCGCCCCGCCCGCCCTCAGTCCCCGGCGCCGGACGCCGGATCGCCGAACGTCGGGTCGCCCAGCATCTTCTCGATCCACAGCACGGTCTCGCGGCTGCCCACGTACAGCGGCGTGCGCTGGTGGACCTCCCGCGGCACGAGGTCGAGGATGGGTCCCTGGCCGTCGCTCGCGTAGCCGCCGGCGTGCTCGGCGATGAGGGCCAGCGGCGCCGCCTCGTAGAGCAGGCGCAGCTTGCCTTCGGGAGCCCGGTCGGTGGGCGGGTAGAGGAAAACGCCGCCGTAGAGCAGGTCGCGGTGGAAGTCGGCCACCAGCGACCCGATGTAACGCGCGGACATGCCGCCGCTCTCCTGGCGGCCGTACTTCAGCCGGCGCACGATCTCGCGCACGGCCGGCGACCAGCGGGGTTCGTTGCCCTCGTTGACCGAATAGATCCCGGCGGCGAAGGGGATCTTGATGTTCTCGTGGCTCAGCAGGAACTCGCCGATCCCCGGGTCCAGGGTGTAGCCGTGCACGCCGTGGCCGGTGGTGTGGACGAACATCGTCGAGGAGCCGTAGACCACGTAGCCGGCGGCCACCAGGTCGCGCCCGGGCTGCAGCAGGTCCGCGTCGCCGATGGCGGCGAGCCGGGAGCGGCGGCGGTAGATGCTGAAGATCGTGCCGATCGAGACGTTCGCGTCGATGTTGCTGCTGCCGTCGAGCGGGTCGAAGACCACGACGTACTTGCCGCTGCCTTCGCGGATGTCGACCCGGACGGGGTCGGCCAGCTCCTCGGACGCCATCAGGCAGACCTGGCCGCGCCGGCCGACGACCTTCAGCATGACGGCGTTGGCGTAGTCGTCCAGCTTCTGGACGGTCTCGCCCTGGACGTTGCTGGCGCCGGTGCTGCCCAGGATGTCGACCAGGCCGGCCCGGGTGACCTCCCGGGCGATGATCTTGGCCGCGAACGCGATGTCGCCCAGCAGGCTGGTGAAGTCGCCGCTGGCGCTGGGGTGCAGGCGCTGCATCTCCAGGATGTGGCTCTCGACGTTCATGAGGTTCTTGTTCGGCATGGTTCTCCCGCTGCAGGTTGGAGGCGGCCACCAATGTAGCAGGGATCCGGAAGCGGGGCGAGTCCGGGGTTGCGGGCGGCGGGCCGGTTGTCCATCATTTGACAGGCGCCGCGATCCACCCGCGTCCAGATCCGTCCGCACGACACGGAGGAACGTCATGTCCCAGATGCTGCCCATCCCGCCGCTGCCGATGAACGAACCCATCCTGGGCTACCTGCCCGGATCGCCCGAGAAGGCCGCGTTGAAGGCGAAGCTCAAGGAGCTGGCCGGCACCCGGATCGAGATCCCGCTGGTCATCGGCGGCAAGGACGTCGCCACCGGCGACCTCGGCGAATGCCGCCTGCCTCACGACCACCGGCACCTGCTGGGCGTCTACCACAAGGCGAGCGCGAAGCACGTCCAGGCCGCCGCGACGGCGGCGCGCAAGGCCAAGAAGGACTGGGCCGCGCTGCCCTGGGAGGCGCGCGCCGCGGTCTTCCTGAAGGCCGCCGAACTGCTGGCCGGCCGCCGCCGCAGCACCCTGAACGCCGCCACGATGCTGGGCCAGAGCAAGACCGCCTATCAAGCCGAGATCGATTCCGCCTGCGAGCTGATCGACTTCTGGCGCTTCAACCCGGCCTTCGCCCACGACATCATGAGCGAGCAGCCGGAGTCCGGGCCCGGCATGTGGAACATGCTCGAGCAGCGGCCCCTGGACGGCTTCGTCTTCGCCGTGACCCCCTTCAACTTCACCAGCATTGCCGGCAACCTGCCGACGGCGCCGGCGCTGATGGGCAACACGGTGCTGTGGAAGCCGGCCTCGAGCGCCGTCTACTCCGCCTGGTACATCATGGAGATCCTGCGCGAGGCGGGGCTGCCCGACGGCGTCATCAACCTGATCCCGGGCAGCGGCGCCCAAGTGGGCAACCCGGTCATCGAGCACCCGGACCTCGGCGGCGTGCACTTCACCGGCAGCACCGAGGTCTTCCAGAACATGTGGGGCACCATCGGCGCCAACATCCGCCAGTACGCCTGCTACCCGCGCATCGTGGGGGAGACCGGCGGCAAGGACTTCGTCTTCGCCCACGCCTCGGCCGATCCCGTCGCGCTGGTCACCGCGCTGGTGCGCGGCGCCTTCGAGTACCAGGGGCAGAAGTGCTCGGCGGCGAGCCGCGCCTACGTCCCTGCCTCGCTGTGGCCGCAGGTGCGCGAGCACCTGCTCGCCGAGGTGGCCTCGATCAGGATGGGCGACCCGGCCGACTTCACGAACTTCATGGGCGCGGTCATCGACCAGGGCGCCTTCCGGAGCATCAAGGGCTACATCGACATGGCCCGCAAGGCCCGCGGCCAGGCCCGCATCATCGCCGGCGGCGGCTGCGACGACGGCAAGGGCTGGTTCATCGAGCCCACCGTCATCGAGGCCAAGGACCCCGACTTCGTGACGATGCGCGAGGAGATCTTCGGCCCGGTCCTGACGGTCCATGTCTACCAGGACAAGGACTGGCTCAAGGCCCTGCGGCTGTGCGACAAGGGCTCGACCTACGCCCTGACCGGGGCGGTCTTCGCCCGCGACCGCGGCGTGATCGAAACGATGAAGCATGAACTGGTCGGCACCGCCGGCAACTTCTACATCAACGACAAGCCCACCGGGGCGGTCGTGGGGCAGCAGCCCTTCGGCGGCTCGCGGGCATCGGGCACCAACGACAAGGCGGGGTCGTACCTGAACCTGATCCGGTGGACGACGCCGCGGACGATCAAGGAGACCTTCGATCCGCCGCGGGACTATCGGTACGGCTTCATGTCCCAAAAATGAGGCTGCACATCCTGCCGAGACAGGGGACGCGCTCCGGGCACTTCGTGTGCCCGGAGCGCTTGACCATCCGGCCCCTCCGCCATCCTGGCTGCGGGGCCTCCTGGACACCCCTGTCTCGGCAGGATGTGCAGACCTGGACAAGGTTGCGGCTGGCAGCAATAAGAAAGGCGGCCGGGGGGCCGCCTTCAGGGATGGTGGTGCCGGAGGTGGGACTCGAACCCACGCGCCCCGAGGGGCAACGGATTTTGAGTCCGTCGCGTCTACCAATTCCGCCACTCCGGCACGAGGGCGGATGATAGGGAGCGGGGCCGGTCCCGTCAAGGCAGGGGCGTCCCGGGCAGCGGTTTGGGGCATTTGGGGTTTGACAGGCCCGGGCCTCGGCTTCATATTGTGCCGTCAGGTGGGGCCTTAGCTCAGCTGGGAGAGCGCTTGAATGGCATTCAAGAGGTCATGAGTTCGATCCTCATAGGCTCCACCACCTAACACATTGAAGAACAAGGGCTTGCCGGATCGGCGTGCCCTTGTTCTTTTGTCAGGCGTGGCCCGGTTCCACACCGGTTCCACGCTTGAACGGAACCAAAATCGATCTGTCGGCAGGCGATAATAGGCTGATACTGACAATATCCAGCCTTTCCCAGTGATTACTAGCGTGATATTCTCGTGCTATATAATGACTTGTTATCAATGAGGTGGGGCGCAATGACTGAGACGGGCGACCCCAGCCCGCGTCCCAGTTCAATCCCACGGCCTCCTCAAAGTCCATGAAATAATACCAGGCCCGACATATCCTGAATTCTGAACTCGGTGCTGATGCTGCCGGCGAGCGCGCGCCAGCCGTGGCGGCGCCTGGAGACGCCCTCGAAGACCCAGGGTGAAGTCCTGACCGCGCTGGGATGGCGGGTGGACGCGGGTGGGGTCTTACAGTCGATGCCTCGGTAACGCGCTGCGATATCTAGTGGTTAGGGTAACTGCGCGCGTTGAAATGCTAAACTCCTGGCTGAATAGTGCTCGGGGATCCGGGCTCCTGGGGAACTGGGGAACGGCTCGTCATTTGAAAGTCTATCTTCTTGTGAAATAGTCTGATAGAGAACTTGAGTGAGAGGACCGCGATCCCCAACATCCCCATACGGCCGACTTGGAATTCGGAGCGCCGCACTACTGTTGAAAATTCGCGCGACTACCCGCATTGACCAGAGGGGGGACCGAAGGCCCCCCTACCTCCAGGGCCCGCCATAGGTCAGCAGGGATGGGGGGGCGTAGCGTGATCGGGGGCGCCCCCTGTGGAACCCGTGAGGAACCGGCCGCAATAACGCAATGCAACCGGCTGCCATCATTATGGTTCACGACTTGGACCTCTTGATTAATAGTCATGAGAGCGATCCACAGGCCCATTGGGTCATATATACCTAGCCGGTGCGTTGCCTGTGACTCCCAGCGCAGGGCACCTACAGCCTGCCATGCGCTGACAACCGTGGTCCTAGAGCTTACAGACCCTTCTGAGCACCGCTCGTGTCCCGATCGGCAGGAGGTCTTCCATGCCCCCCGGCCGTATCGAGCGGCTGCTGAAGGGTTCTCGCCATCTAACACATTGTAAGATAATGGGTTGTCGATGTGGCGAGCCCTTGTTATCATGGAATCTGGCTCGGCTCAACGCCGGACTGGATCAACGATCAAACCGCCAGTGTGTATTGGCCCGTCCACTGGGAACTAGTTTCTTTCCAATTTCAACAAGCTTGCGGACTTCAGCCCTGCACTCGTCGAATTTCTGGACAGCAGGAGCAGCCAGGTTCACTATCTGAAGCTCGTCAACGCTGGGAGTAGCGTGATTTCCGACTTCAAGGGAGCCGATTTGAATTTCCCATTCGTGGAGATTTCCAAGTGAGCGGTAGAAGTTGCTGGCACCTCCATAAGAACACCAGCCCACGCTCGCCTACGGGGAGTGCTGAATGACCGCCTACAGCGATCATGAATTGATGGAGATGCTCTCCGATTTGGAATCGGATACCACGGAGCGCAAGAGGTCTTTCAAGGGTGATTCACCGACTTTGGTTCGAGAAGCCGCATGTGCGTTTGCCAACGATTTGCCTAATCACCGTCGACCTGGCGTCATTTTCATCGGCGCGCTAGATGACGGGAACCCATCGGGGCTTGCCATAACCGACGAGTTGCTTCTACAGCTTGCGGACATGAAGACAGATGGCAATATCGTCCCTCCGCCCACCCTTACGGTCACTAAGCACACACTGCGATCCCACGAGATGGCCGTCGTGACCGTTTGGCCAGCGGATTCACCGCCCGTTCGGTACAAAGGCCGCGTTTACATCCGCATCGGGCCGCGTCGCGGCATCGCCTCAGCACAGGACGAACGTATCTTGAACGAAAAGAGACGGCACGGGGATCGTCCCTTCGACGTGCGGCCGGTGTCACTGGCGGCCGTAGGAGATTTGGATCGACGTCGATTCGAGAATGAGTATCTCCCAGCGGCATTTGCCCCTGACGTTCTTGTGAGCAGGCGCACGGTATTTGATGGTCCCG
>DYDD01000119.1 GCA_020718045.1 Fibrobacter sp. | reverse complement strand
GCGCCGCGCGGGCCCGCGCCCGCGGCGCCCGCGAGGTGCTGGAGAAGCCCTACGACCCGGACGCCGCGCGCGCCGCGCTGCAGCGTCTGGCCGCCGTGCCCGTGAGCGTCTGAGCGACTACTTGCCGAGCAGCAGGAACATCGCCGCGCCCAGGGGCAGGCAGTAGAACGAGAACTTCCAGAAATGCCGCTGCACGACCAGAAGCGCGGTCAGCCTGATCGCGACCATCCCCACCAGGAACGCCACGACGGCCCCGGCCGCGAGCGCCGCCGGCCCGGCCTGGCTGCGCAATCCCCCGTCGAGCAGGTGCAGGACCAGGGCGCCGACGATCGCCGGCACCGCGAGCAGGAAGCTGAAGCGGGCGGCCTCGTCGCGCGGCAGTCCGAGCCAGAGCGAGGCGGCGATGGTCGAGCCCGAACGGCTGATGCCCGGGGTGATGGCCACCGCCTGGGCGCAGCCGATGAGCAGCGCCTTCGGCAGCGGCGGCGGCACGGGGTGCCAATCGCCGGGCACCCGGCGCAGCTCGCTGCGGGCGGCGCGGGTGGACAGCAGGATCAGGCCGGTGACCATCAGGGCGACGGCCGTGGCCCGCGGGTCCGAGAACAGGGCCTCGATCCTGTCCTTCAGCAGCAGCCCCACCGCGACCGCGGGCAGGGTGCCGACGACGAGCGCCACGACGTACTGCACCGCGGCGGCGTCGAAGGTCAGCAGGCGCCGGATTTCCCGCCAGTAGACCGCCAGGATCGCGACGAGCGTGCCGCCGTGGAGGATCACGTCCAGCGCGACGTCGCCCTCGAAGGCGTGCAGGAAGTGCTGGGCCAGGACCAGGTGCCCGGAACTGCTCACCGGCAGGAACTCGGTGAGTCCCTGCACGACGGCCAGCAGGATCACATGCAGGAATTCCACAGGGACACCTCGCGTCATCGCTCCTGGCGGGCCAGGCGGTAATGCTTGCGGGCCTCTTGGCGCATCAGGAGGGCGTCGTAGGTCAGGGCCAGCTGATAGTGCAGGCGCCCGTCGTCAGGGAACGCGTCCAGAGCCCGCAGCAACGAAGCCAAGGACTCCTCGTGTTTCTCCAGCTTGCGCAGGCAGGTGCCGAGGTGGAAGTGGGCGCGGACCAGCCGGTTGTCCAACTCCAGGGTCTTGCGGAAACGGTCGGCCGCTTCCCGGTACAGCCCCTTCTTCTGTAGGACGATCCCTGTAAAATATTGTGCATTAGATGATTGAGGAGATATCTTAATGCTTTGCTCGAAGTATGACAAGGCCTCGTCGTAGGCATCGTCGCGGAAATGCACCAGGCCCAGGTTCAGGTAGCCCTCGGCGTCGGGACGGGCGCGGACGGCGGCTTCGAAGCAGCGCACGGCGTCCCGGGGACGGCCCTCCTCGGCGTAGAGGGCGCCGAGGTTGTGGTGCGCGTCGGCGTTGAGCGGATCGGCGGCGATCGCGCGCAGGTACATCTGCATGGCTTCGGCGCGCCGGCCCAGCTCGTCGAGCACGGTGCCGAGGTTGGTCAGCGCGCGGCTGTCCTCCCCGCCCAGGTCGACGGCCTTGCGGAAGGCCTCGTGCGCCCCGCCGAAATCACCCTGCTTGCGCTGCACGCAGCCGAGACGGTACCACCACTCGGCCTGCCCGGGCGCACCGGCGAGCGCCTCGCGGTAGGCGGCCAGCGCTTCGCCGTAGGCGCCCTGCTGTTCGGCCGATCGGCCGCGGGCGAACGCCTCGGCGGCGCGGGCGTCGACCGCGGCGGGCCGCGTGATGTCCTGGTCCCGATTCGACATGGGCGCAGACTAGGACCCGGCGGGATCCGGGTCAACGATTTGTTCGCCGCGGGACGTCAAGAAACGGCTGTGGCTGCCGATGAATCGGTCACGCCCGGCCACCGCCGGTCCGACGCCATCCCCCACCCGGAGCGTGCGAAGATCGTGACCAACACCGACCGCATCCTCAAGGACATGTTCGCGCGGCTGCTGCACCAGGAACTGGACCACGAGCACGTCGAGCGCCTCGTGCCCGTCGTCGACGGCGTCCTGGCGCGCCTGCAGGGCACGTACGACCCCGACACCGTGCAGGGCCAGAACATGCTGCGCGCGCTGCTCTGCTCCATGGTCGCCCACGGCTGGGGACTCGGCATGCACCCGCACAACAACCCCACGCAGGATCTCGACGGGCGCCCCTTGGAGGTCAGCGTCTGCAAGGACATCCTGCTGCCGATGGAAGATCTGAAATCCCTGCGCTACATCAAGAAGGACGCGGATGGGCGCGTGAAGAAGGCGTTGTTCGAGCCGGATCAGAATCAGCGGATCAGGCAGCACATCGATGCGATCCTCTCCGACGTGAGCGAACACTGGGACAAGTAGGTCAGGGCTCCGCATAGCGCCGTGACAGGGGACGCGCGCCGGGCACCTCGTGTGCCCGGCGCGCTTGGCCTAAGGCCCCCTGCGCCCTCCTGGCGCAGGGGGCCTTAGGACACCCCTGTCACGGCGCTATGCGGAGCCCTGGCACAGGGGACTGCGGAGAAGGGCGGGGGCTTTCCTTTAGGGAACTGCGGGGACGACGGGGGTGCCGGCGCCGAGCAGCGAATCGAGCGCTTCGCGGAACACCGGCGCCAAACGGGCGGGATCGTCGCCGGCGAGTTCCAGCAGCAGCCGCCAGGCCGCGGCGATCTCCGGCACGAATTCTTCGAGCACTCGTCCCTGCGCCAGCGCCTCACGCCGGCGTTCGGGCTGGTAGACGACGATGTCGGAGACCAGGGCGCGCGCCAGCCGCTCGGACCAGGCGGCCGCCAGCGCGTCGCCCGTGGGCGCTGCCGGCCGACGCGGCTCCGGTTCGAGCCGGAACCCGCGCCCGCACGCCGGGCAGACCAGGCGCAAGGGGCGCCGCGGCGCCTGGCTCGCCGGCACGGCGTAGTCGGTTCGGCAGCTGGGGCAGGTGACGCGCAAGGGTACCTCCGGGGACGACGGACCCCCCGGTTCATCGGCAGCGGCCGGTCGGGCTTGACTGTCTGTAGCGATCAGCCGGTCGCGATCAGCCGGCCGCAGTCAGGGCGAGGTAGCGGCCGAAGCCGGCGGCCAGCGCCCCCCGCAGGGGGGCGAGGCCGGGGCCTTCGAGGCGGGGATCGGCGGCCAGCAGGCTCGCGGCGTCCCCGGCGGCCAGGGCGACCACGGCCTGATCGCGCAGGGGGTTGGCCAGCAGGAAGACCGGCGCCCCGTGCTGGCGGACGCCGAGCACGTCGCCGGGACCGCGGCGGCGCAGGTCTTCCTCGGCCAGGCGGAAACCGTCCAGCGTGGCGCAGAAGACCTGCAACCTCTCGGCGGCGTCGGGGGGCAGCCAGCGATCGAGCACGAGGTCGCAGCGCGAAGGCAGGTCCGAGCGGCCGATGCGGCCGCGCAGCTGGTGCAGCTGGGCCAGCCCGAAGCGCTCAGGATGGTGGATCACCATCGCGGTGGCGGCGGGGACGTCGATCCCCACCTCGACCACCGTGGTGGCGACGAGCACTTCCAGGTCCCCGGACACGAAGGCGGCCATGACGGCCTGCTTGTCGCGCGGCTTCAGCCGGCCGTGCAGTAGCCCGACGCGGTGGTCGCGGAAGGGGCCGGCGGCGAGCCGTTCGTACTCGGCCTCGGCCGAGCGCAGGTCCTGGCCGGCGGTCTCCTCGATCACGGGGTAGATGACGAAGGCCCGCTCCCCGGCGAGCAGGCGCTCACGGATCCCGGCGTAGCGGGCGTCCAGGTCGACGGCCGCCACGGTTGCCGTCGCCACGGGCCGGCGGCCCGCGGGCATCTCGTCCAGGATGGAGAGGTCGAGGTCTCCGTAGAGGGTCAGCGCCAGGCTGCGCGGGATCGGGGTGGCGCTCATCACCAGCACGTGCGGCGCGATCTCGTCGCCGGTGCGGCCGGCGCGCCCCCGCTGGCGCACGCCGAAGCGGTGCTGCTCGTCGACGATCGCCAGGCCGAGGCGCGGCAGGTCCACGCCGTCCTGCACCAGGGCGTGCGTGCCCACGAGCAGGTCGATCTCCCCCGACCCGGCGGCCCGCAGGATCTCACGGCGTTCCTTAGCGGGGGTCGAGCCGGTCAGCGTGGCCGTGCTGACGCCCAGGGGTTCGCAGAGGCGCCGGCAGACCTCGCCGTGCTGTTGCGCCAGGACCTCGGTGGGCGCCATCAGCAAGGCCTGGTGGCGCTGCTCGATCACGAACAGCGCGCCGAGCACCGCGACCAGCGTCTTGCCGCTGCCCACGTCGCCCTGCAGCAGGCGGTGCATGACGCGGCCGCTGCGCAGGTCGCGCAGGATCTCGGCGGCGACCCGTCGCTGGGCCCGCGTCAGGGCGAAGGGCAGCTGCGCGACCATCCTTGCGGTCAGGTCGCCCGGCTGACCCAGGCGCAGGCCGGGTCGTTCCCCGAACTCCCGCCGCCGGCTGGCCAGGGCCAGCTGGATCAGGAAGATCTCCTCGTAGACCAGACGGGCGCGGGCGGCCTCCAGGTCCCGGTGATCGGTAGGGAAGTGGATGCCGCATAAGGCCTCGCGCAGACCGGCCAGGTCGCGCCCGTCCCGCAAAGCCGGCGGCAGGGTCTCCTCGATGCGGTCCCGCACGGCCGCCAGCGTCTCGTGGACCAGCCGGCGCAGCCAGTGTTGGCCCACGCCGGTGGTCAGCGGGTAGATCGGCACCAGCCTGGCGGTGTGGAGGGCTGCTCCCCCATCTTCGAGCAGTTCGTAATCCGGATGGACCATCTGCATGCGATGATTGTAGATCTGGGCGCGACCGCCCAGAAGGATCTTGAGGCCGGGTCGCAGTTGGCGCAGCAGGTAGGGCTGGCCGAACCACTGGCAGAACAGCGTGCCGCCGTCATCGGCGACGGCGACCGTCTGGACGGTCCGCCCCTGGCGCGACCGTCGCTCCCCGGCGGTGAGCACGCGCCCCAGGACCGTGGCTTCGGCGCCGGTCCGCAGGTCCCGGATCGGGGTGACCCGGCTGCGGTCTAGGTGCGTCCGCGGGTAGTGGCGCAGCAGATCGGCGACCGTGACGATCCCCAGGCGGGCGAGGGCCTGCGCCCGCACCGGGCCCACGCCCTTCAGGAACTGGACCGGGCTGTCCCAGGCGATCGCCGTCGGCACGGGGACCTTTCGGGTGGGGGAAAATCCTTGCGGGGGCGCGCGGGCGATGTTAAATTCCCGGATCCGCGATTGCAAGTACCCCAGGAGGACGACCGCCATGAGCAGGAAATGCGAGATCTGCAGCAAGGGCCCGCAGTACGGCAACCGGGTCAGCCACGCCCACAACACGTCGCGCCATCGCTGGCTGCCCAACCTGCAGCGGATCAAGTTCGAGCAGAACGGCACGGTCCGCCGGGGCTACGTGTGCACACGCTGCATCAAGGCCGGCGCTGTGCGCAAGGTCGTCTGAACGCGCAAGGTCGTCTGAACCGCCGGGATCCCGATACCGCTTCCCGCAGGATCAGCGCAGCCTCTTGAAGATATGGACCAGCCCTCCCGACGCGACGGGGGGGCTGATCTGTTGCGGGGCCAGCGCCGTCACCGCCGCTCGCAGGGGCGGCGCCATCTGCCGCGGATCCAGCCAGCCGATGTCCCCCCCGGTCGAAGCCGCGGCGCCGACGCTGTACGACGTCGCCAGGGCCGCGAAATCCACGCCGGCCGCGATCTCCCCGCGGACCAGGGCCGCCGCCGACTCGTCGGGCAACGCGATATGCAGCAGCAGGACCTGACCCGCAGCCAACAAGTCGACGTCCCGCCGGCGTCGGGCCAGCACCTCGTCGCGCCACGTCCCGAGCTTTGCCGCGTTGCCGACCCCGTCGGCGAGCATGCCGGCGAGTTCGTTCAGCAGCCGGACGTCGTCGCCGAGACGCTCCAGCAGACGCGCTTTCAGCAGCCGCGCCTCTGCGACGCGCGGCCCCAGCCGGCAGGCGCGCGTCGCCTCGAGCAGGGCCTCGGCCAGCCGGCTGCGGCCTTCCAGATGCAGCGCGAAGTTGAAATGCCCGATGGGATCCTCGGGTGCGACGGCGACGTAGCGGCGGAACTCGGCGTCGGCCTCCTCCTGGCGCCCCTGCAGTTCCAGGGTGTTGGCCAGGTGGAACCGCGAGGCCGCCTGGCCGGCATCCCGCGCCAGGGCTGTCCTGAGCGCGGTCTCGGCCTGCTGGTAGCGCCGGGCGGCGAAGTAGGCCTCGCCGAGCACGGCCCAGGAGGCGGCGCTGTCGTCGCGTCGCACCGTCTCGCGGCCGGTGGTCACGGCGTAGGCCGTGTCGCCGGCCATGATGCCCAGTTCGACGGCGCTGCGCAGGTCGGCGGCGGCGGGAGGGCCGTAGGAGAGAGCGTCGGCCCAGTGGGCCAGCGCCTGCCGCCACAGGGCCCGCTTCTGCGCGATCCGCGAGAGGGTCTTGTGGACGTTCGGCGTGCCGCCGGTCACGCGCACGAGCTGGGTGAACAGACCGTAGGCCGGCTGTTCCTCGCCCTGCTCCAGCAGCAGACGGGCCATGGCCTCCAGGAGGCCGGGGTGCTCCGCGCCGGCGGCGAGTCCCTGTTCCCACTGCTCACGCGCAGCCGCGAGGTCCCCGGAGGCGAGCAGGGCGCGGCCGTACCAGTAGCGGGCATCGGGCGAGTCGGGGTGGTTCGCGGCGGCGCGGGAACCCCAGGACAGCGCGTCGTGGACGCGCCCGTCCTCCAGGGTCAGCACCGCGAGGGCGACCAGGACTTCGGCGTCGGCGTCGGGATCCTGCGCGCAGTCGGCGAGTCCGGGTTCGGCGGCCCGCCGCTGGCCGGCCTGATAGAGGGCGAGCGGCTCGGCGCAGTCAGCGGCGCGGTCGTCGCCCGCTCCGAGCGCCTGCCGCGCCGGTTGCGCGACGGCGACGGCGGCGAACAGCGGCAGCAACAGCGGGACGAGAAGCTTCACGCGCGACTCCGATCGGCGGCTGCGGCGGGATCATCCGTCGCGACGCCGGTTCAGCCGATCCAGCGTCGGATGGGATCGAGCCAGAAGGACGGATCGAGCCACGTCCAACGCAGGTCCTCGGGCGAGAGTTCCCGGCGGCGGCGCAGCAGGCCCATGGCCTGGGCGCTCCGTTCCTGACGGTGCAACAACCCCAGGCGTTCCTGGAGCAGCGCGTCCGAGACGGCGTCGGGCGTCGCCCCCTCCCCCGTGTCGTCCAGGATCAGGTAGGCCCGCACCAGCAGGGTGGCCAGCGGTTCGGTCGCCTCGCCTTCCTCGACGAGCGCGCGCAACAAGGGCAGGGCCGTCAGCCATTCCCCGGACGACGCCAGGGAACGCGCCCGCAGCAGGCGCCAGGCGGGCGCGTCGGCGAGGGCGGGCGGGAAATCCGCGGGTGCGGCCGCACCTCCCTGCGCCAGCTTCAGGTGGAGCGCCAGGTAGGCGCATCGCGGGTCCGCGTGGGTCTGATCCGGGTGAGGCCACTGCTCCAGCAGCTTGCCGAGCCGGTCCCAGCGCCGCGACGCCAGCAGGTGGCAGCCCAGGAAGTGGTGGTAGTCGGCGTCGAGGAACCACTTCTCGCAAAGGTCTTCGAGCCGGCGTCGCGCCTCGTCCGCTTGACCGTCGAGCTCGTCGGCCGCCGCGAGCAGCAGTTCCGCCATGGGGAACGAGGCCGCGAGGTCGTGCCACGGGCGCAGGGCGCGGCGAGCCTCGTCGCGCCGACCGGTCAGCAGCGCCAGCGACGCGTTCAGGTAGGCGCAGAACAGCGCCTCCCCGGGGTGGCCGGTGACGGGGTCGGTCAGTTCGTCCTGGGCCAGGATCACCTCGCGCGCGTCCCGGAAGCGGTGCTGGTCGGCGAGGATCAGGGCCTTGAGGTGGGCGGCCGTGCGGTAGCGGGGGTTGAGGCGCAGGGCCTGGTCGACCTCGGCCAGCGCCTCGGTGTTGCGGCCGGTCTGGAACAACGCCGCCGCCAGGCGGACGCGGTGGTCCGGGTAGGTGGGGTTCGTGGCGCAGAGCTCGCGCATGCGGGCGATCCCCTCGTCCCAGGCGCCCGAGCGGCAGGTCTCGACGGCCGCGCGGACCCGATCGCCGTCGCGGGAAGCGTCCGCGGCCTCACGCAGCAGAGCGAGCAGGTCGTCGGGCAGGTTCGCCGCGGTGAAACGCCCCGCGCCCGCGAGGTGCCGGATCAGCGGGTGCTCGACGCGTCGGCCGCTGGCCAGCAGCTCGTTCAGGCTGGCCGCCGCCCGCTCGGCATCGTCCAGGCAGCCCAGGGCGGCGGCCTCGAGCAGCCGGCCCTCGACGTAGTCGGCGTTGTGGCGCAGGGCCAGGCGCGCCACACCCAGCGCCTCCTCCCAGCGGGCCGTCGAGGCGAGCGCGACGCCGTGCCAGAAGTGGAGGTCCGGGTAGGTCGGCCAGCGGTCGGCGGCTTCGGCGAACAGGGGCACCGCGCCGGCGGGGTCGCCCGCGCTCACCAGCCGTCGACCCAGCTGTGTCAGGCACTGACGCAGGTGGAAGTCGGTGAGCGGGGAGGTCCGGCCTTGCCGGAGGGCGTCGGCCGCGCGCAGCAGGGGCAGGGCCTCGTCGTATCGGCCCTGTTCGCAAAGCGAGACGCCGGAGTGATGCGCATCACCGCTCCGGCGTAACCACCATTTGCCCCACAGCGGCATCTCAGTCCAGGTATTTGCGGGTGTACGCGGGTTCCGAGAGATCGCGACGCGCCGCCTCCCCCACCGGCGAGGCGGTGCGGCGACCCGAGGGCGCCAGACGGTCGGAGAGCTCCCGCACCTCGTGCAGGGGCACGACGTTGGAGTCGACGCGGGCGGCGCGACCGGCCGCGGGCGACGGCGGCGCCGCCTGATCCGCCTCCTCGTCGTCGAAGCGCAGCGTCGCGTCGGCCGCGGGCCAGGCGACCGCGGCCGGAGCCAGGGTGACCGGCGAC
>DYDD01000388.1 GCA_020718045.1 Fibrobacter sp. | reverse complement strand
TGGACACAGCCGTGGGCGAAGCCTTCGCCGCGCGGCTCGGCAACCTGCCGCAGCGCCGGCTCTGGGAGGCGGCCTTCCTGGCCGCGGGCGAGCAAATCGTCGCCGTCGAGCTGGCGCGCGCCGGCGCTTGGGAACCGGTCGCGCTGGAGACGTCGTTCGAGTTCACGCTGGGCTCGCTGCGCGACTGGCTGGCGCGGCAGGGCGCCGCCGACCTGCGGGACACGCCGCCGGAGGTCGCGGGCATCGCGGTCACGGGCAGGCTCGACCGCGCCGACCTCGCGCGCGACGGCGCGACGGTGCAGGTCATCGACTACAAGACGGGGGAACCGCCGACCAGGAAGGCCGTGCGCGACGGCGAGGATCTCCAGCTCTCCCTCTACGCCCTGGCCGTCCGCCTCGGCTGCGTGGGCGGCGTCCCCACCGACGCGGGGCTCATCGGCTCCTACTACGGCCTGAAGCCCGGCGAGGTCGGACTCCCCGACAAACCGCACCTCGAGCCCGACCACGACCTGGTGCGCGACGGGTCCGCGGTGCTGGCCGCCGCCCTGGCGATGGCCGACCGCGGCACCCCCTACCCACTGCTGCCGGACGGCGACGATCCCGACGGGCCGCGCGCTCCCTGCCGGCACTGCGCCTGGCGCGGGGCCTGCCGCGTCGATGAGGCCGGGCCGTCCGCGACGGGAGGTGCGCCGTGAACGCGGACCTCGTCCAGCGCCTGGCGGCGGACCCCACGCTGTCGGTGCCCCTGCGGGCCTCGGCCGGCTCGGGCAAGACCAAGGTCTTGGTGGACCGCATCGTGCGGCTGCTGCTGGTGCGCGCCCCGCTGAAGAGCGTCGTGGCGCTGACCTTCACGCGCAAGGCGGCGGTCGAGATCCGCGATCGCCTGCGCGCGCGCCTGGGCGTCCTGGCGCGACTGGACCGCGAAGGGCTGGTCGCTGAGCTGACCTCGCTGCTCGGCGAGACCCCGGCGCCCGAGACGGTCGACCGCGCCGCCCTGCTCTTCGAAGAGGTGCTGGAGGACACGTCGGGCCTGCTGGTGGGCACGATCCACACCTTCTGCCAGACGCTGCTGAAACGGTTCGCCGACGACGCGGGCGTCGACCCGTCCTTCAGCATCGTCGAGAACACCGACGACCTCTGGGACGAGGCGCTGTCCCGCCTCGAGGCCGAACTCGGCCGCGACCCCGCCGGCGCCGCCGAACTGGCGGAGCTGGCCGGCGATCCCGCCGCCGCGCGCCGGATGCTGCGCGGGTTCGAGCACGTTCGTCCCGACCTCGACCGCTGGATCGCGCGGGTGGCCCGGGAGACGGGGCGCGGCGAGATTTCCGACCGCGCCCGCGATCGCGCGGCCGACCTGCTGGCGCCGCTGCAGCAGGACCTGGCCCGCCACCTGCTGCGGGGCACGCCCCTGGCCGAGCTGCCCGACCCGACGCCGGAAGCGCTGCGCGGGCCCGCCGCCCTGGTCGCGCGCGGCTACGCCGC
>DYDD01000118.1:7424-8859 GCA_020718045.1 Fibrobacter sp. | reverse complement strand
GCCCGCCCGCGCGGCCGAGGCGTCCGACGCGCTGATCGCCGCGGAGTGGGTGCGTCTGGTGGGCCACCTCAATGCGGCCTCGCGCGAGCATCTCTACCGGCATTACGATCCCGAGGTGCGCGGCTGCACCGTGCTGCGCCCCGGCGAGGCCGACGCGGGCGTGGTGGCCCCGGTGCCGGGCAGCGTCCTGGGCGTGGCGGTCAGCGTCGACGGCAACCCCCTGGTCGGCCTGCGCGACCCCTACCAGGCCGGCCTGCGCGCCGTGGTCGAGGCGGCGCGCAACGTGGCCTGCGTCGGCGGCCGGCCCGCCGCGGTGACCGACTGCCTGAACTTCGGCAACCCCGAGGACCCCGAGGTCTTCCGCCAGTTCCGCGAGGCGGTGCGCGGCGTGGGCGACGCCTGCCGCGCCGTCACGCTGCACGCGCGCGGCGGGGAGCCGCTGCCGGTGGTCTCGGGCAACGTGTCGCTCTACAACCAGAGCGCCGCGGGCCGCACCGTGGCCCCGTCGCCGATCATCGCCTGCGTGGGCAACGTGGCCGACGTGACGCTCTGCCGCAGCCAGCGGCTGAAGGCGGCGGGCGACCGGCTCTACCTGGTGGGCCTGCCCGACGACGCCGCCGGCGCCACGCTGGCCCGCGAGGCGGGGTTCGTCTTCGGCCGCGACGTGCTGACGCCGCCGGACCTCGAGGACGCCCGCCGCGGGATCGCGGCGGTGTGCGACCTGGCAGAGGCCGGCCTGCTGCAGGCCGCGCACGACGTGAGCGACGGCGGACTGGCCGTCTGCCTGGCCGAGATGGCGCTGGGACCGCGGGGCCGCGAACCGCTCGGCGCCGTCGTCGCGGTGCCGCCGGCCTGCCGTGGCCTGACCCTGCGCGAGTTCCTGTACGGGGAGCGCGGGGGCTTCGTGGTGGAGGTGTGCGAGCGCGACGCGGCGCGGGCCGAGGCGCTGCTCGCCGGGGCGGGCGCGACCTGGGCCTTCCTGGGCGAGATCGTCGATGCCGCCGCCATCTCGGTCCGCGACGTCGCCGGCCGCGAGGCCGTCGTCGTCGAGCTCGACGAACTGGATCTGAGCTGGCGCGAGGGCCTGACCCGCGTGCTGGCCGCGCGCGGCCTGCCCGATCCGGCCGACCGGGTCGAGCCGCCGGTGGTCGTCGAAGGACCGGTCGCGCCGGTGGCCGTCATCGCCGGCGCGCAGCCCCGCGTCGCGGTGCTGCAGCTGCCCGGCATGAACTGCGAGGACGAATCCGCGCGGGCCCTGGCGGCCGCCGGGGCGCGGGCCGAGATCTTCCGCTGGACGCGCCCGGCCGCCGAGCTGGCGGATTTCGACGGCTACCTGGTCCCGGGCGGCTTCTCGTACCAGGACCGCGTGCGCGCGGGCGCGGTGGCGGCCAAGGACCCGCTGCTGGAGGCCCTGCTGGCGGCCGACGCCGCCGGC
>DYDD01000118.1:0-7414 GCA_020718045.1 Fibrobacter sp. | reverse complement strand
TGGGCATCTGCAACGGCTGCCAGGTGCTGGTCGAGGCGGGGCTGGTGCCCGGCCTCGACCGTGGCCGGGTCGAGGTGGCGCTGGCGCCGAACCGCATCCCCGGGCGGCGCGGCTATTTCTCCCGCTGGGTGGTGCTGGAGGCCGTGGCCGGCAGCCGCTGCCGCTTCCTCGAGGGTCTGCCGCGCACCCTGCCGGTGCCGATCGCCCACGCGGAGGGGCGCTTCACGCACGAGGATCCGGCGTTCTTCGCCCGCCTGCGCGACGAGGGCCTGCTGGCCTACCGATACGCCGCGGCGTCGCCGGACGGGGGAGGCCCGGGCAACCCCAACGGGTCGCTGCTGGCCACCGCCGCGATGACCAACCCCGCGGGCAACGTCCTGGCGATGATGCCGCATCCCGAACGGGCGGCCTGGCTGTTCCAGGTGCCCGAGGATCTCGACCATCCCTGGGGCCTGCGGCGCCGGGAGCGGGTCGGGGACCGCGACGCCCAGCTGGGGGCCGGCCCGGGTCTGGCGGTCCTGCGACGACTGGTGGAACTCTGCTGATTCCAGAAGGTTGACGGGACCGTTCGCCGGAGACGGTCCTTGCCTTAGGAGAGGCGAAGGATGATCATTCAGCGTACCTTGATGACCTGTCACAAGGGCGTGGACCTGCACGCGGCCACGGCCGAGCGCGTCATGCGTCGTCGCCTGGAAGGCGGCGAGCGCCTGGTGGGCTTGGCGCGGGCCGAATTCCACACCTTCTGGCAGACCGAGGACGCGCCTGCGCCCGAAACGGTGGAGCGGTTGCTGACGGTGGGGCGGTTCTACAACCCCAACAAGCACCACTTCGCCCATTTCGTGTTGAGCGGCGCCGGGGAACCCTGGGCGGCGATCCCCGCGCGCGGCGACCCCCTGCCGGGCGGCTGGCCCGGGGAGGTCGCGGCCACGGACCTGCCGGCCGGCGACGACGACGTGCTGGACCGCCTGCTCGGCGGCGCGATCCCGGCCGACGCGAACGCAGGCGGGGCCTCGGTGGTCGACGTCTGCGCCTTCCCGCTGGGGGAGACGTCGGCGGTGCTCTCCGGCGTGCTGTGGCGCCTGGCGTTGGCGCCGGGGACCGCGGAGCCGGCGGCCGTGGCCGGGCGTCTGGTCGAGGCGAAGAGCGCGCGGGAAGGCCTGCTGGTCAATCCGCACATGCAGGGCTGGTTGGCATCGCCGGCGCGGTCGCGCCGCGCCTGAACCTGAACCGGGACGGGAAACGACATGGGTGCGGAAGGGCGCCACTGGCGCGAGGAGTGTGGGGTCGTCGGCGTGGCCGGTTGCGCCGGCGCCGGCGAGCTGTCGGCGCTCGCGCTGCACGCCCTGCAGCACCGCGGCCAGGAGAGCGCGGGCGTCTCCACGTCGGACGGCCACACCGTGCGCACGCACCGCGCCATGGGTCTGGTCGCCGACGTCTTCACCGAGGCCGTCGTGAAGTCCCTCGACGGCACCTTCAGCATCGGGCACGTCCGCTATTCCACCACCGGTTCGTCGCAACTGGAGAACGCGCAGCCGCTGCAGGTCACCTGCCACCGCGGCACGGTGGCCGTGGCCCACAACGGCAACCTGGTCAACGCCCACCTCCTGCGCCGCGAGATGGAGCAGGACGGGTCGATCTTCTCGACCACCAGCGACACCGAGGTCATCCTGCACCTGATCGCCCGCAGCCGCGCGGCGTCCTTCGAGGAGGCGGTGGCCGAGGCGGTCGGTAAGGTCAAGGGCGCGTACTGCCTGCTGGTGCTCTGCCGCGACAAGCTGATCGCCGCGCGGGACCCGCGCGGGTTCCGACCGCTCTGCCTGGGGCGGTACCGGGACAGCTACGTCATCGCCTCGGAGAGCTGCGCCTTCGATATCATCGGCGGCACCTACCTGCGGGACGTCGAGCCCGGCGAGATGGTCGTCCTGGACGGGAACGGCCTGACGAGCCGGCGGCTGGCGCCGTGGGGCGAGATCACCCAGTGCGTCTTCGAACACATCTACTTCTCGCGCCCGGACAGCACGATCTTCGGCGTCAGCGTCGACGAGACCCGCCGCCGCTGCGGCGAGATCCTGGGGCAGGAGAGCCCCGCCGATGCCGATTTCGTCTGCGCCGTCCCGGACTCCAGCAACACGGCGGCCCTCGGCTATGCCCGGCGGACCGGCCTGCCGTTCGAGCTGGCGCTCATCCGCAACCACTATGTCGGGCGCACCTTCATCTCGCCGGCCCAGAAGGTCCGCGACATGTCCGTACGCATCAAATTCAATCCTGTCCGCCGACTGATCGAGGGGAAACGCGTCGTCGTGATCGACGACAGCATCGTCCGCGGCACGACCATGCGGAAGCTCGTGAAGCTCATCCGCGCCGCGGGGGCGGCCGAGGTGCACCTGCGCATCGCCTCGCCGCCGGTGACGCATCCCTGTTACTACGGCATCGACACGCCCGTGCGCAAGGAGCTCATCGGGAGCAGCCACACGGTGGACGAGATCGCCACCTACCTGCGTGTCGATTCCCTGGCCTATCTCTCGCTCGAGGGCCTGCTGCGGGCCACCGGGAACCCGTCGGTGCACTGCGCCGCCTGCTTCACCGGGAACTACCCCGTGCCCTTCGAGAACGAGCTGAGCAAGGAGATCCTGGACCGCGGCGCCGCCACCCCGGAAGTGGGCTCTCCGGGGGCGCGTTGACGCCCGGTCCCGATCGGAAACGAGGCTCCGTGTCCGGAAACGCCCAGGGCGGTCGCCACCGCCCGGACCCGGCGTACGACGATCCGCAGCGGCTGCGCGCCGCGTTGCGGCGGCGCGTGCTGCCCCTGGTCTCCCGCCCGGGGCGCTACCTGGGCGGAGAGCTGGGCGCGTCGCGCAAGGACTGGGACCCGGCCCGCGCCAACTTCCTGCTCTCCTACCCCGACGCCTACGAGCTGGGCATCTCCAACAACGGCCTGCGCATCCTCTACGCCGCGGTCAACGCGCGCGACGACGCCTACGCCGACCTCGCCTTCGCGCCCTGGCCCGACCTCGAGGCGCTGCTGCGCGAGGGTCGCCTGCCCCTGTTCGCGCTGGAGTCGGGCCGGCCGGCGCGCGTCTTCGACGTGATCGGCTTCTCGCTGGGCTACGAGCTGTGCCTGACCAACCTGCTGACGATGCTCGACCTGGCGGGCGTGCCGCTGCGTGCGGCCGACCGCGCCGACGGCGACCCGCTGGTACTCGTCGGCGGGCACTGCGCCGCGAACCCGACGGTGCTGGGCCCCTTCGCCGACGTCGTGTGCGTGGGCGACGGGGAGGAGGCGCTGCTGGAGATCGCCGACGCCGTCCGCGACGGCAAGCGGGCCGGCGAGGACCGCGCTGCGCTGCTGTCCCGGGTCCGTGCCGTCCCCGGCCTGTGGTGGCTGGGCAAGCCGGGCCGCACCGAGGCGCGCGTCGTGCGCGACCTGAACGCGTTCCCGCCGCCGGCCACCCTGGTGCCGGTGATCGAGGCGGTCCACGACCGACTCGCCCTGGAGGTCATGCGGGGCTGCGTGCGGGGCTGCCGCTTCTGCCAGGCGGGGATGATCACGCGCCCGGTGCGCGAGCGCGACGTGGCCCAGGTCGTCGACTGCGCCGTCGCCGGCGCGCGCGACCTCGGCTGGGAAGAGGTGTCGCTGCTGTCGCTCTCGACCTGCGACTACACGGGCCTGGGCGCGGCGATGGCGGGCATCCTGGAGGGGATCGGCGACGCGCGCACGTCGCTGGAGCTGCCCAGCCTGCGCGTCGACGCCCTGGACGAGGGCCTCTACGGCCTGGTCCAGCAGGAGCGGCCATCGTCCTTCACCTTCGCGCCCGAAGCGGGCAGCCAGCGCCTGCGCGACGTGGTCAACAAGAACGTCACCGAGCAGGACGTCATGACCAGCGTGCGGCGCGCCTTCGCCGCCGGCGCCAAGAAGATCAAGCTCTACTTCATGACGGGCCTGCCCACCGAGACCGACGAGGACCTGCTGGCCGCGGCGGACCTGGTGGAGAAGGTCGTGGCCGCGGCCCCGCGCGGCGGGGCGCAGGTCACCGCCTCGTTCTCGCCCTTCGCGCCGAAGGCGCATACGCCGTTCCAGTGGGCCGGCCAGGTGTCGCGGGGCGAGATGGCCCGGCGCAACGGGCTGCTGTCGGACCGCCTGCGCGGCAGCCGCATCAAGCTCAGCCTGCGCGACCCCGACGTGTCCTGGCTGGAGGGCGTGCTCGGCCTCGGCGACGCCGCCGTGGCCGACGTCGTGGAGCGGGCCTGGCGCCTGGGCGCCCGCTTCGACGGCTGGGACGAGATGTTCCACGCCGGGCGGTGGGAACGGGCCTTCGTCGAGGCGGGCGTCGATCCGGACGGCTACGTCGAGCCGCGAGACATGGACGCGCCGCTGCCCTGGGACGGCGTCTTCGCCCAGGTGGACCGCGATTTCCTGCGCCGCGAGTGGGTGTCGGCGCAGGCCGGCGCCACGGTGCCGGACTGCCGTCTCGAGGGCGGCTGCGAGCGCTGCGAGGCCTGCGGCCCCGGCCTGGTCCACGTGTTCGCCGAGCAGCCCGACGGTTCGCGCGCGAAGCGGGGGCGGGTCGCGATCGCGGCCGCGCTGCCGCTCGACGCGGCGGCGCCGCCTGCGGGCGCCGATGCGGAGGCGACCGCCGTCGTCGTCTCCCTGTTCGATCCCCGCAACGCCGATCCGGCGGACCCGCGCCGCGAGCGCCCGCAGTGGCGCAAGTGGCGCGAGCGGGCGAGCGAGAAGTGCTGGTTCCGGGCGAGCTACACCAAGGACGGCGACGCCGTCTGGCTGGGCCACCTCGACTTCCAGCGCCTGATCCAGATGGCCCTGCGCCGCTCCGCCCTGCCGGTGGCGTACAGCCAGGGCTTCCACCCCCACCTGCTGATCAAGTTCGGCCCGCCCCTGCCGGTGGGCGTGGCCGGCGACGACGAGCTGCTGGACCTCGCCCTGCTGCACGATGTGCACGACTGGGTGCCGCGGCTGAACCGGCAGTTGCCCCCGACGATCCGCCTGCTGGCGGCCGAGCCCATGGGGCCGGTCGTGCCGGAGTCGATCGAGCAGGGGGTCGACCGCAGCGACTACCGGGCCCTGTTGCCGCCGCCGGCCGACGGCGGGCCTTCCGTGGCGACCGCGCGCCGGCTGGCCGGGGAGTTCCTGGCCGCGTCGGACCGCGTCGTCGTGCGCCAGCGCCCCAAGGGGGACGTGGCGGTGGACGTGCGCCCGCTGCTGTGCGAGGACCGTCTCGCGGTGGCGGAGACTCTCGGCCCCGACGGCGGGGTCGAGCTGGCTTTTTCCCTGCAGCGCTTCCCGGCCCAGCCCGGGCTGCCTGCCCATGATTTCCTCGCGGCCCTCTGCGGCGACGCGCTCCCGGAACCCCGACACGCCGAGTTGCGGCGCACGGCCCTGCTGATGCGCCGGCCGGACGGGACCTGGGCTTCGCCGCTCGACGGGGTTCGCGAACACAACCAGCGGTTATGGCTGCAGCGTCATCTGACGGCCTGAACCGCCCACAGATCGGAACCATAGACATGCGCAAGGACATCATCATCAACTCGAATCCCCACGAGATCCGCATCGGCATCCGCGAGGACGGCGAGCTGGTCGAGCTGCTCATCGAGCGCGCCGACAGCAAGCGGATCGTGGGCAACCTCTACCGCGGGATCGTAACTTCGGTGAAGCCGGGCCTGCAGGCGGCCTTCGTCGACATCGGGCTGGAGCGGGCGGGTTTCCTGCACGCCTCGGACCTGGTGCACGAGGACCCCGAATCGGTCGAGGCGGTCGACGGGCCGCTGCCCGCCGGCGGCGGTCGCAGCGGGCGCAACGCCCAAGTCCCCGACATCGGCGACATGCTGAAGGTCGGCGACAAGATCCTGGTCCAGGTCACCAAGGAGCCCATCAGCAGCAAGGGCCCGCGCCTGACTGCCGACATCAGCCTGCCGGGCCGCTTCCTGGTCTACATGCCCAAGGGCCACCACGTGGGCGTCTCGCGCAAGATCGAGGACCGGCACGAGCGCGTGCGCCTGAAGCGCATCCTGCAGGAGGCCCGCCCCGACGCCGGCGCCTTCATCGTGCGCACCGCGGCCGAGGGGGCCGAGGAGAAGGCCATCCGCGCCGACGTCAAGTACCTGTCGGACCTGTGGCTGACGGTCGAGGCCGCCGACCGCGAGGTCCAGGCGCCCGCCCTGGTCCACGAGGACGTGGGCATGGTCGTGGGCCTGATCCGCGACATCTTCAAGGACGACGTCGACATGCTCGTCATCGACGACAAGGACGACTACAAGCGCCTCCAGAAGTACGTGCAGATCTTCGCGCCCGAAATCAAGGACCGCGTCCGGCTGCACCGCGACGCGTCGGCCGTCTTCGACCACTACGACATCGAGCAGGAGATCCGCAAGAGCACCGAGCCCAAGGTGTGGATGAAGAAGGGCGGCTACATCGTCATCGAACAGACCGAGGCGCTGGTCTCGATCGACGTGAACACCGGCCGCTTCGTCGGCCGCCACAACCAGGAAGACACGATCGTCGAGACCAACCTGCTGGCCGCCCGCGAGGTGGCCCGCCAGTTGCGCCTGCGCGACATCGGCGGCATCATCGTGGTCGACTTCATCGACATGGAGTCCGAGGGGAACAAGAAGCGGGTGCTGAACGAGCTGCGCAACGCCCTGAAGAACGACCGCGCGCGCACCAAGGTCTTCCCGGTCAGCAACCTGGGCCTGGCCGAGATGAGCCGCCAGCGCGTCCGCCCCTCGCTGGTCTCGTTCCTCAGTGACGACTGTCCCTATTGCCACGGCGCGGGCAAGGTGCTCAGCCTCGAGACGCTGGCCAACCGCATCGAGCGCGAGGTGCACCGCGTCCACCACAAGACCGGCGAGAAGCAGCTGCAGATCGTGGCCAACCCCATGCTGGCCCTCTACCTGAGCACCGAGCGCGCCGAGCAGCTCGACGACCTCTGCAGCGAGCACGACATGGTCATCGACGTCACCGACGATCCCGGCCTGCATCGCGAGAACTACCAGGTGCTGTCCCTGAAGTCGGACCGCGACCTGATCCAGGAGGCCGAGAAGCGTCTCCTGCCGCGCGGGCGCGGCAACCGGGGCCACGCGGGGGGCCAGCCGACGGGCTCGGGGAGGGAGCGGTTCGACCGCGGGGAGCGCACCGCCCATCCGGATCGCGCCGAACGCACGGAGCGCACCGATCGCACCGGGCGTTTCGACCGCGACGACCAGCAGGACCGCGCCAACCTGCCGGAACGATTCGACCAACCCGTGCGGCCCGAACCCGAAGAGCGCGACGACCGGATCGAGTCCCCGCGCGACCGCGACGCCGGACCGCGCCGACGCCCCGCCGGGCCGCCCCGCGCGCGCCCGGAATATCGCCGGCCGCGGACCGTCGAGACCGTCGAGAACCGCGACGCCGGCGAGG